>JAKAFB010000022.1 GCA_021818105.1 Acidobacteriota bacterium
ATGGTGGGCCCGGAGGGATTCGAACCCCCAACCAAGGGATTATGAGTCCCCTGCTCTAACCGTTGAGCTACAGGCCCTTCTCTTGAACATCCAAAATTGCATGATCCCATGATGAACTTGGATATGAGCATTGACGTTCGGCTCACGAGATCTGCGAAAGGAGCTTCTTGCCTCTTCAGTGTGACACATGCAGTTCCTTCAAGTCACCAGCACGCCCCGCAGGTCGTGTCCTGGGGCCTCGGTCAGCATTTTGTCCAGCGTCCATGGCAGCGAAGTGTGTGACTTTGCGTGCAGAGTTTGATATTGCGAGCACTCAGCTGCTGAGTGCATGAGATCGACGCAAATCGAGATGCGTTGCCTCTGCGCGACCCTCTTTGAAGATGAATTTCAATACAGAATAAGCTATCTCGATGAGAAATTTTCTCGATAGGTTATGCAATTGACCGTACAGTCTGGGGTGAGGCACGGCCATCTATTACAAGACGTTGCACCTGTTTTTGAGGAGAATCATTGGCGCAGTGCCTATTCACAGACAGAAAGAGCTGGGGCAGATTGTGCAACACAAGAGAGCTGGTGAGAGGTTGAAGAACTACCATGCATGCTGAGCATGGACTGTTGTTCCTCAGGCCGGTACATGAATGGCAAGCGATGCCCCCAAAAGCGTGCACAAAGTCTTCGCCCGAGAGCCGTGAGATTGAGGTCGGCTCCTTCCATCGGCGCAAATGGTGAAGGCGTCACGACACGTTCCATAAGCCCAAGATCGAACAAGTATTGCAACTCGCGCTCAATGCGGAAGAGGTCATGAATGCCGCTAATTCTCCGGATCTCAGCTGGCGTGCATGCAAACTCTCGCGCTGATCGCGTATTTGGCGGCAAACTACGTGTGCCCGCTTTGTCGCAAGCTCCAGCCAGAAGGCGCACATGAATTGAAGAAAGTTGAGCGAACAAGTCCACAAAGCCCAGGTCTTCGTCGGGCGTGTCTTCCTCGCTGCACGCAGCTACAAGAAGTCCCGCCCAAAATTGGAGAGCGAGGTCGTCTTCAGCGCGCGCGCTCTCACCGAGTATGCGGATGACCAGCTTGGGATTTGCACGCACTCGAGAGGTCCCTCTCCGCGCATACAGCATCTCTTCGGCCAAATGAGCCATGTGTACTACGCGGGAGGTTTGTTCATTACTTAGCTCTTGGCTGAGCATTCGGCGGCATTCCATCATCGCAAGAGGGCAAATCGCCAGAATGAATCCAAGCGTTCTGGCAACTGCCAAGCGGCTTATAAGGCCATTGATGCTCCAAATTGTGCTATCGCACCGTATCAAGTGCATCCAGGATTCATCATCCATATGGTCGGGCACAAATGTGAGGCCGATGCCATTTCGTCCCTTTCGGACAACTTTTGCCTTCAGGTAGACAGTACTGTTGGAGGAGATGTCAGTTTGCCATCTTTGCCGCAAGATCACATGTACCGAAGTGCCGAAATGCAACGACTCCTGGGCAATCAGATAAGCCCCTGTTGCACTAAGATCCCGGATCTTGCCGCGCTTGTCTGCCCCGCCTGCCTTGTAGGCCGCCTTGATCATGTGTGCTGGGATGCGGGTAGCCTTTCGACGGTCGAACAAGGCAGCGTTTCTGACCCATTTGCCAAGCAAGCGTGTGTGCCTCGCATCCAATGACTCGTATCTAAGGCACAGTATAGGAACATAGCGCCGCAATCTGAGCGCCATCCACCGGGGCTAATGGTGGATGGACACTTTATGGTAACTCCCCGAAACCGACTCAGGTTCATCACCGGGTTTGCTGCGGTTGCATAGAAATTAGCTTCACCCGTATTCGTGGCCATCACGGTTCCGATGACTGCAATGATGGAAGCTTGGCAGGGCTACTTTGTATGAGTATCAATCAGTGAGTTTGGAGTTCTGCAGAAGATTCTCACGCTCCAGGAGCGCTACAACGCGTGACTTGATCTCGTCTCGTGTCTGGCGAACAACTTCGATTTCTTGTCCCTTGGGATCGGGAAGAGGCCAGTCATCGCGACGAATGCCGGGTACGTAGGGGCACTCATCGCCACAGCCCATCGTGATGAGCGTATCGGCGTCCTGGGCTAGTTCTGCTGTGAGCTTTTGCGGCTTTGCGGCAGTCAAGTCAATTCCAATCTCACGCATCGCATCCACTACAACAGGATGAACCTGATCTGCGGGCTGAGTTCCTGCGGAAATTGCCTGTGCTTTGTAGGGATCGACGTATTGATTGAACAGTGCAGCCGACATTTGGGACCGCCCCGCATTGTGGATACAGGCAAAGATGAATTTGCGCATGATAGATTCCTGATGCCTTTCCTGGTGCAATGGTTATCGATGGCCAATATCGTCGATTTTCCGTTGCAGTGCCATCTGGTCCAGAGAAGATATCGGAAGCGACAAGAATAGACTGATTCTGCGCTCGAGGATTGAAAAGGCCTCTCGGAAAGCGCGTTCAATCTGCTCGCGCGTTCCCATGGCAGATGCCGGGTCCGGCACACCCCAATGGGCTGTCATAGGCTGACCCGGCCATATCGGGCATACTTCCTTTGCCGCGTTGTCACATACCGTGAAAACAAAGTCCAAGTGGGGTGCCCCCGGCTTCGAAAACTCCTCCCAGGATTTGCTGCGCAGGCCTTTCGTGGGAAGGCCTGCGGATAGAAGTTGTTGAATTGCCTCCGGTCGCACCACTCCGGCCGGATGGCTTCCAGCGCTGTACGCGCTAATAGCAGGAGAGCCCTTTCGGTTCATGATTGCCTCTGCCATGATCGAGCGAGCCGAGTTCCCGGTGCACAGAAACAGGACGTTGTAGTGGGGCTTCATCGCTTCACTCCCTGAGCTTCACTTGATCTGTGTCACGCGGCTGCTTCTTTGGATGGCATGACTGCAAATACCTTCACGCTCGCTGCGGCACTATTCACGTCGAATTGAGCGAGCAGCTCTTTTAGCTCTTCATGGAACGCAGTGCTGTTTTGCGGTGCCGGAGAACAGCAGGAGTCGCCAACGATCTCGAATGGATTGCCTTTGTCCATGGCCGGGGAACAGCATGCGCTCTGGTTCTCTGCCTTGGCATAAGCGTTGAGATCTGCGCCGCTGTCGACGATTTCCACGTGCTGGAATCCGGCGGCGAGCAGACCATCGCGATATTGATCGATACGGATTGCTCCGCTGACGCAGCCCACATAGGCTGCAAGGCTGTTGGCAATGGCGGCAGGCAACTCTGCTTTGAGTGCAATATCACTAACCGCCAGTCTGCCACCCGGTTTGAGAACTCGCGCTATTTCGCGAAATACAGCAGGTTTGTCAGGAGCCAGGTTGATAACGCAATTGCTGATGACGCAATCGACCGAGGAGTCTTCCAAAGGAAGCTGGTCAATCGTGGCCAAATGAAATTCGACGTTCTTATAGCCGCCTTTGCAGGCATTGGCCCGAGCACGCTCAATCATCGCAGGCGTCATATCAATTCCAATTGCCTTTCCCTCTGGCCCAACTATCTTCGCAGCGAGAAACACATCGAGGCCGCCGCCGGAGCCGAGATCGACAACAACTTCCCCCGGCCGGATCGAAGCCATAGCTGTGGGATTTCCGCAGGATAGTCCCAGATTCGCTTCAGCTGGAATTGAAGCCAATTCTTCCGTACTGTACCCGAATGCTTCCGCCACAGCTTTGACGCCGGGATGATCGCTCGAAAGTGAGCTATCTGCAACGGCACCATACTTCAACCGTACTGACTCCAATAACTGATCTGTCATTATCCCTCCAATCGTATCTGCTTAATCGAATATATTCCAGGCTATACATATTCGTCAATACGGATATAATGATCGCATGGCATCGCTACAGAAGCCGTTTGATGTGGAACGATTCTTCCAAGCCCTGGCAGACAAGACCCGGCTCCGGCTGCTGAACCTCATGTGCGACCAGGAGATCTGTGTTTGTTATTTTGTTGAGGTCCTCGGCCAGCCCCAGCCCAAGATTTCGCGCCATCTGGCTTACCTGCGCAACGCAGGGATCGTTACCGCCCGGCGCGAAGGCAAATGGATGCACTATCGGATTGTGGCACCACCTAATGCCGGCGCTGCCCGGGTTCTGCAGGAGATTCTGGACTGGTTGAAAGAGGAGAAAGCCATGCAGGCTGATCGCACACGGCTGACGCGCGCGTGCTGCGCACCGCAAAAGTTTGTCACGCTGCAGAACGCCCCACAACCTGCCACGATTGAAGCGAATACTGCTGTTGTATTGCGGTGAATATCACAGGCCTTCTTATGCTACGGGGCGCGCTTAATCAATATGGCCTCCAATGTCCGGGTGAACTCTATGCACATTGAGCCCTAGAGGAAAAATGGCAATCGCACCGAAACGTTTGAATGTATTTGAAAAATACCTGACTCTTTGGGTTGCGCTCTGCATGATGGCGGGCCTTGCACTGGGTAAGCTATTCCCGGGGTTTGTCGATCAATTGCGTGATCTCGAGTTCGGCAAAGGCAGCCAGGTAAATGTGCCAATCGCCATCCTGATCTGGCTGATGATCATTCCGATGATGATGAAGGTGGACTTTGGCGCGGTCCGCAATGTGGGCCAACGTCCATGTGGGTTACTGATAACGCTCTTCGTTAACTGGCTTGTAAAGCCGTTTTCGATGGCGCTGATTGCATGGGTCTTTTTCCGCCATATCTTCAGTGCGTGGATTAGCACTGCTCAGGCTGATCAGTACATCGCTGGGTGCATCATCCTGGCTGCGGCACCGTGTACGGCAATGGTCTTTGTTTGGAGTCATTTGACGGACGGGGATCCCGCGTACACTCTGGTGCAGGTTTCAGTGAACGATCTGATCATGCTGTTCCTGTTTGCTCCAATCGTCCGTTACCTGGTGAGTGGTGCTTCTTCATTGCAGGTTCCGTTTGTTGTTCTTCTCTATTCAGTCATCGCTTTTATTGTCATTCCCCTCACTGCTGGCATAGCTCTCAGAATTTGGTTAACTCGCGCCTATAGCAAGCAGTGGTTCAACGAAGTTTTTCTTCCAAAATTCAGCCCGGTGACCATTGTGGCATTGCTTGCAACGCTCGTTCTGATCTTCGGCTTTCAGTCCGATAACATCCGAGGCCGCTACTTTGACGTTGTTCTGATTGCGATCCCGATTCTGATACAGGTCTACTTCAACTCTTCGCTCTCCTACGGCCTCATGCGCTGGTTCAAAGTGCAACATTCCATTGCGGCGCCCGGTGCATTAATTGGCGCCAGCAATTTCTTCGAGTTGGCGGTCGCAACGGCTATTGCTCTTTTTGGACCTGGTTCCGGTGCGGCGTTAGCCACTGTAGTCGGTGTCCTGGTAGAAGTCCCGGTAATGCTTTCGGTCTGTAATGCCTGCAACCGGACCAGGCACTGGTTTCCAACGGCAAACCCGATAGTGGGCCGCGAAACAACTCCCTAGTGGGGGACGTCGCCAAGGAACGCTGTCAATGCCTCTACGCCAGTGTCAGTAGTGATGATACCCGCCTTTGTCGCTACTGCTCCGTGGTGTATTCTGCGGGCATATTGACATGTGGATGGTCCTCTTCCGACCAGCCAACTACTTGCGCAAGCGGCGACTTTTCCGAAAAGGGCAGATGCTTTCTTGCAACATCTGTAAAGGTTGCATTTCCGCGGATCTCATGTGAGCAGGTGCATTGCTATTGCACTCTCGCGGATAGCTGCCAGGCACGGCGCCTGTCGCTTTGCTATGGCGTCAGTCAGCGACTATGCGCAACAATGCGAGGACGGCCTGAGCGCTTTCGTTGCATAGGCTGGGCAAGCATCACTGTGGAATTTGCACAGATCTAGTGCGAATTGAAGCTGGGACTAAACACTTTAGGAAGTTTGCTTCACTGCTTTAGAACTTTATTCCCTGTGGGGAATTAGCGAAGCTTTTGGTGCCGAAGAAGGGACTCGAACCCCCACACCCTTGCGAGTACATGGACCTGAACCATGCGCGTCTGCCAATTCCGCCACTTCGGCACGGGACACGAAACCGGCCTCTTCAGCCAGTTCGGCAGCAATTCTGAGTCTCGCAAATGCGGCCGTCTGTGTCAAATTCGGCGCCGATAGCCAAGCGGGCATCACTTGCGCCTCAGTGCCTCCAGCGCTGCCAGCGTGCGTTGCCAGTCCTCGCCAAGCAGGCGCGAGAGGCCTCGGTAGGCCAGCTTTTGCCGCCGGCTGGCAGTGGGGAGAGTAGTTGGTTTCGATGTCAGCATACCGGATGCGCTAGATCTTCTCTCCGCACCGCGGACAGGGCAGACCAAACCTCCGATGCACGGCCATCTACAGTTGCAAAAGTTGTCGAATTTTCAGGGAATCTCGCCAGGGCATCGTGTCCAAGTCTGTTCAGCCAAAGATTACCCTCCACCCCAATGGCAATCAGCATGCCGATGCGCCACACCAAAAGCCTGTGCACGGCCTCTAGCGACGTGTCCGCCGTGCAGAGCAAGAACACGCTCCCCAACTGCACCCGATGATCGAGGGTCTACCCCACTACATGGGTTTCCAGCGCAGAGACGCAGGCAGAGAGATCGGGAAGCTCGGGCATTCCTTTCGATTGAATCTGGAATACGATCTCGCACAACTGCTATCGTGAGTTGGTGCTCGATTGCGCTTTCATCGAAGCTGTTCCTGGCACACCCAACTGCTCCAGTAGCCCATGTACATCAGGCATACCCCACTGTTCCACGATCTTTCCGTGTTCCAGCCGGAAAATGTGAATCTCCTCGATCGATACCATCTTGCCTGTTGGAGAAATTCCGTTGAATGCGCCGAGCTGAGTGCCAGTCGAGTGAATGCGGATCACCACACGATCACCTTCAGCAATGATGTCTTCCACACTTTCACGCCAATCTGGGAACGAGGTCCGGTGGCTGGCTACCGCGGCTTTGATGCCCTTCACACCGCGCCATTCAATGCCGTCGATGAAATGGCACACAAAATCAGGTGCGTAAATCTCGTCGGCGGCAGCAAGGTTACCCTTGCTCCACACCTCGGCCTCGGCGCGTAGGATGACCGCCTTGTTTTGCTGAATTGTCTGGGCGCGTGCGTCTGCAGTGCCGAACAGACCCACAGCGAGAACAGCAAGGGATATCACTTTTCTCATCTTGATTGACTCAGGTCTTGACGGGGATTTGCTTGCGGCGCTCATCTTACACCATTCAATTCCATCACCCAATCACTGCGTTATCAATCAATCGTGTAGTGCCCACCCACGCGGCAACCGCGAACAGGCTGCCCGGCATAGCGGTATCCACCGGTTCCAGCGAGTCCCAGTTCACCAGTTCGGTGTAGTCCACGCGGACCTCCGGCTCGTCGGCAAACACCGCGCGCGCAGCCGCGATCAGCGTCTCTGTGTGCCGCTCGCCGGCCGCGACGAGCATCTCTACGAGGCGAACAGCCCGGCTCAGGGTCAATGCCTTTGCTCGCTCCTCGGCGTTCAGGTAGATATTGCGCGAGCTCAGTGCCAGTCCATCCGGCTCGCGCACAATGGGGCACACCACAAGCTCTGTGGCCAATCGCAGGTCCGTCACCATGCGTCGCAGCACGGCCACCTGCGCGGCATCCTTCTGGCCAAAGTAGGCGCGATCCGCCTCCGAAGCGATCAGCAGCTTGGTCACCACTGTTGCCACACCGCGAAAATGCCCGGGCCGGGACTTCCCATCTAGCCGTTCGCTCAGTCCCTCCACGTCCACGAATGTCGCCGCGCCAGCTGGATACATCTCATCCACGTTCGGCGCAAACACCACGTGTGCGCCCTCAGCCTCTGCCAGTGCACAGTCCGCGTCAAAGGTGCGCGGGTAGCGCGCGTAATCCTCATGTGGACCAAATTGTGTGGGGTTTACAAAAATACTCACGGCAACCTTGCCGCACTTTGCCACTGCGGCCTGTATGAGCGATGCATGTCCCGCGTGCAAGGCGCCCATTGTTGGTACCAAGCCGACGGTCGCGCCTGCCTGCGCACGCATAGCGCGCGACCACCGGCGCAGTTCCTCAACGGTATGCAGAATCTCCATTACGCCTTCCGTATTGTGCGTAATCTGGGAGCCGCTTCCGCCTTGGGGACCAAGGCGGCGCGAGCCGCCTCCGGCAGGTGATAGCTTTCCTCGTCTGAAGGAAACGCGCGATGTTCCACGTCCTCGCGATAGTGCGCCACCGCCTCGCGGATCAATGCAGCGGCATCGCCATAGCGGCGCACAAACTTAGCCGGCGGTGCAAACGTCAGGTTCACCAGGTCGTGGAAGACGAGAATCTGCCCATCGCAATCCGGCCCTGCGCCAATGCCAATGGTGGGAATCGGCAACTCCGCTGTGATGGCTGCGGCCACCTCGCGCGGAACACCTTCCAGCACCAGTACGCCTGCGCCCGCTTCGGCCAAAGTAAGCGCATCGGTCTTCAACTTTTCTGCCGTATCCGCAGTACGTGCCTGCACGCGATAGCCGCCCATGCGGTGCACGCTCTGCGGCGTCAGGCCCAGGTGTCCCACCACGGGAATCTCGGCGTCCGTCAGCGCTCGCACCAGCTCCACACGCGGACCCTCGATTTTCACAGCCTCAGCGCCTGCTTCCTTTACAAAGCGCACGGCATTGGCCAATCCATCCGCAATGGTTCCGTGGTAGCTGCCAAACGGCATGTCCGCTACAACCAGTGCACGCCGCACGGCACGCCGCACGGCGCGCGTATGATGCAGCATCTCATCCACGGTCACGGCCAGCGTGTTCTCGTGGCCCAGCACAACCATGGCAAGTGAGTCGCCCACCAGCACCATGTCAATGCCCGCCTCATCCACTATCCGTGAAGTGGCATAGTCATAGGCGGTCAACGCAGTGATGGGTTTGCCCTGGCGCTTCATCTCAGCCAGAGCGGGCATCGTAACCTTTGTGACGGGGTTGCCGGTGTGCGAACCACCAGCGCCGGGGAAGTTGGTGAGGCTCATGGTTGTCTCCAGTGCCGCTCCGCTTACTCAGGATGCGACCCGAACAAGCTGAGTATACGCCTCTTTGCCGCGTAGTGAGCAATCGCGCATCGGTAACTGAGCGGCCCATCGGCCGGCCATCCGCTGCCTTAACTTGCCGTCTATCCCTGCTGCGCCGCACACTATACATGGCAATGCTTTCTCGCGTGACTTCAGAAATTTATGGGTTGCTCGGTTCCGCCACGCTGCTAGGACTGGCCGCAGGCGGCTACACCTACGCCGCCATGTGGCCCGCTTCGCGCCTCTTTGGCCCTGCACTCACCGCGCCCCCACGCCCCGGTGAACTGGCCCTCACCTTTGACGACGGCCCCAATCCGGCCTGCACTCCCCGCCTGCTGGACGTGCTTGCCTCGCACGGTGTACGCGCTGCCTTTTTTCATGTCGGCCGATACGCGCAGGCTGAGCCTCTGCTTGTTCGGCGCATCGCTGAGGCCGGTCACGTCATCGGCAACCACTCCTGGAGCCACCCAAACCTTGCCTTCACTTCGGCTGCGGACGTGCGCGAACAACTCGTCCGCACGAGTGATACACTCGCGCAAATTGTCGGTCAGCCTGTGCGCTACTTCCGCCCGCCCTTCGGCGGTCGCCGCCCCTACGTCCTGCGTGTGGCGCGGGAGCTGGGCATGACGCCTGTCCTCTGGAATGCCATCACCAATGACTGGAGCGAGCCGTCTGCCGACCGCATAGCCCAGAGTCACATGCGCAAAATTCACCGCAATCAGCGCCGTGGCTATGCAACGACCATCGTGCTCCACGATGGCGGCCATCTCGTACTCAACGCCAATCGTGATCCTTCGGTCACCGCGGCAGACCTACTGATCTCGCTCTGCAAGCACACCCACAAGTTTGTTAGCTTGGACGAGTGGAATCGGCCAGGCTGAGTTTCAGCGCAACATACACCCCCTTCTCGTAGTGACAGGAAGCCTATGCCGGATCTGCTTCATCTGGTTGTGACTCTCGTTGTCTCATTCGTAGCGGCTACGCTCGCCGCGGTAGCAGGCTTTGGTGGCGCTGCCGTGCTGCTGCCCGTCCTTGTGTGGACCTTCGGCATTCGCGACGCTATCCCAATTCTCACCGTCGCGCAGCTCATCGGCAACGGTAGTCGCGTTTGGTATAACCGTCACGAGCTGAACTGGCGTGTCGTAGTCTGGTTTGCGCTAGGCGGTGTTCCCACCGCGCTCCTCGGCGGTCTATTGTTCGCCCGCGCGCCCCTTGTAGCGCTCACGCGCATTCTTGGCGTATTCCTGATTATCGTTGTTGTCTGGCGGCACGCACATCCCAAATCCATCTGGCGTCCTTCGCTGCCCGCGTTTGCTGGCATTGGCGCAGGCGCCAGCTTCCTATCTGCTTTGCTAGGCAGCGTAGGCCCCCTGATGGCTCCATTCTTTCTGGCTTACGGACTTCTCAAAGGTGCCTATATAGGCACGGAGGCGCTCTCAACTGTCGTCATGCACGTCACCAAGCTGATTGCGTACCGCCAGGCAGCCGTCTTGCCCTTGCATAGCGTGCTTGCCGGCATCGCTCTTGGTCCGGTCATGATCTTAGGTTCATTCGCCGGCAAGCGCGTCCTGGATCGCCTCAGGGAAGACGTCTTTGTCTGGATCATCGAAGCCACACTCATCGTCGCGGGCCTGCTCTTCCTCATCAAGGGCTGATTGGGCTCCGCCTCGGCTTAAAGCGCGTGCCCGTTCTGTGTCAGTATTGTTCGTCTGCGCCGCATCCACCCTGCCGCCTGCAGCAGCAGTGTCAGCATTACGCATCCGGCTGCCGTGGCCACAAAGTTGGCCTTCTGCTTTTCAATTGCGAAATATCCGGCGGCATGCACCGCCGTCAGCGTGAAGACCGCATAGTTCCACCGTTGCAACTGCTTCCAGCGTGGCGTGCCCATTGCGCGCAGGCTGTAATCATTCGATGTCGCGAGCAAAGTAATCAGCACCAGTACGGCAACCAGCCCCGTATAGTTGGCAAGCCCAAACACGTCATGCCGCAGCCCGTGATGATGCTCCGTGGGCCCGTAGACGTAGTAGAGCCACGGCCTTCCGCGCAGGTGAACGCATTGCCCAATCACAGCGTGGAGCACGCCTAGAATTCCGGCCCAGATGCCCGCATCCCGCCGCACATCGCTTGAGACCGGATTCGCGCGTCCCCGCAGCAGGTTCCACGGTCCAATCAGCAGCGTCGCAGCCAGCAGCGCCAGTGCAGGATACGCGGTGGCAAAACTCGCCCGGCTGATCGCATCGCTGTAAGGCCGCGTCACATACAGTGCCGACGTGGCCACCGCAGACGCCACTCCCAACGGCAGATGATGCCGCAGAAGGCGCCTCTGCAGGCGCCTGCGCCTCGACTGCAACGTGACCACGCTTGTGCTCAAGACCTCAACTCCCCTGGCCTATGCCGCGAAGGCGTTGCGTGCCGCCTCGATGGTCGCGGCGATCTCCGCCTCGCCGTGCGCCGTGCTCAGGAACGCTGCCTCAAATTGCGATGGGGGCAGCCAAACGCCCTGGTCCAGCATGGCACGGTGAAAGCACCCAAAGGCTTCCGTATTGCTGGTCGCTGCCTGTTCGTAATTGTTCACTGGCCCCTGCGTAAAGAACCACGTCCACATCGCACCCACACGATTCAGCGTCAGCGGCACTCCCGCCCGTCTGGCTTCATTCGCCACGCCTTCGGCAACCGCTTTCGCCGTGGCTTCCAATTGGGAATATACCGCGCTGGCGTGTTCCTGAAGGTAGCCCACCGTAGCCAGTCCTGCCGCCATCGCCAGCGGATTTCCGCTCAACGTTCCGGCCTGGTATACAGGCCCCAGCGGCGCCAGCATGTCCATCAGAGCACGCTTGCCGCCGAATACTCCCACCGGCAGACCGCCACCGACAATCTTGCCCAGGGTCACTAGATCGGGGTCCATCCGATACAACTCCGTTGCCCCGCCCAGCGCCACGCGAAAGCCCGTCATCACCTCGTCCACAATCAGCAGCGCGCCCTCGCGTGCCGTCAGCGCCCGCAGTCCCGCCAGATAGCCCTCCGCAGGCACAATGCACCCCGCGTTGCCCACCACCGGCTCCAGGATCACTGCCGCGATCGCTCCCGGATGCGCCGCGAACGCCGCTTCCACTACCGCGAGATCGTTGTACGGCAGGGCGAGCGTCAGATGCGCAATCTCCTCCGGCACACCCGCCGACCCCGGAATGCCAAACGTAGCCACGCCCGAGCCCGCCTTCACCAGCAGCCCATCCGCGTGCCCGTGGTAGCAGCCCTCGAACTTGACGATGATCTTGCGCTCAGTGGCCGCCCGGGCCAGCCGGATGGCCGACATGGTAGCCTCCGTCCCCGAACTCACAAAGCGCATCTTTTCAAGCGTGGGATAGCAGGCCGCGATGCGCTCCGCCAGGTCAGCTTCCGCCGCAGTGGATGCGCCAAAGCTCGCCGAGTTGCGCGCTGTCCGCTCGATCGCTTCAACAACCGGCGGGAAGGCATGCCCCAGAATCATCGGCCCCCATGAGCCAAAATAGTCGATGTAGCGGTTTCCATCCGCGTCCGTTAGCCATGCACCCTCGGCCCGCTCGATGAACGGCGGCGCTCCACCCACAGCCCGAAATGCCCGTACCGGCGAGTTCACTCCACCGGGGAAGTAGCGCTCTGCGCGCTGTTGTAATGCCTGGGAGCGGGTGCGGAGAGGAGCATGAATGTCAGGACGCATGATGCGACCAGTATAGAAGGCAAGCCCATCTTGCATCGGCGGATTGCGCGCGCGCATCCTGTCACCAGTGAGCTATCTCAACCACCTCGGCGACCGCCTGCTGGTCATTTACGACGGCCATTGCGTCCTGTGCAACCGCTCCGTGCGCTGGCTTCTCCGGCGAGATAGTCATGATCGCCTGCGCTTTGCGCCTTCTTCGGCGCCCGCAGTTGCCTCACTGCTCACGCGGATCGGCTTTAGCGTAAACAACGCGGCGCCCGGTCCTGGCACAATCCTCGTCGTGCGCTACCCTGATACGCCCTCTGAGCAGGTCCTCTGCCGCTCCGATGCCGTCATTGCCCTTCTGGCCGAATTGCCTCGTCCCTGGGCCAAGGTGGCAGTACTCCTGCGTTTTGTTCCTCGTCCCCTGCGCGATCCTGCCTATCGCCTCGTAGCGCGCTGGCGTTATCGCATCTGGGGTCGGCTCGAAAGCTGCCCTGTCCCCTCCGCAAGCGAGCGGCAAAAATTTCTGTAGGCCGGAGCGTCCGCAGCCGTTCGGGAGGCATCCCAAAGCTAAAAAGCCCCTCGATTTTCGAGAGGCGCCATTCATAAATTACTAAATATTTTGACCAGAATCCTGGAGCCGACGATCGGACTTGAACCGATGACCTGCTGATTACGAATCAGCTGCTCTACCAACTGAGCTACGTCGGCCTGCTCCTTCCCGATTGTATCGTCCCCTACCACTTCGGTAAAGTTTTCACCAGTCCGCACAGGGACTGCGCAGGCGCGCAGCCATCCGTCGGCAGAAGGGCATTCACCATGGATCAGACCATTCAGCTCGCCTTCCGCATCGCTATCGTGTGGGCCGCAGGTTTTCTGCTTGCCGTCGCCGTCCGCGCGCTCATGCCAGACCATGCCGGCATCACGCTCACCGGCCATCTGAACACGTTGTTCATTCCATTCAACCGCATTGGCTTCTGGACGTGCCTGTTTGCCGCAGTGACGGTGACCGCCCTGGTCGTGGGCCGCGCCATGCTGGCAGACATCGGATGGCAGTCCTTACAGTAGGTCCCGCTGCTGCTCCGTCAGTCAGAACACTATTTGCCGCAAAAACGGAAAGAGCCGCCCGGCAACTGGGCAGCTCCTTCCTTAGGGAGAATAGTTCCAACGGAGGCAAAGCCATTAGAACTTTCTGGCTGCATAGTAGGTGCGGGGAACCGGAGTGTCAAGGATAAATCCGACACGAAATAATTGATTGATTCTTAAGGAGTTATGGCTATCGCCTCCGGGGAGCGTTCTGTCGGATATTCCCCGAATCTTCGCCTTTTTGAAACGCATTTTTCTGGTGAATTCGGGGTGTTTTATGGGGTTTTGGCGTGGTTTTCCACAGGTTCTGCTCTGCCATTAACCCTTTGGATGCGACTCATTTCTGCCAACAATCCATCCCTTATTTCTCCAGATTCAGCCGGATAAACTCCGTTTCATAGACCGATGATGCTGGTTTACCGCGCGCAATGCGGTACAGTGCCCTGCCACCACCAAGAAACAGCCCCAGCAGAATCGCAGCTGCTGAGCCGATCATGACGAGAACGGCTATGCCCCACAGCAATTGGCCCGTCTTGGCCACCTCCGACTCGTGCGGCTGCGGGATGGAGGTCACGTTATCGTCAAAGTGCACCATGCGGAGCAGCTTGTGGCTCTCATCCGGGATTGCATCGCCGCTGACAATGGCCACCAACGGTCCACTCCTGCGCACCTCAAGCGATGCAGGGTCGGAATCCACCAGCGGCTTAGGCCAGGGTGGTTGCGTCTGGCTACCGGCCTTTAGATAGGCACGAATCCTGGCCTCTTCTGCCACTGCCAGCTGCGGCGTTGGGTAATTGATGATCGTGAGCGTCGCCGGACCAGAGCGCAGGGAGTAGTTCGCCGTTACTGCTTCTGCCCCACGATCAAAGCCCACAACTTCCGGTGGCAGAACGCCGCCCGCGCCAACATACCCAGCCGGGCCCAGCGCGTAGTGCGTGGTCTGCCTGTCCAGGGAGGCTTGTGGCAGGTTGCTCAAAATCGGTGGTGCAATCGCCTTATTTCCACGCGCCTTTGGCAACTGGCCCGCCAACTCGCGCAACTCTGCCGCGCTCATTGAGTTGATGTGCGAAAAAGTCGCGTCCACCAGTACGTTGCCCTGCCAGAAAAGCACCCGGTTGTGGTCTGAGGTTGCGCCCGTGCCAATGTCCTCCTTCGGCCACCCATTCTTGCGATAGAAGGAGTAGGCACCGTAGGCTCCGCTGGCATCAGAAAATCGCAATGCGCGCACGGTCAGCGTATCGCTGTCGCGCTTGTATACGCCGAGCATGCCATCGCTGAAGCCGTATTCCTTTAGCGCCGCATCGTTGGCATCGTCGGCCTCTTTGGGGTCGGATACCGTCTTGAGGGGGCTTGCTGCCACCCACCCGGCAAACGCATCCGGCAACAGTACCTGCGGCTTGCTGGGCACTTCCACACTCAACGGTCTGGAGGCTGCGGGCTGCGCGGCCATGCCGGCACCGCCGCCCAGCAGCGCTGCCGAACACATAAATATCGCAATCGTACGCATCCACATTCTCCCTCCTTTAAGGGTACACTTTTCCGCGCGTCGAATGCCTGCTGCGCCCTCGTCCGTTGCGGAAGCAAAGGCAGAGGAACCACGCGCCGCATCGTACCGCTATCGCGAACTCTCTGGTTGGCAGCTGCATATCTTTGTGCGCTTGCTTTGCAGAAGGAGAGTCTCTCGCAACTTACTGCACCGTGAAGAGTGCATAGCTAGTTGCACATTCTTCACCTGGAACATACAGATAGCTTGAAGAATGGTGTGGGAGAAAACCAATCCTCTTCGCATGGCGTCTAAACCGATAGTTCAAGATGCCTCCAGAAAGATGGCATCGCCTGGTGATAGTTATCTCAGACTTAGGAGTTACTTCGCATGAAACGTGAAGCTGCTATATCCCTGTCGATTGCAGTTGCCTTTGCGGCTTTGATGTATCCGCCCGTTCTTCGCGCAGCCATCAACGCTGACTCACAGCCCTCGGCCGACAGCAAGACAGCGGTGCAGCATGAGGCGAGCATGATGGTGCCTGCCCAGGTTGCACTGGTCAAGGCACTGGACTCCAGGAAGATGCATCCGGGTAACCAGTTCAAGGCAGTGCTTAGTAATACAGTCCATTTGAAAAATGGTGTTGAACTGCCACATGGCACCATACTGATGGGCACGATTGTCACAGATAATATGCAGGCCAAAGGAAACTCGAGGCTCGCCTTGCGATTTACTCAGGCGAAGCTGAAGAATGGCAAGACTATTCCGATCCGGGCCACCATCATGGGTGTGGCTCCACCATCCTACAGCTACTACGGCTATGGTGCTGAAAATTTGAATGGATGGGATGGCAGGACGATGCAGTTGGATCAGGTCAATGCTCTTTCGGGAGTTGATTTGCACAGCGCCATCGCTCGTGAGAACTCCGGTGTTTTTGTTTCGAACAAAAAGGATGACGTGAAGCTTGAAGCAGGCAGCCAGATGTCACTGGCGCTTGCGGCACAGGGTGCCCATCAGGGCTAGGCGGACACTGCAGCTGCAACGTTTCTCCGCGCGACAAAATGCGCGTCGGAACAGCAAGGCCGGAGACTCTCACCGGCGATGTGCTGGAAGAACGTCGCCGCCTCCGGTTGACTCCCTCGAACCTGCTGGCCACGGCTCAAATGAATACTTGCTTGTTTGAGCCGTGGTCCGCAGTTACTCGCCACGCATCAAAAGCCTCCAAAGCACGCTCGCACTGGATGCGATGGCGTTCCTTCTTGTCTCTGATCTTCTTGCGTAACTCTTCCTCTAAGGGAATAAGTAAGTCGAATGTAATGTTGGCGGGCTGGAAGTTATTCGCATCCGCGTGGGTGATGTAATGGACAAGCGACCCAAGCGCAGTTTCCCGTGGAATGGGTGTCGGCTCTTTGTCTTGTGCCAGCGCGGATGCATAGATTCCTGCCAGAAGGCCTGTCGCGATGGATTCGGTATAGCCTTCGACGCCCGAAATCTGTCCAGCAAACAGGATGCGTGGCTGCTTCTTAAGGCGCAGCAATTCGTCCAGCAGCAGCGGTGCGCAGATGTAGGTATTGCGGTGGATCTGTCCATAGCGCAGAAAGCGCGCATTTTCGAGCCCCGGAATCAGTCTTAGAACTCGAGCCTGCTCTCCCCACTTCAGATGATTCTGAAATCCAACAAGGTTATAGCTGTCAGCGCGAAGATTTTCCTTGCGTAATTGCACCACTGCCCACGGCGTCCTGCCAGTTCGCGGATCGCGCAGGCCCACAGGCTTCATCGGGCCAAAGCGCAGAGTATCTCTGCCTCGCCGTGCCAGAACTTCAATGGGCAGGCAGCCCTCAAAATATTCAAGCTTCTCCCATGCCTTGCTTTCGGCAGCCTCGGCATTGACCAGAGCGTCATAAAAGCGGTCATATTCCTCGCGGTTCATCGGGCAGTTGATGTAATCCGCTGTGCCCTTGTCCCAACGTGCTGCAAAGTAGACACGTTCCATATCAATGGTTTCCGCGTCTACAATCGGTGAGATCGAGTCATAAAAGGCCAGGTGATCCGAGCCGGTGATGCGCTGAATCTCTTCACTCAAGGCGCCTGACGTCAGTGGTCCAGAGGCCACAATCGTGATGCCCTCCGTCGGCTCCAGCTGCTTCACCTCCTCGCGGATCACGCGAATCGAAGGCTCGGCGGCGATTGCCTCTGCAATTCGCCGCGAAAACTCCACGCGATCCACGGCCAGCGCGTGACCGGCTGGTACCGCTGTCTCATCCGCAAGTCGCAAAAGGGCCGATCCGGCTCGCCGCATCTCCTGCTTCAACAGCCAGGGAGCCGTATTGGGTGACTCACTCTTGAGTGAATTGGAGCAAACCAGCTCGCCGAACTCCACGGTCTGGTGGGCAGGCGTCAACCTCGGTTTGCCATCCACCATGGCTCGCATTTCGTACAATTCCACATCGCAGCCCAGCCGCGCGGCCGTCAGAGCCGCCTCTGGGCCGGCGAGACCCCCGCCAATCACGCGAATTTTCACGTGCGGTTCTCCCCGCTCCCCGCCAGACGCTGCAGTGCCGTGCCACTTACGCGCACGTTGCGCCATTCGTCCATGAACTCCGCACCCATAGCCCGGTAAAACTCGATGGCTGGCGTATTCCAGTCCAGCACCTCCCACTGCATGCGCGGGCACCCCTTTTCCACGGCAATTGCCGCGACGCGCTGCAGCAGAGCTTTCCCTATGCCCAATCCGCGGAACTCGGGGTAGACGAAGAGGTCCTCCAGGTACAAGCCCGGGCGCCCGAGCCACGTTGAGTAGTTAAAGAAGTAGAACGCAAAACCTGCGGGTGCACCTTCCGTTTCTGCTATTAGGCAGAAATAAAACGGATTGGGCCCAAAACCGTCGCGGAGAAGATCTTCTTCCGTTGCCGTAACAGCATCTGGTTCGCGTTCATAGGTGGCGAGCGCGCGGATGAAATCGAGGATCTGTGGGACGTCCGCGGCCACCGCAGGCCGGATCGTGATTGCCATATCCCTATTTTAGGGGGAAGGTAAGAGCCATGTGATCCAGGCCACACATCGGGGGGCAGGTTCCCCCTACAATTATATGGAATGCAGCCTAAGTGGGCGCTCATGCGGGCATCGTGTCCGTCTCAGGCGCCATGGGTTTCAATCGGTTTTCGCTGTCGCTGCAGTACGGCGGGCACCAACAGGTTCCCGAGGGTCAGTGCGTCACTTGCGACCAATGGCCTTGTGTTGGAGTGTCGATAGGATTTAACTTGAGTCCTGTTGAGAAGAGGAATTCTCAAGCAGGTTTGTGCGCCTTCCCGGGGCAAGTGTACTCACTGCGTCCGGAGCGGCGGGCAAGTCCATTCCGCCCGCGGCTGTCCGCAATGGGTTCGCTGGCTACAAGTGCGCTGATACGGAATTGGAAAATCAGGATTTTTTGATCGAGCCCGCGGGCAGCCTCGTTCGCGCAGCTCCCAAGGAGAAGAAAATGAAACGCACCATTTCACTTTGGCTTGGCGTTCTGGCACTCGCCCTGTTGCCTGCGCTCGCGCAGGAGAAGCCTGCGGCCGTGCCAGCCAACACCCCCATGGGCAAGGTTCACGGTCACGTTACCAATCCCACTGGAGCGCCCCAGACTGGCGGCGCTGTGTCCTTCCTGGAGATTACTCGCGCTGCATCCGGCCCTGGGCTGTCTCCGCAACAGGCCGACCGCGGCACCTTTCCAGTCGACAAGAACGGTGATTACAAGGGTGAAGTACCTGCCGGTACTTACTCGGTGGTCTACCGCTCTGAGGGCATGACGGCAGACAAGCAGGCCGATCGCTATGACAATGTGACCATCGTTGCGAACCAGGACAATGTGCAGGATATTGATATGTCCCGCCAGGAGTACATCGACAAGCTGCCCCCCGAAGAGAAGAAGCAGCTTGAGGAACTCCGCGCCAAGAACGCCACAGCGATGAAGGCCAACGAGATCATCAAGCACCTGAATGAGGACCTGAAGACTGTGAGCCAGGATGAAAAAGACGCCAATGAGGCCCTCGCCACTGCGCAGCAGCAGTTAGGACCGTCGGCATCCAAGGCGGATCTGCAGGCCAAGGAGCAGGAGATCAAGACGGCGAAGTACACCGAAATTGAAAGCATCATGACCAGGGACACTACCCTCAAGCCGGATGCCTCCATCCTGTGGGCCCAGCTTGGACAGGCACAGGTTGGCCTCAAGAAGTGGGATGCAGCCGAAACCTCCTTCAAGAAGGCTCTGGAAGTGGATGCAGCTTCCAAGAAGCCCAATCCTGAGATTCAGGGCTTGGCCAACGCCGGTCTGGGTGAGATTTATGCGCGCACGGGCAAGGTGGCTGAAGCCAATGCCGCGTACGATGCGGCCGTGAAGGCAAACCCCACAAAGGCTGCCTTCTATCTGCGGAACGAGACCATCATCTTCTTCCAGTCCGGCAACGCTGATGCTCAGGTAGCCGCCGCGGATGAGGCCATCAAGGCCGACCCGAACGATGCGATCCTGTACTACCTCAAGGGGCAGGGGCTGGTCTCGAAGGCCACCATCGACCCCAAGACGCAGCGCATCGTGCTGCCTCAGGAGTGCCAGGACGCCTACCAGAAGTATCTCGAACTCTCGCCCAACGGCCCATACGCTGCTGAGGTGCAGGGCATCCTGCAGCAGGCGGGCCAAAAGGTCAGCACCAGCTACAAGGCAGGCAAGCCCAGCAAGAAATAGTCGGCTTGTTTGCTTCTCTCCACAGGGCGCGCCTGATTTCAGGTGCGCCTTGTTTTTTTGCACAAGCTCCGCGGTTGTGCGTTCCCGGTTCACGCCACGTTTGCCGTGCCATCTACAATCCAATGCATGAGCTCTGCTTTGCTCAGTTATGAAGATGCGGTTTCCATGGTCGCTCAGCACGCAACTGGCCTGAGCACTGTGCAGCCTGCAATTCATCATGTGGATCTTGCTCACGCCGCAGGCCGCGTTCTTGCGCAGCCGTTGGAGGCGGACGAGGATCAGCCGGCCTTCCCGCGTTCCACGCGCGATGGCTTCGCCTGCCGCGCAGCAGAAGCTGCCTCGCACGAACTTCTTGCCATTGCCGGTTCCACGCACGCTGGTCAATCGCCCACAGGCCCTCTGCCACTCGGTGCTGCATGGGAGATCATGACCGGCGCTCCTGTTCCTGCAGGAGCCGACGCGGTCGCAATGATCGAGCATGTGGAGCACGCAGGGAACCACGTGCGTCTTCTGCCGCCGCGCACCATCGCCGCCGGTGACAACATCGTGCCCCGAGGGGCACAGGCGCACAAAGGCGAAGTCCTGCTTCAGCCGGGGTGTGTTCTTGGCCCTGCGCAGATCGCTCTGGCCGCTGCCTGCGGCTATTCCGTCCTTGAAGTTTTTGCACGTCTCGCTGTTGCCATCCTCACCACGGGTGACGAACTGGTTCCCGTGGATGCTGCGCCCGGCCCCGGGCAAATCCGAAACTCCAACGCGCCCATGCTGGCTGCATTAGTGACTGCGGCAGGCGGCGAAGCCAGGGTGTTGCCCGCTGCGGCTGATCGTACCGAGGCGCTGGATGCCGCGCTTGCTGAGGCTGCCGACGCAGACCTGCTCCTCATCTCCGGTGGTGTTTCGGCGGGCAAATTCGATCTTGTTGAGCCTGCTCTTGCACGTTTCGGTGCTCGTTTTCATTTCACCGGAGTCCGTATCCAGCCTGGCAAGCCGCTTGTCTTTGGTGAACTGCCCCGCAGCGCGGCCGAGACTATGCGTCATGGACGTGAAACGCTGCCTTTCTTCGGGCTTCCCGGCAATCCCATTTCATCTGCCGTCACGTTTCAGCTCTTCGCCGCTCCCGTACTGGCCGCGCTCGGTGGCAAACGCGAGTTGGGCCCGCGCTTCGCATTGGCGACACTCGCACAAGCCACGGACCGCCATGCCAAGCCCGGCCTCACGCGCTTTCTGCCTGCGCGCTGTAACTTCAACCCGCCGCCGAACAAACTACCGCAGGTGGAAACGGTCCCCTGGCACGGTTCCGGAGACCTGGCTGCCTTTGCGCGCTCCAACTGCTTCGTCGTCGTGCCGGAAAGCAGCGGCAGCCTTGAAGCTGGAACCGTCGTTCGGATTCTGATTCCCTGAGGACGTCATGCCGAAAACCGCCCCATCCAAGCTCTCGCACTTTGATTCCTCCGGCCAGGCTCGCATGGTCGATGTCAGTTCCAAGCAATCCACACTGCGCACGGCCACAGCATCGGCCTTTGTGGAGTTGTCCCAGGCCGTGCTTGCGACTTTGCCATCCAATCCCAAGGGCAATCCGCTGGAGGTGGCGCGCTTCGCTGGCATTCAGGCCGCCAAGCGTACTGCGGACCTTATTCCGATGTGCCACCCCCTGCCTCTCAGCCACGTGGATGTGCAGGCGGAGATTGTCTCGGGCGGCGTGCGCATCACCGCCACCGCAGCCACCACCGGCCCAACCGGCGTGGAGATGGAAGCATTAACCGCCGCGTCGGTGGCTGCTCTCACTGTCTATGACATGACCAAGGCGCTCGACAAAGGCATCGTTATCCGCAACGTGCAGCTTGAATCCAAGTCCGGCGGCAAGAGCGGCAATTACGCGCGCTCAGCGCGAAGGGCGTAGGTTCAGCCCGCGAGCCTGTCACTGACACGCACTTTGCACATGCAATAGGATTCTCCTTGCTACCAAAGGAGGATCCATGACGCGCGCTGCCATACTTGCCGCCTGCCTTGCTCTTGTCGCCGTCGCTGCTGCTGCCCAGTCCGTTACTGTCTACCAGACCACCCCTGACTTGAAGCAGGCGCTTTCGAGCCAGCCGGCACTGCAATTCTCCGCCACGGCGGCGCCTGAAGACCTCCCGGTCATCACCGTCGATGACACGCAGCGCTATCAGGAGATTGACGGCTTTGGTGTCTCGCTGACGGATGCCGCCGCGTGGCTGTTCGCAAAGAAGCTCACCCCGGCGCAGACGGATGCGGCCTTCAAGCTGCTCTTTGCGCGCCATGAGGGTATTGCGATCAACTTCCTGCGCCAGCCCATCGGTTCGTCGGATCTCGCTGTTACGTTCTACTCCTTTGACGACCTCTGCGAGCAGACGACCAAAGCCTGCACCACGCCCGCTGGCATGTCGGACCCGCAGCTTAAACACTTCTCCCTGGCCCACGATCAGGAGTACATCCTGCCGCTGTTGCGCAAGGCGCTGGCGATCAATCCCGGCATCCACGTGATGATTACGCCATGGAGCCCGCCTGGCTGGATGAAAACGTCCGGGTCCATGCTGGGCGCAAACCCCGAAACCAAGGAAGCCTCCGGCCTGCGGCCCGAGTTCTACGACGCGCTCGCGAAGTATTTTGTGATGACGATCCACGGCTATCAGGCTGCGGGCGTGCCGGTGTGGGCCATGAGCGTGCAAAACGAGCCGCTTTTTGCGCCCCCCACTTACAGCGGCATGAAGATGACCGCCGAGGAGCAGACGAAGTTTTTGAGGGAGGCGCTGGCCCCGGCACTGGCCGCCGCGCACCTGAGCCCCAAGGTGATGGTCTATGACCACAACTGGGACCGCCCGGACTATCCCGAAACCGTACTCAAAGACCCCAGGGCCGCCGCGCTGGCCGCGGGAACCGCATGGCACCACTATGAGGGCGATCCCAAGGTCATGACGAAAAACCACGAGGAGTTTCCCAACAAGGACCAGTGGGTGACGGGAGTCCAGCGGTGGGGCGTGGCAGAAAGGCAACGTGCTGGCCGAGGAGGCAGGAGAACTGATCGCCGTGACACGCAACTGGGCGCGCAGCTACGTGCTCTGGGCACTGGCGACCGACCAGAACCACGGTCCCTTTGTGGGCGGATGCGACACCTGCCGCGGCCTGGTGACCATAGACCTGAGCAATCCAAGCGCACCTGTCGTGAAGCCGGAGGTGGACTATTACGTCCTTGGTCACGCCAGCAAGTTCCTTCTGCCTGGCGCGGTGCGCATTGCCTCCAGCGAGCCTGAGGGTGCGCAACTGAAGAATGTCGCCTTCCGCAATCCGGACGGCGCGATCGTGCTGTACGCCTTGAATGCGGGTGCGGCTACGCAGCAGTTTCGTATGCGCTTCAATGGCAAGTCGGTGGCCACCGCAATCCCGGCGGGATCGGTAGCCACCTTTGTCTGGATGCCGTAGCAGCTAGTGGGACGGAGACGGAGTAGCGCCGGAAGGCTGAGGCGCACCCGGACCAGGGCGGTGTTCTTCTTCCTTGGGCGGCACGTAGGGCTCGGGGCTGAAGTGCCCCCGATGGCAGGTGCCGCACGTCACCGGAACTCCCGAGTTATCCACCATGCTGATGTAGTTGGAATTGATGTTGTCCACCATCTTGTACATCAGGCGGGCCACTTTCTTCTCCTGCTTGGAGTCATCGGCAAAATTCAACCGGGGGCGTCCGTTGGGGGCCAGATGCGTGGGGTCGGCGGTGTGGCACTTGTCGCAGTGCACGCCCAGATCGCCTGCCCACTTCTCCATCGTGTCGTGTACCTGCTCGGCGGTCCAGTCCTTGGGAAGCACCTGCAGGTTCTTGGGCGCGGGAAAGTGGAATTGTCCGGGCGGCGGAGGCGTTCCCACGGGTTGCTGCGGGGCAGCGGGAGCTTGAGCGGCCGCTGCATTAGCGGCCAAGAGGGCTGCGCCAAGCAGGGCAACCACGGCTGTTGACACAGAAAAAGGGGAAGCGGATTTCAACGCTGGGAGTCTCCT
The DNA here is from genome assembly GCA_021818105.1 of Acidobacteriota bacterium. Taxonomy (GTDB): domain Bacteria; phylum Acidobacteriota; class Terriglobia; order Terriglobales; family Acidobacteriaceae; genus Telmatobacter. The sequence continues at coordinate 23,975 of JAKAFB010000022.1, forward strand.
CGGGAATGGGATGGATTTCGACCGCTATCTCGATAGACGGGATTTTACCGAACCAGTTGCGATTCTGTCTGAAGACCGCATTCCAGGAAGGACGCGGCGGCTCTAGCTTCTTTGCATGCGTTTTGGTCCGGAGAGGCACGGATGCCCGGCCAGGGCAAAACGCAGCGGCCAGTCTGCTGCGTGCCTGATGCCGATGCGCGGTGTGATGTGGATCCCTGACACTGCGTACCCATCGTCCCGGACCTGCAGCGGCGACCGTGCGCTGGTTACGCTCATGCCATTGTGTGCCGGGCGCGTGAGCGCCATCGCCTGGCATAAGCGGCTTGGCCCACTGGTCAGGGCGGACCCGCTGGCCTCTGCTCCAAGACCGCGGTTGGCCGCCATCTGTCGTATGCCTGTCACGGGCTCCAGTGCGCGCAGCAGCACACAACCTGCCAGCCCCTCCGCTTCGCAACTGATGTTCATGCAGTAATAGCGGCCATAGATGGCGTAGACATACGCATGCCCCGGAGGACCAAAGAGCACGCGATTACGCGGCGTGGGGCCGCGATGCACGTGGGCTGCCGGGTCCGGCGGGATGTTGTGCGGGCCGAGGTAGGCTTCCACCTCCACGATGCGCCCGGCGAGCAGCCCTTGTGCCGTGCGATGGACCAGCAGCTTGCCGAGCAGCCGCGGAGCCACCCGTTCGGGCGACTCCGCAAAGAAGGCCCGTGGCAACAGGCGGCCCGGCAGGCGTTCTTTCCGGCCCTTGCCCTGTGTTACTTGTGTGCTTTTTTCCATTCCTTCAGCACGGCCAGCACTTCTTCCGCATGGCCCTCGGGTGTGACCTTGGGGAAGATGTGCAGCAGGGTCTGGTCCGGGCCGATGAGGAACGTCGTCCGCTCAATCCCCCAGACTTTCTTGCCATACATGTTCTTTTCCTTCAACACGCCAAACTGATTGCAGACTTTCTCGTCTACATCTGCAAGGAGCGTGTACGGGAGGTTATATTTTGCGCGGAACTTTGCCTGGGCTTTAGGGGTGTCCCGGGAGATGCCCAGCACGACAGCCCCGGCCGCCTGCAGCTTTTTGAAGGCATCGCGAAAGCCGCATGCCTCGATGGTGCAGCCGGGGGTGTCTGCCCGTGGATAGAAGAAGAGAATGACGGGCTTTCCGGCATAGTCCGAGAGGCTGACGGTATTGTCTTCGTCGGTCTGCAGCGTAAAGTTGGCTACCTTTGCATGGAGTTCCATGGAGAGTTTCCTCGTATGGTAGATGGAGGGCCTACGGTGGCAGGTTCGGCTGAGTCCACAGCGGCCGTCAGGTTGCATTATTCCCGAGGTGGGCGACACGTGTCATTGCGCTGGGCAAAACTCTTCTTGATGCCGCCAACAGTTGCCGTATTGCTGGGGATGCTTGCTGCGTTTTCCGCTGCCGCCCAGTATCCCGGCACCATCGACCAGAAGGCCAAGCAGGCGCCAGTGCTGCGGGCGGTCGCGGTGCTGGAGTGGACCGGCCCCGCGGGCAATCCCAAGTTCAGTCGTCTCATTCCCGTCACCGTTTATGACGGAGACACGCTGCAGGACGCCGGAGTGTATCTGGCGCGGCCCCAGCCCCTTGCGGTGGACGGTGGCACGGAGTACCTGCTCGAGAAGAACGGCAGGCATGTGGGCCGGTTTGACATCCAGGGTGCGGGTCAGGTGCAGGGCTTATGGGTTGGCCTGGGCGTGTGGAAGCCGATGCCAAAGCCCAAGCTGCCGCCTCCTGAAATGGCGATGAATGAGTTTGACGACCCGGGCAGCGACCGTCCTGTTCTGCATAGAAAGGTGCACCAGGGCGAGGCACCCGCAGGTGGCTCTGCCGGGAAGACAGCGCCCGCCGCACCCGCGCCCCCACGTGACCCGGATCGCCCCACGCTGAAGAAGCCCGCCGACGAGACTGCATCGGCCGAGGATGCGGATCGGCCAAAGCTCAAGAAATCGAGTGAGAGAAAATCCGCTGCCGACGTGGGCTATGTGGAGTCTGTCTCCCAGCTCACGGACCCGGGACGCCCGCGTCTGCTCCGCGGCCTGTCGGACCAGAACGGCCCCAGCCTGACACCCACACTAAAGGGTATGCCGAAGGACATGGAGCAGATGGTGGCTGTTTCGGACGCGCAGAATCGGCCCGAGCATCCGTGGAGCTTCAAATGGGCCAATCCTGCCGATGAGCAGAAGATGAAGGCGGATATGGAGGACGCAGCGCGTACCGCCCTGGGCCTGAATGCGCCGCCAGCGCCGGCTGCAACGACAAAGCGCAAGGGCGCCAAGGCAAAGGCGACACCGCCTCCAGCGCCACCGGAGCCCGCGCCCCTGGAAGGCGAGGTTTTGCGCGTGTTTCAACTAGCCTACGGCTCAGGAGCGACGCTGGTGCTCACGGCACATACCGGAGGTCCTGTGGAGCAGCAGAAATATGTGACGATCATTGGCCAGCCCGACCTCTACGGCAGCCTGCTGGTGCTGTTCAAGAGCGTGACAGACAGCGCCCACCTGGACGTGACGCCACGCATGAGGCTTATTGATGCCGTCGATGCCATGGGTGATAACCGGGGCGAACTTCTGTTTGAACTACACGGCGTCCATGAGCGTCAGTTTGCGCTGTATCGGGTGCTGCGCGGGAGCGTGGAGAGGCTGTTTGTGACGGGCGGCGGTGATTTTGGGGACTCCGACGGGGAGTAACTGCCATGCCTATGCATCTGGCATTTGGTTGCCGGTAAGCCCTTTGACCGCATGAAATCGGAACTGAGGACAAGGGAAATTCTGTGTACTCCTATACAATTGAGGGATAGAGTAGACATACAGTCTCTCTTTTCGAGGAAATTCCAACGAATGGCATCAGCTTTAACCGCACCCTCCCCTGTCACAACCCCAGACGTTGATATCGCTCCCCATGCAGCAGACCAGGAACTGACTACCCCACAAGCACACACGGCACCCGCGCGAGAACAGGTGCACATGGGCCGGGCGGCGACCGTGACGGAGGGCTTTAACTGGCTCACGCTCACGGTGATTGCTCTGTTTCACCTGGGCGCGGTTGCAGCGCTGTTCTTCTTCAGCTGGCAACGGCTGGCAGTGATGGCGGTGCTCTACGTGCTGGCTATCAACGTGGGCATCGGCATGTGTTACCACCGCCTGCTGACGCACCGCGGCTACCTGACGCCGAAGTGGATTGAGTATCTGATGACGGTGTGCGCCACTCTCTCGCTGGAAGGCGGGCCGATGTTCTGGGTGGCCACGCATCGCGTGCATCACCAGCTGAGCGACCAGAAAGGTGATCCGCATACGCCGCGCGAAGGCGCCTGGTGGGCGCATACCGGCTGGATTTTTTTTGGCGAGGCCCTGCATGCGCAGACAGCGCTGCTGAGCCGCTACGCGCCGGACCTTGGCCGGGACCGCTTCCACGTATGGCTGAGCAAGTATCACTGGCTGCCCATCACGTTGACCGGGCTGGTGCTGCTGTGTGCCGGGTGGTATTTTGGCGGGCCGGTGGAAGGCATTGGCATGGTGTTGTGGGGCGTGTTCCTGCGCGTGACGCTGGGCCTGCACGCCACGTGGCTTGTGAACTCCGCGACGCACCTGTGGGGCAGCCGGCGGTTTGAGACGCGGGATGACTCGCGCAACAGCTGGTGGGTGGCGCTGCTGACGGGCGGCGAGGGCTGGCACAACAACCACCATGCGCACCCGGTTTCGGCGCGTCACGGACTCACCTGGTACGAGGTTGACCCGAACTTCTGGGGGATCTGGATCCTGTCAAAGGTCGGGCTGGCGAAGAAGATCCAGGTGGCGAAGTTCGACCCGGCGAACCCGAAGCCTGCAGGGCACTAGCTACCACGGCGTTCCAGGCTCAAACGGCGGCCCACCCAATCGGGAGGCCGCTGTTTTGCATCATGGACAGGCTGGAAAATGCGGAAGGACTCAGCCGCGCAGCTTGGCGCGCAGCCACAGAGCACCGAAGAGCGGTAGCGCGATGACCAGCACAATCACGCCTGCGGGAAAGCCCACGTAGCGGTACGTGTCAGCGTAGTTCACGCTGTGGCCGCCGAGGAGATTCCACGCCAGCAGTGCGAAGATGGCGAGGCAGGTGGTGGCGAAGAATGTGAAGAAGGCGGAGGCGAAGGAGAGCAGCAGGCTGGTGAAGAGCCCGAAGCCCTTCAGGGGGAATCCGAAGACCGTTCCACCTGTGGGATTGTGGGTTGGAACAGAATGTGGCATGATTGCGGCCTCTGTCATCTAGAATACAATTTCATGCCCAACGGTGCACAGGTCGAGCTTTGGCAGGCGGAGCGGGTAGCCGCACAGGTGAATGTTTCCACAGCAATGAACGGCATGCACTATGCCGCCTGGGGCGAGACGCGCCTGGCCGAGGCGGACCTGGAGCGGCTGGTGAACACCGTGCCTGCCACGATTACGCCGGCGCTGCGGGACCGCGCGTACTATTTTGTGCCTCTGACGATTGCGGACACGGGCGAGATTCTGTTGGCGCCGACGTACAGCGTGGAGTTGAGCGACCGGGCGGTGTGCCACCGGAATGCCACTATCGGGAGCACAGAGGCGGTGTTCCTGTCGTCGCGGCTTGTGGAGGATCGGTTCGGTCTGGCGTTTGAGTTCTTCATCAATGTGGCGCACAACTTTGTGGACATTGCCGGCGTGCCGGAGGGCTTTGCGCGGCTGGTGTGGTCGCAGGCAGAGGCGCAGACGCGCGGCGAGACGAGCCAGGACGCATGGGAGATGCGGCGACGCGCTCTGGATTCACACGGCGGGCAGAAGGGCGTGGATGAGCGCGCACGAAACGGCTACTTTGAGTCCACATTCTCTGATGCGCTGGCCATCTACATGCTGTCGCTGGCGGTGGACTTTGACTACCACGACCTGCGCGAGCGCGAATATCCACTGCTGGCGGCTCCGGCGCTTGCGGAGCGGCTGCGCAATGTGGCGAGCATCTTCCCGCCGAATCCCGGGTACGAGTTCCAGATTCTCTACCGCCGCAAGGGATGACACGGGCGGCGGAGCCCCTACTCAATTGAGCACAAGTTTATATGTAGCTATGTGTTACGCGCGATGACCTGCGCCTGCGCGGGCGGGAGGCACGTAATTATCGGCAAACTTTCTGTGGAAAAGAAAAATATTCAAGGGGGGGTAGGGGGTGGGGGTATCCCCTCAGCCTCTAGCTCTTAGCCCCTAGCTTTGCTGTGAAGGCGCGGGCTGGATTGCGCTGTTCTTACTTACTTTCCATTGTGCGCCAAGTGGAGGAAATTATCTGCAAGATGTGCAGAGGCAATTTTTGGTTGCTGGGTGGAAGTCGTGAGTTCCCACCCTGTCGTACGCTAGCGCGAACGACAGGGGCGGTGCAACAAGGCCTACCAGTTCGTCATCTCACGGCTGCTTGACTATATCGACGGAGATCTCCACCGCCTGGATCGTTCCTCTGTTTTCAAGCCAGTGTGTGGTGTTCCTATCCTCGGGCCAGCCCACCCCCGGCCCGTAGTCCGTAGCGATGCCGTTTCGATGGTCAGTGATCGTTCCTTGCAGGATGTAAACGATGCCGGGTCTATCTTTATGGTCGTGAATCGGGCCAAGGACGCCTCCAGGCTCGATGGTGAACATACGCATGCGCAGTTGGCGCCCAGCCATGCCCTCGATCTCAGGGCCGAGGTCAACCGTTGCAAGTTGCCTTACCGTAACGCCTTTCGTCTCAGGCGCCGACTGTTCATTGCTCATTGTGTTCTCCTCTCCATACTGTCACTGATTCGATATGGGGATATCTTCAGGGCCCGCTGCCGCTGAGGGCCTTAGATGGAAGTCGTTGAAGCGAGTGTAGCGGAGGAGAACAGATGGCAGGCAATGCCCTTACGTGCTGAAAGGCCGCAATCATACAAAGCTATCGGGGGTCATTTCCAGAAGGTGGGCATCACGCCAATGAACGATAGCGCAGGAGACTCAACGCTCTCAGGCCGGCAAGGGCCTGGGTGACAAGCTAACCGGAAGTCAGGTAGCTGCTAACGCGTTTGCGGAACGTTTGCGTGTTTGCTGGAAATCTCCAGGCACACGATCTGCCAGTCTTGAGGGCAACCGGTCGGGCATGCCATTGGCATGCGATGACACGTTTCCAGAGCGGTGAGCGCGGATGCCCCCGCTAGCCATGCGTGCATGTGACGCATGAAAAGTGTTATTTTTCGCCTGCCGAGGCCGCCTTCTTGTGCTCCACGAAGACGTGTGCCTGATGACAGTTCACGCACGTCTTGCCTTTCATGAATGGATCAGACTTGAGTTGTGCCACCTGATCGCTGTGACAGGTGTCGCAGGTACTTAACGCCGGCATGGCCGCGAAGTCCTTCGATGTTGGCTCACCATGGCACACGGTGCAATCGATACTGCTGGCGGCATGCGGGCTGGCTTTCCATTGGTCATACACCGCTTTATGGCAGGTGGCACAGGTGTCCCCGGCTGGAATTCCCCGATGGTACACATGCGGGGCATTATCTCGCTGAGCAATGGCAGGTTGGATGGCAGCAGCCAAACAGAGAAAGGCAAGCAGGGTGGAACCGAACATACACGCGCGGAAATTCTTCACCGGAAGTTCCTCCTGAGTAGAACGCACTGAGTGTTAAACCGAAGATAGCTGTCGAGCAGTGACACTCGTCACAAGGGAATGCAATCTTTCCATTGGCCGCGAGGCCTGCTAAATGAATGGTCACCAATCAAGTTCCATTCCGCTGTGTGTCACTGCGGTTGTGTGAATTCCACGCGATCACCATGGTGTGCAGTGGCCGGCAGGGCGCTCCGGGCGTATTACGGGCAAACCGGAGTTGGCAGGAATGGGCACACGGGGGCTTGAAGCCCGCATCGTTTCATGCGGCAAATTGGATACGGATCAAGTTATGCCCCGTTACAGAGCGCGATTGAGGATGGGCGTGCAGCGGGATTTGCTGTCTTAAGCAGGACCGTGCGTGAGAGAATGGCGCGCGGTTGCGTTGCGGGATTTTCAGCTTTCCCCTGAGGTCATTGCGTATGGAGAACAAGGCGGGTGGGACTGCTTTCACGATGGATGTGGAGCAGAATGGCGGCGTGGCTGTGGTGCGCTGCCATGGCAGGCTGGTGGTGGGTGTGGGTGATGCGCTTTACAGCCGCGTGAAGCAACTGATGCCGGAGCACAAGCGGATTGTGCTGGACCTGACGGACGTTGCGCACATGGACAGCATGGGACTGGGGACGCTGGTGCGGCTGTATGTCTCCGCCAAGGGCGCGGGATGCACGCTGCAACTGGTGAACCTGGGCAAGCGGGTGCGCGAGTTGCTGGGGATGACGAACCTGCTGGGCGTGTTTACGGAGCTGGGCGATAAGGGGGTTTCTATCCGAATTTGATGGAGCCGTAGTGACGTTGGTGATGCGGCGAGGCGGAATGCGCTTGGATTGCGATTGACTGTGTTCTACGCTGGGGAAAATGGCCCGCTCATTGGCCCTGACTACTAGAAGGAGGCAATCCTAATGGCAGAGAAGGTAAAGAAAGCGAGCACGGCAAAGACACCCCGCAAGACCGCGGGCGTGAAGGCGGCGACCGGAGAGGCTGCAGCGAAGAAGGCCGCACCCCGCAAGAAGACAGTGAAAGCGAAGGCAGTTTCGCAGGAGCAGATTGCAGAGCTAGCGCATCGCTACTGGGCCGAGCGCGGCCACCAGCACGGGCACCACGAGGAAGACTGGCTGCGCGCCGAGCGCGAGCTGCTGGGGAAGGCGTCGTAAGCGCAATTTCCAAAGAAAACTGAGGGACTTTTGAGACGTTGGCTGCGCGTGTGCTGCCTCAGGGGCTGATGCCCTGCAAGGTTTTGTGGCCACGCGCGGCACAACTGAAGTCGCGCCCTGTTCAAGGCGTGATTGAGGATGTGGATTGGTGGGCGAGGAGTCCGAAGATCTAAAGCAGATCCTTCGCTCCGCTTACCCCAACGCGCTATGCGCGCCGGGGCCCCAAGCGTGCTTCGCTCAGGATGACAATTGTATGGTTGGGGGATGGATTGCGGCACGAGTAAACTCGTGCCCTAACACAAGGCACGATTGAGGGAGCGGCGCCTAGGCGCTGGTGTAGACGATGCGTCCTTCGCTGATGGTGTAGCGGACCTTGCCCTGCATGGTCCAGCCGTCGAAGGGCGTGTTGTGCGACTTGGAGCGCGTTTCCGCAGCGCGGTAGGTCCACTCGGCTTTGGGGTCGAAGAGGACCACGTCTGCAAAGCTGCCGACGGCGAGCGTGCCGCGGCCCTTGAGGCCGAGGAGAGTGGCGGGCTGTGCGCTGAGCAGGCTGAGGACGCGGCCGAGGGGGAGCTTCCACTCGCGGTGGAGCCAGCGGAGACAGAGGCCGAGGGCGGTTTCAAGGCCGGTGATGCCGTTGGGCGCGTGCTCGAACTCGACTTCCTTCTCGTGGACGGCGTGTGGCGCGTGATCGGTGGCGATGGCGTCGACGATGCCGTCGAGGATGGCCTCGATCATGGCGTCGCGGTCTGCGGCGGAGCGCAGGGGCGGGTTCATTTTGGCGTTTGTCGAATAAAGATCAACGTGTTCCTCAGTGAGCAGGAAGTGGTGCGGCGCGACCTCGCAGGTGACGCGGAGGCCGTTGCGGCGGGCCTGACGGACGGCGGCGATGGCAGCGGCCGTGGAGGTGTGCGCGACGTGGAGATGAACGCGGGCGTCGCGGAGCTCAGTGACGAGGCGGATGTCGCGCTCGACGAGAGAGGATTCGGCTTCGGGCGGCATGCCGCGCAGGCCGAGCTTGAAGGCAGTGGGGCCGGCGTTCATGCTGCAGCCCTGGGTCATGCGGGTGTCTTCGGCGTGCTGGATGACGCTGAGGCCGACGCGGGCGGCGGCGGCGAGGGTTTCGCGCATGATGTTGTCTTTGAGGATGGGGTGGCCATCGTCGGTGACGGCGACGGCTCCGGCGGATTTGAGGGCGGCAAAGTCGTTGATGGCCTCGCCCTTGGAGCCGCGAGTGGCGGCGGCGATGGGAAAGACGCGGATGGAGGCGTTGCGCTCGGGGGCGAGCATCCAGCGGGTAATCTCGGGCGAGTCGTTGACCGGCGTGGTGTTGGGCATGGCGGCGACGGAGGTGAATCCACCGGCCGCTGCAGCGGCCGTGCCGGTAGCGATGGTTTCTTTGTAGCCCTGGCCGGGCTCGCGCAGGTGGACGTGAATGTCAATGAGGCCGGGAGCGACGGTGAGGCCGGTGGCGTCGAGGGCTTCTGCGCCGTTGGCGGACTTGAGCTTGCCGGGGGCGGCGATATCGGCGACGCGACCGTCTTTGAGAAGGGTGTCCTTGGGTGCGTCGATGCCGGCGGCGGGGTCAATAAGATGGCCACCGCGGATTACGAGGGAGGTCATGCGCGTGCTCCGTGGGCTGTGAGGGCACGCTCGACGACGGCCATGCGGATGGCGACGCCGTTGCGCACCTGTTCGAGGATGGCGGACTGGGGGCCGTCAGCGACGCCGGCGGTGAGCTCGAGACCGCGAATGATGGGGCCGGGGTGCATGACGACGGCGGAGGGCGCGAGCGTGGCGAGGCGCTGGCCGGTGAGCTGGTAGGAGGCCTTATAGGTTTCGAGGTCGAGTTGGAGTCCGGCGAGGCGCTCGGCCTGGATGCGGAGCATCATGACGACCTGCGATTGGCGCAGGGCGGCCTCGAAGTCGCGCTCGATGGTGATGCCGGGGCCAGCGGTGGTTGCGATCTCAGGGAGGAGTTCCCTGGGGCCGCAGAGGACGACCTTGGCGCCGAGACGCGGGAGAAGGAACATGTTGGAGCGAGCGACGCGGCTGTGGAAGATGTCGCCAACGATGGAGACGGTGACGCCGCTGAGGGTGTCAGCGGAGACGGTGGTGAGGCCGGGAAGCAGGTGCTGGAGGATGGTACGGAGGTCGAGCAGGGACTGGGTGGGATGCTCGTGCATGCCGTCGCCGGCGTTGAGCACGGGCAGGCGGGTGAATTGCTCGAGAACCCAGGGTGCGCCGGAGGCTTTATGGCGAAGGATGATGGCCTCGGCGCCAAGGGAGTGCAGGGTGAGGCCGGTATCCTTGAGGGTCTCGCCTTTCTCGATGCTGGAGGAGAGGCTGGAGACGAGGGTGGTATCCGCACCGAGCGCCTTGGCGGCCAGCTCGAAGCTGGTGCGGGTGCGCGTGGAGGACTCGTAGAAGAGCAGGGCCACGCGGCGCTTGGCGAGGATGCGCGCACGCTCGATGGGGTCCATGGCCTCAAGGGCGGAGGCGCGGGTGAGGAGATGGCTGACGGTGTCGAGGGAGAGATCCTGTACCGAAAGCAGCGAGCCCGGATTGTAGGGAAACGGTGATGGGGCAACGGGCGGGGGTTGAAGCTGGCGGCGTGCTGGAGCGGCGGTGGCGTTCATGCAGATTCACACCGGAGCACCGGGCTCCGGTCCGGTTCGCGGTGGCTGTCGCCGGTCCATTGAGGGCCGACGGCGAATGGCGCGTGGGGATGCGCGCAGGCTGAAGGGCGCAGTACTAGTCCACTTTCTCGACCAGCAGAACCTGCTCGTCGTTGTCGACTTCCTGGAGCTTGACTTCAATAATCTCGCGACCGCTGGTGGGTACGTAGCGGCCCACGTAGGTGGCTTCGATGGGCAGCTCGCGGTGGCCACGGTCAATGAGCACGGCGAGCTGGACGCGGCGCGGACGGCCGTGGGCGAAGAGGGCGTCGAGGGCGGCGCGGACAGTACGGCCGGTGTAGAGCACGTCGTCGCAGAGGACGACGTCGCGGCCGTTGACGTCAAAGCCGAGCGCGCCGGGTGTGACGACGGGGCGAACGTCGCGGGTGGAGAGGTCGTCACGGTAGAACTGGATGTCGAGCACGCCGGTGTCAATGGGGTGCTTTTCTATCTGGCCGATGAGTTTGCCAAGGCGCTCGGCGAGCGGGACACCGCGACGCTTGATGCCGACAAGGGCCAAGTCTTCGCTACCGTTGCTCTTTTCCACGATTTCGTGGGCCAGGCGCACGAGGGTGCGCTCAATCTCAGAGGCGGACATCAGCCTGCCCTTGGTGCGCAGGACTGGTTTCTGCTGTGTTTCGTTCATGTGTGCTCTCTCGCCGGATGATACGAGGGTTCACCGCGTGGGGCAAGTTGTGGAGAACGGAAAAGCTGGGTTGATTGTTGCGTAACGCGTTGAAAAAATGCCGATTATGCCTATCGATGTCAGACTTCCGGTCGCCGTCTGCGGGCGAGGATGCGGGCCCCCATTGCGCCGCCACCTGCCGCAAAGAACAACAGGAACAAAGCGTTAACGGCCAAGCCGAAGGCTTCAATACCGGCGTGACCCCAGGGTGACATCATCCATTCCTGAACCTGTGCGCGGAGGGCCATGGCCTGAGCGCGGGCAGAGTCTGACGAGCCAACGCCTGAGGCCCATTCCTGGGCCATCTCCTGACTCATGGCGACGCGGTTTTCCCACTCGTGGTCAATCTTGCTGGACTGATGGAGGACGTAGCGCTGAACGAAGAGAGCACCGCCGCTGATGGTAAAAGCGAGCCACGCGGCCATGAGGCCGGTGACGAGACCGATGCGTGCGCCGGCACCGATGGTAATCCATGCAGGGCGTTGATGGCGCATGTACAAGAGCACAGCCCAAGCTGCGGCTCCGCCCATCCAGAAAAGGCCAAGAATTCCCACGGGCGACAGGGTGCTGCAGAGCAGTCCGGCTGGCACAGCCAGGGTGATGGCAGCGCGGATGGCAGCCTTCCAATCGACCATGCTGGCATCGCGCACGGCGTGCGTCCACTGCTCGGGCAATGCAGGGCCGCTGATGCCCTCGCCTTCATAGACGATCTGTGGCAGCCCGCAGTGTGGACAGTAGCAGCTCTCGGGTGTCACCGTCTGGTGGCAGCGCGTGCAGATGTTTTCCATGCCTGACTAAAGCCTATCGCATGAACGGGGCACTGGTCACATGGAAGTGTGAGCAGAGCTTTTGGCGGCGTTTGGACCGGGGCTGCGGAATGTCTGGATTAAGGGAATTGGCGCACTGGCAGCCTGAGCACGCGGAGGATGAAGAGATGCTGGCGCAGCTTGCAGACGCGACAACGGACGGGGTAGCGAAGGAAGAGAAGGTTGATGAGATCAGATGAGCGGAAGCGCGAGAGCCGGAAGTCAGAGTATCCGCAGCGATGGCATGAGAGGCGCATCCCAGACTCCAGAACAGGCAGAACAATTGGCTGTTGAGACAGCGCAGGAGAACGGGCACGCAGATCAGCAAAGATTCTAGTGGAGAAAACTGGAGGGATGCACACTACGTGGCCAGTCTTTGGATGTCTGGGCTCAGTTTGCCACAGCAGGTGGTGAGAGCAACAGAAAAAACGAGAGGATCAATGCCTGTGCACAGGCCCTAGTGGCGAGTAGGCGAGGCCAGAGAGGCGAGGTGCGCAACGATGACATCTTCGGCGGCGCGGACGACCTCTTCGAGGGACATGTGGGTGGTGTCGAGGATGATGGCGTCTTCGGCGGGGCGGAGAGGTGAGTCAGCGCGGTTGCGGTCGCGCTCGTCGCGTGCACGCAGGTCGCGGATGACCTCTTCCGGCTGGAGGGCGGGCTGGGGTCCGAGCTGGTCATAGCGACGCATGCCGCGGACCTCGGGCGCGGCATCGAGGAAGATTTTGACCTCGGCGTGGGGAAAGACAACGGTGCCAATGTCGCGGCCTTCCATGACTACGCCACCGCTAGCGCCCATCTGCTGCTGGAGGCGGACCATCCAGGCGCGGATGGTGGGAAAGATGCTGACGCGGGAGGCTGCATCCGTGACGACCGGGTCGCGGAGAAGCGCGGTGACGTCTTCGCCGTCGAGGAGAACGCGGTTGTCTCCGTCAGCGGGTTCGAGGCCGATGCGGGTGTGCGCGGCAAGCTGTTCGAGGGCGGAGACAGTATCGAGGGAGACGCCTGCGCGGAGGGCCTTGAGGGCGAAGGCGCGGTACATGGCGCCAGTCTCAAGATTGAGCAGGCCGAAGCGGCGGGCGAGATGGCGGGCGATGGTGCTTTTGCCTGCTCCGGCGGGGCCGTCAATGGCGACAATAATGTTCCCGGCGGAACGCGGGGGGAGCCTGGCGCTGTCCACCGCGTTCATCCGCGCTTCCCGGTCCCCTGCTTCCTGGGTCGCGCGGTAAAGCCGTAGCGCTTGCTGTTGCCGGCACCCGCCTTGGCGGCGAGCGCGGGCTTACGGCTGCCGCGTGCGTCAGGGCGTGCGGGCTTGCGATTGGCGCCGGCGGTGCGGCCGGAGGCGGTGGGCTTGGGAGATGACTTCAGCTTGCCGTTGTGGCTGTTGTGCTTCTTCCACGCCGGTGCGGCAGACTTGGCGCTGGACGACGCTGCGGCTGCGGGGCGCCGGGAGTTGGAACCGTGGGCGTGGGAGCTGCTCTTTGCGCCTGCGGCTGCGTGAGCGCCGTTCTGCTTGCCATTGGTGCTCTTGCCCCAGCGCGAGCCGGCTGCGGGGCGCGTACTGTTGGAACTGCGTGCGGCGCCGCTGCGGGATTCAGCATTGCGGCTGGCTGGGCGGCTGCCGGCGGCAGAGGGCGCAGCCTTGCGGTCGTGGCCATGCGCGGCGGGGTGATTGAAGTGGGGCCGCGCGGTAGGTTTTGCCTGCGCAGCGGTACGGCGGCCCGGCTTGCGCGGCGCATGCGCGGCGGCGGGACGGTGCTCCTCTTTCTTCGCAATCTTCTCAGGGCGTGCCTGAGCAGCAGATGCGCTGTGGGCTGCGTGGGGATGGTGCGCCTCCTCCTCTAGATCGTGATGACCCAGGAAGTAGGACGAGGACATGTAGGCGCTGGCGTAGGAGGTGGGAGCAACGGAGAACTCCGGCAGCGTGCCAGCGACGTAGAAGTGGGGTGCATGGCCGAGCGAGATGGTGTGGACCTGGCGCGTGGCGACGAGGCCTCGGAGGACTTCGCGAATCTTGCTGCGGGCGGTGAGCGGAGCAAGGAAGAGTTCAACATCCTCCATGCTGGCGGCGATGACGGCCTGGAGATAGATGGAGGCGAGGACGGAGATGGCGGTGACCTGCGAGGTGGAGGCGCCTTCGGCGATGGCTTTCTGGAATCGATGACGGAGCAGTTGCCACTTGGCGGGCTGGCCGGGAGCGGCGATCACGGGAATGATGCGCAGCTGCTGCCAGAGCTCTGTGATGGCGCGGACGACGGCAGACTCGCTGACTTCGCGGCCGAGGGCCTGCTTGAGGTGTGCGACGGTGTTGTCGCCCTGCTCGAGGAGCTTGTAAGCCTGCACGGCGAGCGGCGAAACCTGACGGGAGCCGGTGAGCTGCGGGCTGCGGCGCCAGTCGCGGTCACCGCGAAGGGCATACACGTAGGGCAATACCCAGCTTGCCACGATGTAGTCGGGTTGTTCGCCGGGTTGGCCGAGGAGGTTGAGGCGGACGGCTACGCCGTCATTCTCAAGGCGGACGAGCAGTTCTTCGGCGGTTGCGATATGGCGGGGATCAGGAGTCGCATCATGTTGACCTGCAACGGCTTCAACGAATGATGGTGCGACGGAAATGGTCGGCTGCCGCCTGGGCAGGAAATGACACAGGCCCGTTTCCTCGATCCAAGTCCTGGCGTCCTCAAGAGTGAGGGGCCCAATTCCGTTATGGCGCATCCTTTCGGCGCGCGCTGCTTCCAATTGCTCCGATGTCAAAGAAAAACCCTCGCTTCCAGGTTGGCGCTGGCGCCGGGCATCGTCCGAACGTGCGAGCGGGGCGATGACCCTCTTTCCATCTTAAATGGGAATCAGATTCGATGGAAGGCCCGCTGAATGTCTTTCCAGGAGTACTGCAAAGCTATTGGACGTCCGTGAGGGCAGCTGGTGGGGTGTTCGGTCTGGGCGAGCTCGCTCAGTAGCCACTCCATGCGGACAGGGTCGAGGGGGGTGTTGACCTTGATGGCGGAGTGGCAGGCGATGGAGGCGGCGATGCGGCGGCGGAGCGAGGTAAGATCTTGATTCCGGGCTGGTTCGTCGGACTCGGCGCCGGATTGTTCGATGACTTCCGCGAGCATGCGCTCGAGCTCCGAGCCCTCCAGGCCGACGGGGGCGGCTTTGACGGCAAGTGTTTGAGGGCCAAAGGGTTCGACTTCGAAGCCGTTCTTCTCAAGCTCTTCGGCGATGCGGGCGAAGACGACCATCTGCCAGGGCTTGAGCTCGACGAGGAGGGGCATGAGGAGGCGCTGGCGCTGGACGCGCTCGACCTGACGGTCTCGAAGGATTTTTTCGAAGAGGACACGCTCGTGGGCTACGTGTTGGTCAATGATCCAGAGGCCATCGTCGCCTGTGGCGAGGATGAAGGACTCACGGAGCTGGCCGAGGGGACGGAGGCTGGCGAGAAGGTTGAGGGTGGCGGCGGCCTGCTCAGCCTCAACGCCGGCTGCCCCAGGGGATGCTGGATGGTAATTGATTGAATCAGATTGGGTTGCAGAGCAGCCAGCTTGGGTGGGCAGGAGTGCTTCGGCGGCGGCGGCGAAGTCGAGGCGCCCGGGAATGGGCGTGAGGGGGCGCGGGGTGAGCTGAAAGGACTCGGTGGGGCTGGTGGAGCCTAGCGGCGCGGAGACGTCTGGGGAGCCGGGGATGGGCGAGACGGACGGCGGCATGAGCGAGGGGCTGGCGGCGGGCGCAGCGTCGAGCGCGGCGAGGAAGCCTGCGGCGGGGCGGGCCTTGACGAGCGCGGTGCGGAGGCTATCACGGACGAAATCGTGGACGAGATTCTGCTGGCGGAAGCGGACTTCGGTTTTGGCGGGGTGGACGTTGACGTCCACTTCCTCGGGCGGCATTTCCAGGAAGAGCAGGACCACCGGAAAGCTGGTGGGGGGAATCACGTTGCGGTAAGCCTCTGAGATGGCATGGAGCAGGAGGCGGTCGCGGATGAGGCGCTTGTTGACAAAGATGTAGATGGAGTTGCGGTTGAGCTTTTGCAGTTCAGGCTTGGAGAAGAAGCCGCTGAGGCGCAGGGTGCCGGGATCGCGTGCGGGCTCGTCGGGGTCGCGCTTCCACGGGGGCGGAGCGGGCAGGCCGGCATGCTGGAGTGGAATTTCGGCGGCGACGGGCAGGATCTGGGCGAGGGTGTCTTTGCCGAAGATCTGGTAGATGCGCTCGGCGGTGCGGGTGACGGGCGGCGCGGAGACGATGGTGTGCGAGGCAGAGACCAGCTCGAAGTGCTTTTGAGGGTGGACGAGAGCGTAGTGGGTGACGAGCGCGGTGACGTGCGCGAGCTCAGTGGACTCTGCGCGGAGAAATTTGCGGCGAGCTGGGGTGTTGAAGAAAAGGTCGGCGACGGCGAGCGTGGTACCGCGAGGCAGGGCGGCATCTTCGACGCGAAGGATTTTGCCGCCGGCGATTTCCATGCGCGTGCCGGTGGGGTCATCGCCGGTGGCGGTTTCAAGAGTGACGCGGGCGACGGAGGCGATGGAGGGCAGGGCCTCGCCGCGGAAGCCGAGGGTGGCGATGGAGAGCAGATCGTCGGTGGTACGGAGCTTGCTGGTGGCGTGACGCTCAAAGGCGAGAAGGGCGTCGTCGCTGTTCATGCCGTGGCCGTCGTCGGCGATGCGGATGAGCTTGCGGCCTCCGGCCTCGACCTCGACGCGGATGCGGCTGGCTCCGGCGTCGAGCGCGTTTTCGAGGAGTTCCTTGACGACGGAGGCAGGGCGGTCTACCACCTCGCCGGCGGCGATCTGGTTGGCAACGTGGTCGGGAAGAACGCGGATGCGGCCCATCAGGGATTAGGGTAACGCAGGGCGCATGGCTTTGCGGCTGCGGACGGGCAGGGTCTGTGGAAGAGAGGGTATCGCGGCGATTTTCCACCGGAAGAGTGCGGTTTCATTGAATTGAAACTCTCCCGTCTCGGAACATTCACTTCTGGTTCACTCCGTTGTAACTCCATTGATGGACGTTAAAGCTGTCTGTCTCTCAGAAGACGAGCGACGAGCCCCTTCCCGCGTTCGACAGGGCAGGCGCTCCTGTGCAGGACGTCGCTTTATCCCCTGGAAAGTCTATTTGGAGGTTGCGCTGCATGTTGAAGACATGGGTGTTGAGCGCCTGCATGGCGCTGGTGGTGTGTTGCACGTCGTACGCCGCCGGAACACAGATTGATGGAAGGGTAGTAGACGCCTCTGGCTCTGTGATTCCGAAAGCGGCTGTTTCTCTAACGAATTTGACGACCAACAGGATCATCCACACGACGACGGGCGGCGATGGCCGCTTTGTCTTTATGGATGTGTCACTGGACCCGCAACTGATCACGGTGGAGAAGTCTGGATTCGAGTCCTTCACGGAGCGGGTGACGCCGGCGGCGCAGCACGCGACGACGATCGAAGCAATGTTGAGTGTGGCCACGTTATCGGAAAGCGTGGTTGTTCGCGGGACAGTGGACCCCGAGGCGAAGCCCGTGCCGACGCGCGAGGACGTGATGATGACACCGCAGACGCTTCGCGTGCTGGACCGCAAGCAACTGGACGCCGGTGGGCCGGTGGCGGGCGGGGCGCAGATGATCGCCTCCACGCCGGGAGCGAACGTGGTTGGGTATGGAGAGAGCGGTTCGACAAAGTACACGGTGATCCTGAACGGAATCCAGCAGGGGTGGGCGGGCGAGGCGACGAGCTTCACGGCGCCGGGTTCGCTGGGCATCACGTTTGACGGGGTTCCGGTGGGCGACCCGGCAACGGGCCTGTGGCAATCGGCGACGATGCCGCAAAACCTGGTGATGCAGAATCTGGCGGTGACGTACGGGCCGGGGCAGCCGATGGACCGCTGGTACAACAGCGTTGGCGGAGGCGTGGAGTTCACGCCGGTGCAGCCGACGGTGGACCGCCACGCCAGCTTTGCGCTCACCCAGGGACCGTATGGCCAGCAGAATTTTGCGTTTGTGGGCAACACGGGCAACTTTCGCGGATGGTCGACGGTGGTGGGCGGCGGTCTGGGACGGGGCAACGATTTTCGGCAAGGGCCGGACGGCTTCGGCAACCCCTCGAAGAACGGATCCGTGCTTGGCAAGACTCTGAAGACCTTCTCGGCAGGCAGCATTGTGCTGGGCGTGTTTTATGCGAAGGCAGGCGGGTATCGTCCCACGGTGATTCCAACCGCGGATGTGGGATTGATCGAACCGAACGGCACCCACTTCAGCCAGGCGACGAGCGGCTACTATAGCGCGCTGCCGTACGCTGCCTACAACAAGTACGACACGAACGAAATGTTCATGGCCTACGGGCGTGAGAATTTGTTCCTGAGCAGCAGGAGCACGCTGCAGAACATGACCTGGTTCAATCACATTCGGCGTTTCCACCGCCGCAATGACGATGCGTTGAGCGAAGGCGCGCAGGTGGACGAGTGGAACAATCCGCACAGCAACATCTTCGGCGATCAGGTGGGCATGACCGAAGTGCTGCCATACAACACGGTGAATTTTGGCGGCTACCTGCTGCATGAGAACTACAACTCGCGCAACCTTTTCTATAACCCCGCCTATGGCGGCAGCGGCGCGCACGAAGTGGTCGGGGCTGGGGCGAAGTTCCGTTCCGGCTACTTCCAGCAGGACAACGTGGCGTTCTACGCGCAGGACGATTTTCATCCCATTGCGCGTGTGCACATTGTTCCCGGCGTGCGTGTCGTCGGGTTCTCCACGGGCTATAGCGACCAGGCGGCGCGTGACTTCAGCTTTGCGCCGGGCGTGATCCCTTCCACCCACTGCGCACTGTATGCGGCGGGGTCCGATCCGTATCACAATGTGCTGGGAGCACCCACGGTCGCGCCGGACGGAAGCACGACGAAGGACCAGGGCTCGCTGTGCGGAGGACACGAAAGCCGCTCGGCCATCGAACCCTCGATTGATGCCTCGGTGACGCCGTATGACTGGCTGACGATCTATGGCGGCTATGACGTGACCTACCGCTCGCCCGCGCTTGGCGGCGGCGGCGGCATGTTCCAGAGCGTAGACCCGAGCTTCTACACGCTGGCGAAGGGCGCCTACACCCAGGGTGGCGCGAAGGTTCATTTCCGGCATGCGCCGGGCCTTGGGAATTTCATCGCGGGCGCGAATTACTTCCACCTGAATTACACGAACCAGGAGATCGACTTTGAAACGGCGGCCGGGTTGCAGATTTCCGGCGGCGGCGACTCGACTTACCACGG
>JAKAFB010000023.1 GCA_021818105.1 Acidobacteriota bacterium
TCATGTAGTAATTTTCCTAGTCGCTTTTCGACTTGAATTGTGGGTCTAATCCTGAAGAGGAATCCTCTGCCGCATGGGCCTGCTTCTGTTACGCAGTCCTGGAATGAGCGACATCGAGGTGACACATGTTTGCTGGTGTTTCACCAACTCTTAAGATCTACTTGCTGGTGCCCGCAGCCTTGGTTCTTTTGTCGATCCTGGGGTGTGTAAACTCCGCGGCGCAACAGTCGGACAGTGCGATCTCCCCTGCACCTAGTGAGCTCGCGAGCAATGAGATTCCGACGGCGCCGGTCGTTGTCGACGGAATCCAGTTATTCAGCGTGAGAGGCCTATCGGTGATTCCCGCTGAAAAGAGAGCACAGGGGATTGCAGAACGCATTCGGACCGTAGCTGAGGATCGGAACTTCCAGACCAATAATCTGAGATTGGTGAATACAGAATATGGGACACAGATTCTGGCAGGCGATCGGGTCATACTAAACGTATACGAAGAGGATGCACGTATCGAAAGTGTGGCGCGGGGGGTTCTGGCAGCTGCTTACCTACAGAGAATCAAGGAAGCCATCGACTCATTCCGGGCGGACCGCAAGTACGAACTTCTTATTCGGCACATCATTTACGCAGTTGTAGCCACTTTGGTCTTTATCGTCGGTGTATTCCTCCTAGTGAAGCTGGAGCGACGGCTGCATGCATTGCTCGAACATCTCTTGAAGGAAAAGATTCACGGGGTGGAAATACAGGCCCTTCAAATTCTGCACGCCAGACACGTATGGAATTTACTTTTCGGATCGCTCAAGTTTATTGCGATGGCCATTGTATTCGTCTGGGCTTATGCAACCTTGTACTACATCCTCTCCCTGTTTCCCTGGACGCGCGGACTTAGCAAGAACTTACTCACGTTCCTTCTGAATCCCGTACGCACGATCGCTAGTAACATCCTCATCACAATCCCTGATCTGATCTTCCTCGCCGTTCTCGGAGTTGTAACCCACTACGCGCTCAAATTAATCCGGCTTGTGTTTTCTGCCATTGAGGGCGGAGCGATCAAACTGCCGAGCTTTGATCCCGAGTGGGCCAAACCGACTTACCGGATTACGCGGTTCTTTGTGATTGTCTTTGCGCTTGTAATTGCATTTCCTTATATCCCCGGATCAGGTACCCAGGCCTTCAAAGGCTTGTCATTATTTATTGGCGTGATTTTTTCTCTGGGATCTACTGCTTTGATCGGAAACCTAATCTCCGGCTATAGCCTGACGTACAGACGTGTCTTTAGACGCGGTGACCGGGTAAAGATCGGAAACCAGATTGGATACGTTGAAAGATATGGCATGATGGTGACTTATTTACATACCATCAAGAATGAAGTGATCGCCATACCGAACTCGCAGATTGTTAACGCTGAGGTGATCAATTTCACTTCTCTGGCGCACACTTCAGGATTGATCTTGCACACGAAGGTTGGCATTGGCTACGAAACACCGTGGCGACAGGTTGAGGCAATGTTGATTGAATCAGCAGCGCAAACGCCAGGCTTGTTGAAGGAACCCAGCCCATTCGTGCAGCAGACAGAACTCGGAGATTTCGCGATCACCTACGAGATCAACGCCTATTGCGACAAGCCGCAGGAGATAGAACAAATTTACTCTTATCTGCATCAAAATATACTCGATGTATTTAACGAGTACGGTGTTCAAATCATGACGCCAGCTTACAGAATGGACCCCCCGCAGGCGAAGGTTGTGCCGAAGGACCAATGGTACGCTCCACCTGCTCGCCGCGAGAACGGGGCTGAAGTCGATGATTTCCATCCAAGGGAATAGTCGGCTACAGGCTAGGGTGCCAGACTCAAGCACTTCCCGATCGGATTTTGCATTGATCAATGTAGATTGCAAGAGAGGATTCGAGAGCACAACTCTTGCAGGCCGAAACCTAAAGATGTCATCAAGCGAGCAGGTGTACCCTGATGACATGATCTACGACCTTGAAAAGACTCCTGCTGGCCATATTTACAAGCTGCTAGTGGGGCTCGTGGCCCCTCGACCCATTGCTCTCATCACGAGTATGGATGAGAGAGGTCATCTCAATGCGGCACCCTTCAGCGCTTATAACTACCTTTGTACGGACCCTCCCATCATTGGAGTAGGTGTAACCAACCGTCCTGACCAGCCACTTGTTCCCAAGGACACCGCGCGCAATATCCGTCGGACTGGCGAGTTCGTCGTTAATGTTGTCACCGAAGACATTGCTGAAAAGATGAACCTCTGTGCCACAGACTTTCCTCCGGAACTGAGCGAGGTGGAACTTTCTGGGTTTACGACTACTCCGTCGCAAATCGTCAAGCCACCACGATTAACTGAAGCACACGCTGCTATGGAGTGCCGCGAATTCACTACCATGGAAATCGGCCGCTCTCGGATCATCCTCGGCCGCGTTGTCTCCATCTATATTGAGGACCGGTTCATCGATACGAACGGGCCTTACGTTCGGGCGGAGCAACTACATGCGATCGGCCGGATGAACGGGCTGGGAAACTACGTCCGCACGCGCGATGCATTCATAACGATCCCGCGCATCTCTTACAAGGAGTGGAAAGTCCAGAAGGATAGTCAATAGAGTTCGTGGCAGACCAAGGCTTCAGCCTTTCAGCCAACCTTTTGCCACGTTCAAAAATGTTTCTCAACAGAATCATGCCTTGCGAAATTGAGCGGCTGACAGGGTGCAATTCATTGCCGGTTCGGAGTATGTACGTTCTGGCCCGAGCAATCTCGCGTTGGGCCGCTTCGCTTTTGGGTCTCACTCCTGCTGCTAGAGACATGCACATACGGCCACAAGCTATTTTTTTACAGACATTTAAACTACGCGAACACGGAGCCGCCTGTGCGTGGCCGAAGCGGTCCGCCTTCTCATAATGTCTCAGCTCGGGATACACTTCGACACTAAGACGTTGTTGCCGTTCAGCTGTCTAACGAGTTGATGCAGGTGGCCGGAATTGTGCCTGCATGAGGTACGGAACTCTATGCAGCGCAGGCGAGAAGCTGCGATTTCGTTCGTCTGCGGCTTGATGAACGCCATTGCGGCAAGCAAGCCGCAGGGTTGTGCCCTATCTCATAAATTAGGAGGGAGCCGACGATTGAGAAAACTGGCAAGCGCAACCGATCCATTCTGGTACAAGGACGCCGTCATTTACGAACTCCATGTACGCGCGTTTTGTGACTCGAATGGAGATGGCATCGGTGATTTTCCTGGACTCCTCTCAAAGTTGGAATACTTGGAGGATCTGGGCGTCACCTGCATTTGGCTTCTACCCTTCTTCCCATCACCCTTGCGCGATGACGGCTACGACATCTCCAACTATGTCGATGTCAATCCCTGCTACGGCACGCTGGACGACTTCAAGGCATTTCTCGATGCGGCCCATGAGCGCAATATGCAGGTGATGATAGAGCTGGTCATCAACCATACCAGCGACCAGCATCCATGGTTCAAAGCTGCGCGCCTCGCTCCACCTGGGTCACCAGAGCGCGACATGTACGTCTGGTCAGAGACTGACCAGAAGTTCAAGGATGCGCGCATTATCTTCATGGATACCGAAAAATCCAATTGGACATGGGACGAAACCGCCAAGGCCTACTATTGGCACCGCTTCTTTTCCCACCAGCCGGACTTGAACTTTGACAATCCGATGGTTGTTCAGGAAGTTCTCAAGGCCATGCGCTTCTGGCTCAACATGGGCGTCGATGCCCTCCGCCTCGATGCGATTCCCTACCTCGTCGAACGGGATGGCACATCTTGCGAGAATCTTGCAGAGACTCATGCCATCATCAGGACCCTTCGTTCATCTATTGATGCTGAATACAGTAATCGCTTCGTGCTTGCAGAGGCCAACCAGTGGCCTGCCGATGTCCGCCCCTATTTTGGCGATGGCGACGAATGTCATATGGCCTTCCACTTTCCCCTTATGCCGCGCATTTACATGGCGCTGCGTCAGGAGGATCGCTTGCCCATTACCGAAATCATGGCCCAGACACCGCCTATTCCAGACACGTGCCAGTGGGGCCTCTTTCTCCGAAATCACGACGAGCTCACTCTCGAGATGGTCACGCATGAGGAACGCGATTACATGTATTTCGCCTACTCAGCGGACCCGCGCATGCGCGTCAATGCGGGTATCCGCCGTCGCCTCGCGCCCCTCGTTGACAATAATCGCCGTCGCATCGAACTACTGAACTCTATTCTGCTCAGCTTTCCTGGCACACCAATCATTTATTACGGCGACGAAATCGGCATGGGGGACAACATCTATCTCGGCGACCGCAATGGCGTGCGCACTCCGATGCAATGGACCTCTGACCGCAATGCAGGCTTCTCCCGGTGTAACCCAGCGCAGCTCTATTTTCCTGTCATCATGGATCCCGTCTATGGCTACCAGGCGGTGAACGTAGAAGCGCAGGAGAGTGACCCCTCAAGCCTCTTGCACTGGACCCGTAACATGATCGCATTGCGCAAGCTCTTCAAAGTCTTCGGACGCGGATCGCTCCGCTTTCTCTCGCCTGCTAATCGCAAAACACTCGCATACCTTCGCGAGCTGGACCGCGGCGACGGATCTCGCGAGATCGTCCTCTGTGTTGCCAATCTTAGCCGCTTTGCACAACCGGTTTCTCTGGACCTCGCCGAGTATGCAGGCATGGAACCCGTCGAAATGCTGGGCTATGTTCCGTTCCCTACGATCACAAAGGACCCCTACGCCATCACTCTCGCGCCCTATTCCTTCTTGTGGCTTGAACTCCAGCCCGCAAGCACAAAGGCAGAACCCCAGACCGATCAGCTGAAAGAAAGTATCGAAGCTATCGCAGAAGCTACACCAGGTGCGGCGATCACACTCGAAGCAATCACTAAGGGCTGGCCTACACTGCTCACAGGCAACACACGCAATCTGCTCGAAAGCGCGTTGCCCGTCTGGCTACATCGTCAACGCTGGTTTGGTGAAAAGACGCGCATGATCCAATCTGTCCGCCTGGAGTACTGGACCCAATTGCCATCTTCTGGTTCTTCGCATATGAGCCCACGCCTCCGTGAAACCATTCCTTCCGCCATTACACTTCCCCCGATCCTTGGCTTCCTGCAGATTGCTTATGAGGAAAATCATCAGGACGTCTATCAGCTTCCGCTTGCTCTCAGCGTTGGAGATGATGCCGAAGAGGTCATCGCAACTCATCCACAAAGCGTCATTGCACCACTCGCATCTCCGCTGGGAACAGCAGTCCTGTATGACGCAACCGTGCTCGAAGACTTTCAGGGGAGTCTGCTCAATCTTATTCAGCAGAACGTAACGCTTGATCTCTTCGAAAACATCCAAACAGATGCTAACGGCAGATCACGGGATTCCATTCATATATCTGGACATCAGCTCGTCGCCAGATCCGCTCCAGCATACTCGCATGCCCCCATCGCTCAGCCATTACCCTCGCGCGCTGCTGCCGCCGAACAGTCCAATACGTCTATCATCTATGGCCATCAACTTCTACTTAAGCTCTTCCGTTCTCTTCAGCCTGGCGAGAGCCCAGATGTCGAGATAGGCCGTTTCCTCACAGAGATTGCCCACTTTGCACACTGTGCGCCGTTCTTAGGAGAAATAGCGCTGCAGAAGCAAAGCGGTGAAGTATCCACGACGGCAATGCTCAGCGAACTGGTTGCAAACCAAGGTGACGGCTGGCAATTTTTCCTCGCTCAGCTCGGCTCGTTCTTTCCACATGTTGCATCTCTTGATAATCCGCCTGAGGCCTCAGGCCCGAGCTTTCTCCATTTCTCGCCGCCCTCACGACAGGCGTTCGAACTAGCTGGCCCTTCCATCGCATCCGCGACTCTGCTGGGCGTTCGCACCGCGCAGATGCACCTTGCTCTCGCCACTCCAACAATCGATCCAGCCTTCACCGCTGAGCCCTTCACGCAAGATGACCTTGTGGCTGATGCCGCACGCATAGAAAGTCAAATTGCTTCGACTCTCGGTGCACTCAAGCTTAAACTTCCTGTTCTGGTCGATACCACTGCCGATGAAGCTGGGTTGCTGCTTTCCATGCGCACTCAACTTCTCGCGCATGCCCGTTCAATCAAGAATGCTACGGCAGCGGGTCTACGCATCCGAATTCATGGCGATTTTCACCTTGGTCAAATTCTGTGCACCTCCGCCGACAACAGGCCATCGGATACCGAGCATGGTGACTTTGTGATCCTCGACTTCGAGGGAGAGCCGGCACGTCCCCTCAGCGAACGCCGTCGCAAGCAAACTCCTCTAAAAGATGTCGCCGGCATGATTCGCTCCTTTTCCTATGCTGCTCACTCTGGTCTCCTTGAATACTCGAGCACCATTCCGCACTTAGCAGGCAGCCCGGAAGCCGAAAAACTAGCAGCATGGGCACGCTTCTGGCAAAATGCTGTGGGTAGCGCATTTCTCGATGGTTATTACAATACCTCGCGAACCGACCCGACTCTCCTGCCCGCACCAAAAGATGCGGATCTTCTGCTCCACGCCTACCTGATGGAGAAGGCTCTTTATGAATTGTTGTACGAACTGAATCATCGCCCCGACTGGGTTCGCATCCCGCTCCACGGCATCTTAAATTTGTAACCAGTCATTCTGCGCGCGAAGGCACCGATGTCGACAGCCAATACGACTCCCGAGATTTCACCTGCGCCGGTTCAATCCGAAACCTGCCTTCTCGTCTTGCTAACCCCAATGCCGCAGGAGCAGCTTGACATCGTTGTTGGCAGCCTCGCTGCGACGATGCCTACAGAAAACCTAGTGATTGCCGCGCCTGACGGGGTCTCAGAGGCATTGCATCCGAATCATCGCCTGGTTCCGTCGCCCCCAGCCAAAGCCTCATGGACTTTAACTGCCGCTGACTTCGTCCATGCCTATGAACTTGCGCAAGAGCACAAGGCAGACGGTGTTCTCATGCTGGGGCCCAACTCGGTTTCCCTCGGCGCAGACGGCTTGCGAGATCTTGCCCGTACCGTGCAAAGCGGCGCAATCGACCTCGTTATTCCCCATTACGAATTGCCGCCTCATGCTGGGCTAGTAAATTCAGCGCTGCTCTATCCGCTCACACGCGCGCTGTTTGCTGCGCGCGCGCGATTTCCATTGGCCATCGATTTGGGCCTTTCGCTGCGCCTCGCAGAACGCCTTGCCGGCGGAGCCTCACGCTTTGTCTCGCTGAATCAGGCAGAAGCGCCGTTGTGGCCCGTCAACGAAGCCGTTGTGGCAGGATTCACAATGAAGGAAATCTCCGTTGGGCCGCGCTCTCTGCCACAGCCGACCGCACCTGATTTGCACACCATCCTGCCTATGGTGAGTGGTTCTTTCTTCGCTGACATTGAGGCTAAGGCCGCCTTCTGGCAGCGCGCCCGGAAAACGCCGCCAGCGCAGTCGCGCATCAAGACAGAGCACACAGCTTCCCCTGAGGCCGCCGCCAATATTGCCCCTATGCTGCAGGCATTTCAACTGGCCTATACAAATCTGCAAAGCATATGGTCGCTCGTGCTTTCGCCGAACTCACTGCTCGACCTTAAGCGCCTCTACGACTCAGATGCGACAAGCTTTCACTTGCCGGAATCTCTTTGGGCCCGCATCATTTATGATTTTTTGCTCGCCTACCGGCTTCGCACCATTAATCGTGGTCATTTGCTGGGTGCGCTCGTGCCACTCTATCTCGCATGGGTCGCAAGCCACATTAACTGGACATCAGCCGGAGTTGACCCCGAGCAGCATATTGAGGCTATTGCAATGGCCTTTGAGCAGGAAAAGCCCTACATCGTTTCGCGCTGGCGTTGGCCAGACAGGTTCAATCCTTAAGGAGTAAGAGCCATGCAGATCATTCTTGCCACCATACTCCAGCCCACATCGCAGGCAATGCAGCCACTGTACGCAGACAACGCGACAATCTGGCGCCACATGTCCGAAGCTCTCAATCAATCTTTTTACCGCGTTCTATCGCTCCTCATTGCAATTCTTCCGGGCATCCTCGCCTTTTTTGTGGCGTTGGTCATCTTCACGCTCATCGGGATGGCCGTTGCAGGTATACTGCGCCGCTTTCTCAAGGCAATCAAGTTCGATGATCGAATTGCCCGTATTCGCGGCAACTCAGACTGGACACCCATCTCCTCTCCCACTGCACTCGTCGCCCGTTCCTCATTCTGGGCGTCAGTTCTGCTCGGGCTCATCATCGGGGTCTCCGCATTTGATACTTCCTATGCCACAGCCGCATCGCTGCCAATGTCACTGTTGCCGTACCTTGCCCATGCCATCGGTGCCATTCTCCTGATGATTGTCGGAACCATCATCGCACGCTTTCTCGCGCGCTCCGTGCTCATCGGCGCAGTCAATGCGCAACTGCAGTACGCGCGCTTTCTCTCTCTTGGCGTCAAATGGCTTGTCCTGGTTCTCACTGCCGCGATGGCTCTCGACCACCTTCAGATCGGCGGCAGCGTGGTCGACCTTGCATTCGGCATCATTTTCGGCGGAATCGTGCTTACACTTTCCTTGGCAGTCGGCCTGGGTTCACGTGAGCTTGTGAGCCGCTCACTTGGTAGTCACGTGGAACGTACCGGAGAGCAGCATAGTACTGAATCCAGCAGTACCAGCGAAACCATTCGCCATTTCTAGCGACCGCCGTATGGCGCGACCCGCACCGGCAATTTCAACCGTCATCACGCTTCTTTGTAACCCCGGATTTCTCCGGTGGCAGGCATCTTGACGACCAACTTTATTCTTTGGGTAGCAAATTGGCCGCCCCCTGCACTTCTATCTATACCGTCGCCTTCGTCGCTCCCGTCGAGATCCCGCCGTCCACCAGCAGTGTTTGCCCAGTTACGTAACGGCTTGACTCCGAAGCCAGAAATACGACGGCGCCATCCAGATCATCCGGTCGCCCGGGCCGTTTCAGCGGAATCCGGTCGCAGATGTACTCCACCCAGGCAGGATTCTCATACAACACCTGGTTCTGCGCTGTCTTAAACCATCCCGGCGCCAGGCAGTTCACGGTCACGCCTTGGCTGCCCCAGTCATCGGCCAGGCTCATCGTCAGTTGCTTAATGCCTCCTCGGCTTGCGCCGTAAGGAGCCAGCCCTGCAAAGCCTGAAACGCTTGTTACAGATCCAATGTTGATAATGCGCCCATAGCCCCGCTGCAGCATGCCCCGCGCAACCGCCTGCGCAACGAAAAATGACCCACGAAGGTTGGTGTCGAGTATCGTATTCCAGTCATCCCACGTCACGTCTAGCGCGGGCTTACGGATGTTACATCCTGCATTGTTCACCAGGATGTCAATCTTCCCAAAGTGCGTCTCCACCTCCTGCACTGCCCGCTGGATACTCGCATGATCGCGCACGTCCAGTTCCGTGCAAAACTCCCGCCGTCCAATCTCTCGGATCTCGGCCGCAAAGGCGCTCAGCGAGTCCCTGTTGCGACTGGTCATAGCAATATCCGCGCCGGCGCGCGCCAGTGCCCGCGCAAAATATTGGCCGAGCCCGCGGCTGGTACCCGTTACAAGTGCAACGTTGCCGGACAGGTCAAAAAGCGATCCATTCATATCGTTTGTCCTCATGGTTCCAGCACAACCTTCAGCAGTCCAGGCTCGCGAGCATAGAGCCGCTCAAACCAGGCAATCCCTTCGTCCAGTGGAGCCACTGCAGAAATCATCGGCTCCACTTGAATCGCGCCGCTAGCCATCAACGCAATGCACTCCGGATACTCGCCCGATGAAGCACAAGACCCCTGCAGCCGAATCTGCCGCGAAACCACCGACTGCAGACCCAACTCGATCGTCGGCGCCACATTGCCCACCAGTGTCACCGCGCCGCCCTTCCGCACGCTTTCTACCGCAAGCCTCACTGCGGCTGTATTCCCCACGCACTCCAGCGCAACGTCAGCCCCGCGTCCTTCCGTACGCCCCACAATCTTCTGGATCACATCATCATTGCGAGAGTTGAAGGTTTCCGTGGCGCCCAGACTGCGGGCCATCTCCAGACGCGAGTCATCTAGATCCAGTACGAACACCCTGCCTGCTCCCGCGTGACGCACAGCCTGCAATGTGAGCAAACCGATCATGCCCGCGCCTACCACAACAGCCGTATCACTCGCCGTTATTGGCGTCAGAGACACAGCATGCACAGCCACGGAGACTGCCTCAATCATGGCCGCATGCGCAAATGGCATCAGCCCCGGCAGGGGATACGCAATCCGTGCCGGCACCGTCACATACTCCGCAAACGCTCCCATGCGCTTGAAGCTAGGCGTGGACACGCCCACCACCTCGCGGTTGTCGCAGAGATTGATCTGACCACGAAGGCAATAGAAGCACTTGCCACACGAAACCGTTGAATCAAACGTAACGCGATCGCCTGGTTTGAAATCGGTTACGCCGCTGCCCACCGCTTCTACTACTCCAGCTGCTTCATGCCCCATCACGATCGGTGGCAGTCTGCGTCCGGTGCTTCCGTCGTAGCCATGCACATCGCTGCCGCAGATGCCGCACGCTCTGATGCGCACCAGCAGCTCATCCGCGGCCGGCTGCGGAATGGGCAGATCCAACAGTTCAAGCTTCTTATATGCAGACAATACCAGCGCCTTCATGCCATCTCCGTTCTGCAGATAACCAAGTCCAACCGAACTACAAGCATGTGCCGCACAATTTCATGCAACTTCATGCAACCGGCTTCAAAATGTACCCGACGCAACCCATCATCATAGCGCGTTGGCAATCGCTCGACGCATTTCCGGCGGCTCAATCCTGCCCAGCAGAAAGATATATGCAGCAATTCCGATCACCAGATAAATCGCCGAAGCGCGAAATGCCCACGCAAAGGAATGCCCCACCGTCACCAGATAGCCTGTAAGAATTGGCGCGGCAATCCCCGAAATCTGGTTGGAAAAATTCAAAATGCCGCCCACGCGCCCCACGTTGTTCTTCGTGGCAATTAAGGAAGGGATAGACCATCCAACCGGTGCCGCTGCCGAAAGCCCGCCAATGGACACGCTGATCCAGAACAATGCCTGCTCCGCGCTGTGCGCCTTGGCTGCTCCTAGAATGCCGAGCCCACAGGTGGTGCCGGCAATCAGCACGGCCTGCCGCACAAGGTGCACATTCCATCCCCGGCGGATGAGCGTATCCACCAGCCACCCTCCCACCACAAGGTCCCCAGCCGTGGCCACAAGCCAGGGAAGACTTGTATAGAGGAATGAGTGCAACAGGTCAATGTGCAGGGCCATCGAGAGATAGCTCGGTAGCCATGTCAGCAGAAAGTAGAACACGTAGTTATAGGACCCAAAGCCTATCGCCAGACCGATAACTTTGCGCTGCCGGATCAGGTACCCAAGCGACGAGGGCTGCTCAATCACCGGCTTCTTTGCGTCATGCGGCTCGTTGCCGTCTGCAATATATTTTCTCTCCGCGTCGGTCAGCGTCGAGTCCTCGTCGGGATCGCGATACACCTTCCAGAACAACAGAAAATACAGAAAGCTGATAAGCCCTGTCAGGGCAAAACTCCACCGCCACCCAATCGTAAGCAGCACCACCCCCAGCAGGGGTACACCCAGTGCCGAGGAAAACTTCGCAGCTGCGTCAAAGATTGAGGTCGCAAAGCTGCGTCCCTTCGGCGGAAACCAGTGACCGATAGCCTTCGCATTCGCAGGGAACGTCGGGGCCTCGCCCACCCCCAGCGTCAACCGTGCCGCAAACAATGCTGGAATACTTGGTGAGACTGCGGCGCCAAACGAGGCTAGGCTCCAAATAAAGGTGCTGATCCGCCCAACCCGCCGCACTCCAAACCTGTCCAAAATAACGCCAATCGGCAGTTGGCACATGGCGTAGGTCCAGTTATAGGCGCCTGAAAGATAGCCAAATGTAACGTTGGAAATACCAAAAGCGGCATACAACGCCTCGTGCGAAACTGATAGGTTGACGCGGTCAAAGTAATTAACAAGGACGCCAAGGCCGAGCAGCCATGCGATGCTCCAGCTGCGCCGCGGCAAACGCGGGTGGGCGGGGGAACCCGGTACGGTTTCGGTCAACTGCTGCCTCACTGCGGTGCTTTGATAAAGGCCTGTGCTGTGAATATAATTCATCCTGCTTTCATTTCACTTCCCCAAGTGAGAGCGGACTCCCAGGCACACGTAGCCATGGAGGTTTGCTCATGGAGAAGAGTCGCACCGCAGGGGCACCAACCGCCCCACAAATCGGAGAAGACCCCTCGCATCAGTCGGAAAGTTCGCGGAGGGCATTTCTGCAAGCCGCTGCCTTGCTTGCAGCCGGCACGATGATGCCACTGGCCCGGGCTCATGAGGACGCAAGTTCCAACACCCGCTCCGGCCAGAAGGTCATTCTCGTCGTCATCGGCGGCGTGCGCCGCGCTGAATCCTTTTCGCAGGAAGGCATCCAGAACATCCCGCATCTCTTCGGCGACCTGCTCCCGCATGCGCTCTTTTATCCCTATGCTCGCAATGAGGGGGTCACTGCTCACTTCAACGCCATCTCCAGCATCCTCACCGGCAACTGGCAGCGCGTGGACGACTGGGGCAAACTCGCCCCAACTACGCCCACCCTGTTTGAGCAATTTCGCAAGCAGCATCGCGTTGGCCCCAGTGACACCTGGGTCGTAGCCAGCAACAAGGCTCTCACCAGCCTCATTGGTGCCAGCTCCGCCTCCGGCTACGGTCCCCCATACGGCGCCAATGTTGTCTTTCCCAAGCAGCTCATGCTTACGGCCGTCGTCGACGCCCTCCGCAGAGGACGTACCGCCAATATGGCCGACCGCAATAAGGTGGAAGCGGAGCTGGAAAGCGCCATGGAAGGCAGCAATTACGAAGGCCTCGGGTGGAATGTATTTGATGCCGCCGCCAGCCTCGATCCGCGTGTACAGGCCAGCCTTAAAGCCGCAATCGCCAATTTCGTCCGCGGCGGCGGCCCTACATCCGGCGACGAGCTCACTTTTTTCATGACCCGAGAAATCATGCGCAAGTTTGCGCCCAGCGTGCTCACCGTCGCCTTCTCTGACGTTGAAGTGGCTCACTTCGGCACTTACTCCATGCACATCGCAGGCATCCGCACTGCGGACCGCCTGGCCTATCAGATCTGGCAGGAGGTCCAGTCCAACCCAGCCTATCGCAACAAGACCACCATGGTGATTCTCCCCGAGTTCGGCCGTGACCCTGACGGTTCATCCACAAACGGCTTCTTCAACCATCGCGCCAATGAGGAATCCACCCGCGACGCATGGATGATGGCCCTGGGCTCCGCCGTCGAGCAGCCTCAAATCATCGAGCGCCCTGTCCTTCACATCGATCTTTGTCCCACACTTGCAGGCTTGCTCGGCTGCAGCCCTCTTGAAACCCAGGGCACAGTCCTCAAAGAGTTACGCGTGTAGCCGCCGCGTCTGCGCATCCACATAGAAGGAACACAAACATGCAGTCAGCAGCCTCTCTTCCATCAACCCTGCAAGACGCCTTGAGCCATGGTCTGCTCAAGCGCATTCCTCTCACCTTTCTCCCCTTCGTGAATCAGCAGTTGCACCAGTGGGACTATCTCTTTCCCAATGAGCGCAGATCCGTGGAACGCCTGCTCCTTTATGTCGCCAGCCTCACGCCCGGGCAGTCATCCGAGCTCTTCCATGATGTCGTTCGCATCGAAGATAAGATGGGGGTTCGCAGCTGGCAATTTTCCACCAGCGAGCAAACCATCAGCAACTCCGCAGAGTTGGCCCGCTCCCCCTACTTCCAGGAATGGCGTCGCGCTGTGCAGGCTGTATTTGACCGTGCTGACCAGTACGCACTCCAGATGCAAAGCCATCTCGTGCGTTCCCCGAATCGACTTGTTCTGCTCATCATCCCGCGCGCGCTACCTGTCGACCAGACCACCGTGTGGCGGCGCTGGCAAGGCATCGGCAAACCTCTCACTCTCGACCTGCGCAACGATGCGCAGCAACCAGATCCGCTCGCCTTCCTTCTGGATGGCACACCAGCTCAACCCGCCTCAGGACTGCTCCACGCAGCCTTGGTGAACCCCACAGCATCCGCTGCAGATACGTGGTTCATCGACGCAACTCCCGGTCTGGCGGATCACCTCGCCGCGCAATCGTCGCCCTCTGCGCCTTCGCAGACCGTTCTGCTCAGCTATCAACGGCTGGACCGCTACCGTCAGGCCTTCTCCCATGAGATGAACACCATGCGCAAGGACCTCTCTGACGCCGACGCCGTCTATGACCGCCTGCGCAAGGTTGACGTCACGCCCTGGTGCCCCCCTGAGGTCGCAGCCGATCCGGCTGTTCGCGAGTTCGTTCGTTCGCTCTACCTCAGCGGAAACGGTGCCGTCATCTTTGGCAACTCATTTGTAGAGTGGGCCGCCTCCGAGGCCTTCCGCCGAGCCCGCCCACGTTTCCTCGCTGCCCGCTTCGGCATGCGCAGCAAGCCCAAACCCTTCACCGGTGTAGCGGTCTTTGACAATCCAGATCAGATCAATCCCCTGCCCGCCGTGGACGACCCGCCCGGCAGTTCCGTCGACGCACAGATGCTCGCGCTCTACATCTGGCTGGCCGCTCAGCGCTTCGACGAATATCGTAAGTCCACCGTCTGCATCTGCATCGCGGAAAGCATCGCAGAGGCCTACGTTATTGCCCCGCCGGAGTTCGCGCTTGCCGGCCAATCAGGCCCTGTCGCACTGGCCCCCCTGCGTGATGCGCTCCAAAGCTGGATTGCTTGAGAAGCCTGCTCTTCCCGCCGGGCACTCCCTGCTTGCGCTCGTTGCTAACTCAGTGCCAACGACAGCAACTTGCTCATGTCGATAGCAGAACTCGACTCTGCTCCGCGCGGCAGCGTGGGAGCCACCACCAGAGCACGGCTCTGCCCTTCAAACCATGCCAGAAATGCCGATTGCTCTGCGCCCGGCAGCCGCTGCTGGTTGATCCAGTGGTAATAGGCGCCCATGTCCGCATCCACCAGCGAACCCATCGGGTCCAGTTGCGCCGGCGTGTGGCTGTTGGTCAGCATTTCGTTCATCGGCCTCTGCCGTTGCCGCGGGGCATACCGCACCAGTAAAGTCAGCGGCTGCGCTCTCCGCAGTGCCTCGCGCGTCGTCCACTGCGCAAAGGTGGTGCTAAAGATCTGCGTGCCCGAACCCTCCGTCAGCACCTTCACCTGGAATCGATCCAGTACAGCATCGCCGTCCTTTCTCATTCCTAGGTCCGCGGGGGTCAGTTGCGCCAGGTGCGTGCGCAATTGCT
Source organism: Acidobacteriota bacterium (assembly GCA_021818105.1). Lineage (GTDB taxonomy): Bacteria > Acidobacteriota > Terriglobia > Terriglobales > Acidobacteriaceae > Telmatobacter. The sequence continues at coordinate 15,268 of JAKAFB010000023.1, forward strand.
CCGGCCCCATGCCCGGCTTCGCAATCTCCGCATCCATGTTCTTCAGCAGCGCTGACCGTACCGGCTCCAGCCCGGCATACGAAATACAGGTCACGCGCGCATCGCAGCCTGCGGCCTTGCCTCCATCCACATACCAGTGACCATAGGGTGCCGGATGATCCTTCGCGCGCGCAGCCATGGCATCCAACAGCACCGCCAGCCCGTTCTCCGGCTTTACATCCGCAAAATACGTTCCATGAGCGCGCAGGCTCTTGAAAAGGTGGCCGTCATAGGACGCGACTCCCTGACCGATCACCGCAATGCCCAACCGCCTCACCTGTAATGGATCAGGCGGGGCCTCCGCCTGCAACCACGCGCCATAGTCCGTTGCCGCCTTGCGGAAGGCATCCAGCTGATGCGTCGACCACAAATAGGCAGACTGCTGCTCCACAAACCGCGCAGGCTGATTGATCCAGTCAAACTCCTCCAGCTTCGGTGAATTCGAAAGCTGCGCAAACCCCCTAAAGCGTTCCTGCACTTGCTCCGGCTTGAGCCCGCTCAGAAGCGCCAGCTCCTTGTCGATGGCTGACCGCTCAGCCGGGAACTTAAAGTCGTAGTCAATCACCTCGCGCAGTAAACTAGGCAAAAAGCTCAGCGGCAATTTCCGCAGCGCATCCAGATGCGCCACTGCCAGCTTCCGCGCTTCCGGCGGATAACCTGCAAACTGCCCGGCTTGTAGATCATGCGGCTGCATCGTCTTACAACAACTCCCTAATCGGCTTGCCCTGCGACTGCGCAGGTGTGAATCCCATCATCGCGCCCAGGCTTGGCACCAGGTCAATCGACTGCACCGGCTGGTCATACACCACACCCTGACGCACACCCGCTCCCAGTGCCATCATCCACGTGGTGCGGCTGGCAACATCGCCCGTACGATGATGCTGGAACCCATTGCCACCCGCATCAAAGTCCGAGTCCCGCCCAAAATCCGGCAACACAAACATCGTCGTGTTGCCTGCATACTCAGGATTGCTCTCGACCGCGCTCCACAGCTCAGCGCACAGGCGATCCGTGCGCTGGATGCCCTCCACATACAGTGAATAAGCCCCCGAGTGCGCAATGTCGATGTCGTGCATCGTAATCCACAGCAGGCTTGGCGCTTCCTGCTGCATCAACCGCTTCGCAATATACAGTGACAGTTCATCTGGGCTTGAAAGCGTCCGCGCATGCCCCATAAAGTCGTCCACTGAGAGCCGCAGAATCCTCTCCAGTTGCTGCAACTCAAACTCGCCTCCGCCCAACTCCGGCGTATACAGCGGGTTTTCGTAGTTGTCGCGCAGCAGATGCCCAAGATTTGCCGTCCCGCCCTGCGTCGCCGCGCTCAGCAGGTGCTTGGGCAGGATGACACGTGCCCCAAGTCCAGGTCCATACGAACGGCAGTCGCTCTCGCCAATGCGATTAAAACCATTGCTCGGCGCCACCACCCACGCGTCCGACACCGGCCGCCGCAGATCCTTGCGGAAATACTCAAACACCGTCGGATGTTCCGGCGGCACCGCAGAGAAGTTGTTCAGCGTCTCATACACACCCGTCGTCAGGCTCGCCGTTGCCACATAGTGGCCCAGAATCCCGTGGTTGGTGACATGCGTAAAGAAACTCGATTGCGGAGCCAACTCCTGCAACATGTGCGGAATGTTCCCTTGGCCTTCGGGTGCAAAGGTCTCCTGGTCGCGTGCTCCACCGCCAAAAGTCACGACGATGAACTTGCGCTTCCTGCGCGCGCGCTCTGCGCGCACAAAGGGACTCGCGCTCATCAATGCGCCACCCACGGTCAACCCCGCCGCTCCACGCAAGAACTCGCGCCGACTTAGGCTGAGTCTGCGGGCAATCTCCCGTGGACTGCCGCCAAATCCATCTGCAACCTCCACCGCGACCTCTCCTTTATCCAGCTATGGCTCCATGCGCCTCACTGCGCCTCCGCACCCATCGATTTCGACGAATACACAAACTGCCTGACCTCGGCTCGCTCCTTCTCAACCTCTGCCAGGTGCTCTGCGCGAAGCTTCTGATAGATGGCAAACTCCTGCTTGGCGCGGTCCTTCTGCCCAACGTGCACATAGTCGGTCCCCAACCGGTAATGCGCGTCTGAAAGGTTCGGATTCAGTTGCAGCGCGCGCTCATATTGCGAAATCGACTCAGTGTAGTTGTGCTGGTCCGAATACAGGTTGCCCAACTGCACATGCGCCTCCGGCAACGTGTCGTCCAGCGCGATGGACTTTTGCAAAAGCGATTGAATCATCTTCAAGTCCAGCGTTTCGTCCTCCACGCGCTTGCCCTTCCATAGGCTCATCGCATAGTAGTACTGCGCCCGTGCATTCTGCGGCTCCAGTTCAGCATAGCGTTTGAAGGCTTGAATCACTTCGTCCGCTTGTGTCGGTGAGCTGTCGTAAGCCTTGGAAAGAAACAAATAGCAACGTGCGTCCGAGGGCGTCAGCGCCGCCGCCGACAGCAGCGCTTTGACCGCATCGTCATACTTACCGCGCGAATAGAGCGATAGGCCCAGTCCAATCAGCAATCGCGGCGACTTGGGATACCGCTGCACCCCCTGCTCGAAAATTGCAATCGCCGGCTCATATGTCCTATGAAGAAGCATTTCACTGCCCCAGTCAAACAGGTTGTCCTCGCTCGGCTCCATGTGCGCGGCCTTCTCATACTCGTTGGCCGCCGCTACAAAGTTGCCACCCTTCTCCTCCACCTGCGCCAACAGGTTATGCAACTCCGCGCTATCCTGAAGCTTGAGCAATGCATGGATCGTCTGTCGCGCCGCATCAAGCTGTCCGAGCTGAAAGTCAGTCATCGCCAGGTCGTAGCTGTTTTCATACGAATCCGGCTTGATGCGCTGTGCCTCTTCCAGCAGTGGCCGCGCCTCCGCCAACCGGCCGGTACGAATGTACAACTCACCCAGATTATGGTTGGCATCGTAGCTATTGGGCTCCAGCCTCAGCGCCTCACGAAACTGCTCACCCGCAAGTGCGGCTTTGCCCGCATGCAAGAGTGCAGCTCCCAGGTTGGTGCGCGCTGCTGCCGAGTCCGGTTTCAACTGTGCAGCAATCTTCAGTTGCTCCACAGCTTTGGCATCGTCTGACAGCGACGCATACACCATTCCCAATAACTCATGCACCTCAAAGCTCCTCGTTGCGTAAGGCAGCACGCCTTCCAGCGCTACGGCAGCTTCAGCGTAACGACCAGCCTCATAATCAGCCACGGCTGATTGATAGAGGCGGTCTAGTTTTTGCCTGGGAATTTGCTGGGCGCTTGAAGATAATGCGCCGGCCACGAGCGCGACAAGAAGGAACAACCGAAACTTTGGCCTCTTGCTCACAGGCCGCCTCCCCATCACCGCGTGAGCAATGTGCTACGCAGAAGAACACCCCGGAAAGGCACCCAGCAGGAGCACCTTCCGGGGTGTTTTCATTCTAGCCTAGTAGTACAACTTCAAAGCAAACTGGATCTGCCGCGGATCGAAAGGCGCATCGCGCGTCGAGCCGAGTTCGCCAAAGTGAGGATCGAAGATATTGCCTGAGCCTCCGATCGCCACCACGCCGTTGCCGCCGAAGTTCGGTGCATTGAAGTTCGGGTGGTTAAGGATGTTGAAGAATTCCGACCGGAACTGCAACGAGAATCGATCGTTCAGTTGGAAGTTCTTAAACGCGGAGAAATCGAGCCGATGGAACCCTGGCCCAGGGACCTGCCCCGGCTTTGAGCCGAGTGCATCTGAACCGGTCAAAGGAATGCAACCGGCCGGCGAATCCGGAATCGGCACCGGATTAGACGGCGTGCCCCCAAGCTGGCAGGGCTGGTTGAACGCCTTGGCATTGTTGATCCAGAAGGGCCGCGGTCCACCATCGATCGTCTTGACCTTGATACCGAGTTGCGGGCTTTGTCCCTTCATGAGGATGACGTTACACCCGGTTCCCGACGTGGTGCCGGTTGGGCAACCAAAATTGACAGGCTGTCCTCCCTGTAGCGTAACAATCCAGTTTGTGGCCCATCCTCCGAAGAGAATATTCGTGATACCTCCGGAGTTCATGAAGCGTTGGTCCTTCCCGAATGGAAGCTGATAGCCGCCGCTGAAGTGGAGCACCTGGCGGATATCGAAGTTCGCAAGCGCATAGTCAAACATCGGTCCAAGGCCTTTTACGCCATAGGCGCGCAAGCCGCCGGTCGTGCCGCCGTTCAGCAAGTCACCGGCATTCGACATCGTTTTGGACCATGTGTACGCAAACAGGTATGTCAGGCCATTCGAGAACTGCTGCTCGATCTTGGTCTGCAGACCGTTGTACTGGCTTTGGCCATAGGTCGCCTGATAACTTCCGCCTCCAAAGTCGGGGAACGGAACATAGGGTTGCGTGCTGAGACCGGACGGCAGAATCTGAGGCACGTTCTTGTAGCCAACGCCGCCCTGCAGGTTGCGGCCATTCGTTGAGACGTATGCCGCCTGAGCCGACAACGTCCGCGTAAGCGAGTACTGCAGTGTGAAGTTCGCGCTGTAGGTACGCGGTGTCTGGTAGTCGAACTGCAAGCCTTGGAGACCGAGACCTCGAGCATCCACCGTCGCTGGATCAAAGGGGATACAGGAGAAGCCTGCCTCAAAGGTTGCCGTTCCACCTGGACCTGCCGTTGGGCAATTGGCGAACGGGGTGTTGTAGCTCGTAGGCGCCACCTGGGAAGAGATACCCGAAGCGACTTGCGGCGAATACGAGAAGTTGTACACAAAGGGATAGTTCTCACCGATGTTCGGTCCATATCCCTGGTTTTCAAAGGAGTTGAAGAAAATACCGAACCCGCCACGCGCAACCAATTTCGGCGTGATCTCATACGCAAAACCGATGCGCGGAGCAAAGTTGGTTTTCTGGGTTTGCAGGAGACCCTGGCCGTACTTGTCGGTGCTTAGCAGTGCAATGCCATCTGCTGCGAGCAAGTCCACCAAGCCACGGCACCCTACGCCAAGGCAGGTCGCATCGGTCGACAGAGTGCGATTGTCTTTGCCGCTGGCCGGGATGATGAACGTCGGCTTGCCCAAAGGCCCGCCGCTAGGAACGAAGTTAGCCTGACCACCATTGGTCTCGTTAATCGGACCGAAGTAATCCCAGCGCAGGCCAAGGTTCAGCGTGAGCTTCGGGGTCACCTTCCAGTCGTCCTGGAAGTATGAGGCAAAGTACTTCTTCGCGTCGTAGGTCTTGTTGATATTCGAAGCGAACACCTGGTCCGAACCGCCTGAATAGCTGAAGCCGTTCGGATTCGGATTGCCATACAAAGTGGCAGGTGCAGGCGCCGGAGGCAGCAGGAACTGCGCCATGCCGCCCGTGGTGTTGGACTGGGTCGGAATATCCGTGAAGCCTCCGCCATAGTTGAACTGTCCGCGAGACCAGGCCGGCTGCAGCGTTGAGAACTTCACACTCTGGTATTCGATACCCATCTTGAAGTTGTGCTTGCCGTAAATCTTCGTGAAGTCATCCGTAATCTGAAGGGTCTGGCTGACTTCGTCCGAAGGCAGGAAGCTATTGCTACCCAAGGTTGCCAGATTGCCGATGCCAAATGCAGGCAATCCGCCATTCCCATTCCCTTGCGGAATGCCCTGAATGCCGAACTGCTCCGGAATGCCGGATGTTCCACCTTCCGGTCCGAAGCGCGTCGTATGCAGGTGAGCGAAGCCGCCGCGCACCTGGTTGATCGTCGTCGGATTAAAAACGTGCGTCCAGGCTGTAACCGCCTGTTGGGATTTTGCTGTCTGGATACCCTGCTGGAAGCTGCCACCGTCGGCAATGCCACCGAAGATGCCGGGGATGTAAATCGGATCATCGGCATAGCTGAAGCGGAAGAAGATCTGCTCTTTCTACGTGGGGTTGTAGTCCAAACGGGTGTCAAACGTGTTCGAATGCTCAAACAGGTTGGGGCTTACCGAATAGGTAGACAAGCCGGAGTTCGGAGCCGGATAAAGCTGCAACAGCTTGATTGCGTTGGGATCAAGCCGTCCCGGATCCAGTTGGTTCAAATTACATCCGGCAATTGTGTACGAATTGCCGGCAGGCGTCGCTCCGCAGCTGCCAAACGGATCACGCACATAGCCGTCCGCTCCGCTGACGTTAGTCAATCCCGACACCGGGTCCACCGCTCCATTTGCAACCAGGCGGGTCGTTGCAGGATCAAGAATCGTACCCAAGGGAACGGACCTGCCCAGGATATCCTTGCGGCTCGACGTCGTGCCACCAGCCTGGCTCAGAATGTCAGAGAGGTCCGTGAATCCGCTGTTCCGCTCGTTGAGTGTTGGCACCTGGCCGTTTTCCGCCGTGCCCTGCACGCGCCGCTTCCCTTCGTAATCGCCGAAGAAGAAGAACTTGTTCTTGATGATCGGGCCACCGGCAGACGCGCCGAACTGATTCAGTCGGAGCTCGCCCTTCTTGATTCCACCGTTATTCTCAAACCAGTCGGCAGCGTCCAGCTTGTCGTTGCGGAAGAACTCCCACACCGCGCCGTGAAGGCTGTTCGTACCGGACTTGATGGTTGCGTTCAAAACGGCACCGGCCGCGCGACCCAGCTCAGCACTGAAGTCCGCCGTCTGCACCTTGAACTCCTGAATGGCATCCACAGGAGGCAGAATGACGTAGTTCGTACCGTTCAGGAAGTCGACGGCGTTCGAGTTGTTGTCAATGCCGTCCAGCAGGTAGTTGTTCTGCGCCGGACGCAAACCGTTTGCCGAAAATGCGCCCGAAGCTGCGTTGCCGCGGGTGTCAGCCTGCGGCGTCTGCATGCCGGCTCCAAGCTGCGCAAGAAAAGTGAAATTGCGTCCGTTGAGCGGGAGATTGTTGACTTCTTGTTGACCAATCACCTGGCCGACCGATGCTTCCTCGGTCTGCAGCAACGCTGGCGCTGTCGTCACCTCCACCGTTTCAGTCGCCGCACCAAGCTTCATCTGCACGTTCACCTGAAGCACCTGTGCTACCTGCACCCTCAGGTTGGTCTGCGTCGTCTTGGCAAAGCCCTTCGCGGTTGCGGTCACGGAGTACCTGCCAATCCTGACCGGGGAAAAGGTATACGAGCCGTTGTTATTCGACTTTGTCGTCAGCGTGATGCCCTGATCCAAATTCAACAGGGTCACCTCCGCGCCTGGCACAACCGCACCGGTCGTGTCTGTAACCGTTCCGGTGATCGCTCCTTCGTCAACCTGGCCATATGCATACCGGCCCTGGACGAGAAGAAGACAAATACACGTGAACGCTATATAACCCAGAGCCCTTAGCCAACTCGGGTTTTTGCTGTCACGGCCCATACAAACGTCCTCCGTTCTTGCTCTTACCTGCGCTTACCTTTTTGTCTTCGGCTTGACCGAGCCCTAGGGGGCAAACCCGGTCACGTAGAACCGTCTGTTGTAAACGGTTTCATCAGCGTGCGACCAAGATTATTGGATTCGCTGAGGGATTGTCAACCAAAAGTTTGAGATGCCAATCAACCTCTCGATGCAGCCCCGCCAAACCCTTGCGCAATCCTCCCAGCCTACCGCCCCGATGCGCCAATATCTTATTGGATATAAAGTGTTTAGCTGAGACTGCACAGGTCCTGGTCCATGCGCCGTCTATGACTTCCTCCCAGGTCATTCTCAGCAGATATTCGTTTAATATTTGCCTTTCACTTGACTCTGAAGCCATCCCAGGTGTGCAGAGCTGCCGGGCCGGATCCCCCAAATCCCAATTACCCGCAGCCTGTTTCCTCCCACGAGTAGAGCTTCGTGCACCACCACCGCCGCTTCTGGCCGGATGCTATGATGCGAACATCCCGACGCCAAACGGATTTTTCGCGCATGAAGTCGCACCAGTCGAACACAGGACGTCCTCTTTCCCGTCGGGCAATTCTCAAGAGCATGGGGCTGGCCCCCGTACTACTGCGCCCCGCTCCGTTTCGCGGCTCATCTCTTCTGCTGCGCGCCACGGGGCTTCTTCCCGACGCAGCGCCTGCACTGCCCTTCTCCGATGTGCGCCTCACGCCGCGCTATCCTGCTGCATCGCCGCTCGCAGACGTGCTGCGTCTTGTTCCGCCCGGTTCCGACGAATACATCACCGAAAAATACGCCGCGGAAATCGAGCACATCCTCGCGCAGTGGAGCACTGCGCTGCGCCAATCGCCGCACAATCTCACGCACCTCGCCACCGCACTTGACGCATCCATCCACGCTTCCACATTTTCTGCTCAGGAAACGCCGGTGCGTTCTTCTTTCGGCATCGAAGTCCTGCGCAGGCAATTCGCGCCCGGCACCTCGCAAACGCGCGAGCAGTTTCTCCGCAGCCTGCAAGCATGGCTAGCTGCCGCCGCGCAGATCCACACCGCAGAGTTCGAAATCTACGGCATCACGGCACTCGCCACCGACCCTCTCACCGTCCAGACTGAAATTCGCTACGACCTCGTTGCCACGCGCCACGACGCTCGCCGCGAAGAGCGTGTCGGTTCCTGGACGATCACGTGGTCCCGTGTCGATGTCCAATCCTGGCAGGCGCATCAATGGCAGGCCCACAACGAGCAACTTTGCGTCGTGCAGGGTCCGGCCTTTGTGGATGTCACCACACGCGCGCTCGGTGAGCTGGACTGCTACCGTCAGCAGTTGGTCCACGGCGCCGATCACTGGCGCACCATCCTCGACGGCGCCATCGGCGTCGATGTCTACTGCAACAACGGCGTGGCCGCAGGCGACTACGACAACGATGGCTTTGACGATCTCTACATCTGCCAGCCCGCCGGCCTTCCCAACCGCCTCCTACGCAATCGTGGCGATGGCACCTTTGAAGATGTCACTGAGAAGGCGGGCGTTGGGGTGCTCGACAGCACCGCCTGTGCGCTCTTTGTCGACTTCGACAACCGCGGCCTGCAGGATCTTCTTGTTGTCTGCGGCACCGGCCCCTTGCTGTTTCGCAATCAGGGCGACGGCACCTTCAAGCGAAAGCCCGATGCCTTTAGGTTCGCCAATGTTCCGCAGGGTACATTCACCCATGCAGCCGTGGCCGATTATGACGGTGACGGCCGCCTCGATATCTACCTCTGCATGTATATGTACTATCTGGGGCTAGAGCAGTATCACTACCCCATCCCTTACTACGACGCCCGCAACGGTCCGCCCAACTGCCTCTTCCACAACGAGGGCAACGGATCATTCGTAGAAACCACACAGGCTGCTGGTTTCACCGCCGACAATGACCGATACAGCTTCGCCTGTGCATGGGGAGACTCCAACGGGAACGGCCTTCCCGATCTGTTCATCGCCAACGACTTCGGAAGCTCGCAGCTCTATCGCAATAACGGAGACGGCACGTTCACTGTCGTCTCCGGTCAGGCTCACGTTGAAGGTGTCGGTGCGGGCATGAGCTGCTGCTGGTGCGACTTCGATAACGACGGCCGTCAGGACATCTACGTCCCCAGCATGTGGGAGGCAGCCGGACAGCGCGTGTCGCTGCAAAAGCAGTTCCACGCCGACGCTCCCGAGCACATTCGCGAGCTCTACCAGCGCCACGCCCGCGGCAACGCGCTCTACCGCAACAATGGAGACGGCACATTCGAGAATGTCGGACATCACGCCGCCGTTGAGATGGGCCGCTGGTCCTGGTCCTCTGACTTCTGGGACTTCGACCACGACGGCTACTCTGACCTCTACGTTTCCAACGGATACATCTCCGAAATGTCGCGCGACGATCTCGCCAGCTTCTTCTGGCGGCAGGTCGTCGCCAAGTCCTCTGAGGACTCCACACCCTCGCTCGCTTATGAGCGAGGCTGGAACGCCATCAACGAACTCATCCGGTCAGACAATACCTGGCACGGGTATGCGCGCAACGTCCTCTTCAGCAATAATCACGACGGAACATTCGCCGAGGCATCCGGCCCCCTCGGCCTCGACTTCCTTGAGGACAGCCGCTCATTCGCTCTCGCCGACATCGACCACGACGGCCGACTCGAAATCATCCTCAAGAATCGCAACGCGCCTCAGTTGCGCGTCCTGCACAACCATCTTCGCAGCATCGGCCACTCCATCTCCTTCCGCCTGCGTGGCCACAAGAGCAATCGCGACGCCATCGGCACTGCCATCACCGTCGAAGCCGAAGGCCTGCGGCAAATCAAATATCTTCAGGCCGGCTCAGGCTTTCTGGCCCAGCACTCCAAGGAACTTTTTTTCGGCATCGGCAATGCCGGCTCCGTCGAGCGCGTCACGCTGCGCTGGCCCAGCGGCCTTGTGCAGCATTTCAGCAATCTCCCCGCAAACCACCGCATCATAATTGAAGAAGGAGCCAGCACCTTCACGGCCACTCCGTTCGCAGCGCCGCCCGCCCTGGAGGCACAGCCCGTGCCGCAACAGCCATCGCAGCCTCTGCCTTCGCAGGTGGAAACATGGCTTATTGAGCCGCTCAAGGCTCCGGATTTCTCCCTGCCGGATCTTGCTGGCAACACAACACGCCTTGGCGCATTACAAGGCCAGTGCGTTCTGCTCGCATTCTGGTCCACGGCGTCCCAGTCTTCGCTGGATCAGCTTCGCAGTCTGCGCCAACATTCTTCCTCGCTCACACCCGGCGCGCTTCAAGTCCTCTCCATCAACCTCGACGGGGTGGCCACGACTCAGCAAGCACACTCCTTCGCAGCCGACCTTCATCCCTCATTCCCGGTTCTCTTCGCAAGCGATGAGGTCGCTGGCATCTACAACATCATCTACCGGCACATGTTCGACCGCCGCCGCGACCTCGCCATTCCCACTTCATTCCTCCTCGACAAGCAGGGCATGATCGTCAAGGTTTATCAGGGCACAGCCGATCCTGCTCAGATCCTGCGCGATGCGCAATCCATTCCCGCCACCGCCGCCGAGCGCATGCAGAAGGCACTCCCCTTCACCGGGCAGCTCGTGCAGGACGTCTTTCTTCGTAACGACTTTACCTACGGCGTAGCCATGTTCCAGCACGGCTATCTTGACCAGGCCGCCGCATCCTTCCAGCAAGTCATCGCAGCCAAGCCTAATAATGCCGATGCCTTCTACAACCTCGGCACTCTCTATCTGCGCAAAAATGACCTCGAAACCGCGCAGCGCAATCTCGAGACAACCGTCAGGCTGCAGCCCGACTATCCTGAAGCCTGGAACAATCTCGGCATGATCGCCGCACAGCAGGGACGCGCTGATGATGCCATCCAGGACTTCCAGAAGTCCCTCAGTCTGCGCCCCCGCTACGCCATCGCCATGCTCAACCTCGGCAATGTCTACCGCCGCCAGCGCGACTTCGCCCAGGCACAGGACTATCTCTCGCGCGCGCTCAAGCTTCGTCCTGACGATCCTGAAATCAACTACAGTCTAGGCATGCTCTACGCACAGCAAAACCAGTTGCAGCAGGCCGCGGACTATCTGCAAAAGGCCATCAGCCTTCGCCCCAACTATCCCGAGGCGCTCAACAATCTCGGCGTCCTCTACGTCCGAGTGCGGGACTACGCAAAAGCCGAAGAACAGTTCACCAGCGGCATTCGCATTGCGCCCGGTTATGACCAGTCCTACCTCAACCTAGCGCGTCTCTACGTCATGCAGAATGACAAGGCCAAAGCGCTCGAAGTCTTGCACCGACTGCTCGCCGTGCAGCCCCAGAACGAGACAGCCAGGCAGGCAATGGAAATGCTACAATGACCCCCTCAGCACGTATTATTAAGGGTTTCAAGAGAATGGGCATTCGCAGCTCACATCAGCCTGTGAACAGATTCGCCGTCGCGTGTTCAGAGGCAGCGAGCGGCATTCTGTTCCTCGTCCTGCTTCTGCCAGCCACGCATGGCGCAGCGCAGCGCACGAACCCAGCAGCGTCGGACGTGTTTCAGCAGGTTCAATCGCTTGTGCAGCAGGGCCGCCTGCAGGAAGCCAAGTCCAGCACAATCGATTTGCTAAAGAAGTATCCTTCCAGCGTGGAAGGCCACAACCTGCTCGGCATCATCGACGCCAACCAGCAGGACTACGCAGGCGCAATTGCGGCTTTCAAAAAAGCCCTGCAGATCGCACCCCGCTCCGCGAAAACGCACAACAATCTCGGCAACATCTATGTCGCGGAAAAGCAGGTCGCTCTCGCAGAAGCGGAATTTCGCACTGTTCTGCGCCTCGAGCCCGGCAACCAGGACGCAAATTACAATCTCGGCGTTCTGCTGATGATGAAGGGCGCTCCGGCCGAGGCCATTCCACACTTTGAGCACGTGCATCCGTCCAACGCCGCCACCCAATTCAATCTCATCCGCGCTTATTTTGAAGTGAAACGCCCCGCCGATGCCCTGCGCACTGCAACGGAACTCTCCGCCGCAGCCCAGAGCGATGTGCAGGTACACTTCTCTCTCGGCGTCCTCCTCGCTTCAGAAAAACAGTACAAACCCGCGCAGCTTGAGCTGGAAAAGGCTAACGCCCTGCGCCCTGAAACCTTTGAGATTCTTTACAACCTCGGTCAGGTGCTCCTGCGTAACGGAGAATATGCGCGCTCCGAGCTGGCTCTTCGCCGTGCTCTCAGCCTCCAGCCGGACTCCGTTGAGACCATGTATCTGCTCGCGCAGGCGCTCACTGATGAGTCGCGCCCGCTCGATGCTCTTGATCTGCTGATCAAGGCCCACAATCTCGCGCCGAAAAATGCTGACATCATCTTCCTTATGGCGCAGGTCAGCATGTCGCAGAACTACTACGAGGACGCAATTCCGCTCCTTGAATCTGGCATCCAGATCGCACCCCAGCGCGCGGACCTGCATGCTGCCCTGGGTGAGAGCTACTTCATGGCCGGCAAAATCGACAAGGCCATTGAAGAATTCAAGCAGCTGCTCGCGTTGGAGCACTCTGCCCGCTCCCTCGCCTTCCTCGGACTCTCCTATCGCAACCTCGGCCGCTTCGATGAAGCAAAGAGCTACTTCGAGCAGGGGCTCAAGCTCGATCCACGCAACACGCTCTGCATCTACAACCTCGGGTACATCGCCGAGCGCCAGGGTGATTCCGCAACCGCTGATGCCCAGTTTCAAAAGGCCCTCAACATCAATCCTGATTTCCCCGACGCCATCCTCGAGCTGGCAAACCTGCGCATCGTTCAGCATCGGCTCCCAGAGGCAGAAACCCTGCTCCGCAAATACGTGCAGGTCAGCCACGATCCAGCCACCGGCTATTACAAGCTCGCCATGGTGGAGCGCACCCTCCACGAGATGGACGCGGCGGAGCGCGACCTGAAGGTCTTCAAGACCCTCTCAAAAAACGCCACCGACGGCCCCTATCCTTACCAGCATCTCTTTGACTATCTCGATAATCGCTCGCGGCTTGCTCCCGGCGCGCGCAATCAGCTCGATCTCACTGAGCTTGATGCGGAAGTCAAAAGGCATCCCGAGCAGCCCCAGAATCTCTATCTGCTCGCTCAGGCCTATCTCAAATCCGGCGATGTTGAGAACGCGATGAAGACCATCGCGTCGCTCGACAAGATCAGCGCTGGCGACTACCGCACACTCACCGGAACAGGTGTCCTGCTTGCCCGTTATCACTATTACGATGCGGCCATCCAGCATTTTGAGGCGGCTCTTCAGGCCAATCCCAACTCAGACGACGTCAAGTTCAACCTCGCCAATGCGTACTTCAAAAAGCGCCAATACCAGCAGGCGCTCGACATCGCCAATCAGGTCTCGCCCGACGGCCGCAAGGATAACGCCTACCTCAATCTGCTCGGTGACATTTATCTACACAGCGACGATACAGCGCACGCGATTGCAATCTTTGAGGACGCCATCCAGCGCAACCCTGATGATGATCAGGGCTACCTGTCGCTCGCCCTCGTCCAGTTCCGCCAAAATCAAGCCGCTGCGGCGCAGGCAACGCTCCTCAAGGGCCAGGCACGCATCCCCGGCTCCGGCAAGCTCTACTGGGGGCTCGGCCTTGCTTTCATGTTGCAGGGCGATACCAGCAAGGCTGCGCAGTTGTTCGAGCACACCATCGAATTGCTCCCCGAGTGGTCTGGCGGTTACGCAACTCTCGGAGTCTTCTATTTCGAAACCGGCCAGATTGACAAGGCGCGCGATGTGCTCAACCGCTTCAAAAACAGCAGTGTCAGCGGCAGTCTCGATATGAATCGCATTGAAGAGGTCCTGGACCGGGCTCCGGCCACGCCCGCCCGCGCCAACGAACCCATGAGCATGGCTAACAGAATGCAGTTGCTCCAGCTGGCTTACTCCCTCGCCGATCGCACGCTGTGAGAACGTTTGTTGTGCAGACTCATCTTTGCGAAGCACGCAACTCAAACATCGCGCAGTTGCATCACGCGCCATCTGCGCTCACACAAGCAACAACCGGGGTGCTCCCTTTGCAGTTTCCCCGCATTTGGTTACGCAGCATGATAGACAATTCCACGGCGCATTCCCCGCACCGCAACGCGCGCAAGCTGCTCGCCGCATGCGCAGCCATCCTGCTCGCCGGCGCATCTGCTTTCGCACAATCCGCCGCGACCAACCCTGCACCTTCCAAGCAGCCACCTCCAACGGTTCGCTTCACTGACGTTCGCAAGGCCGCAGGCATCACCTTCCAGCAGGACTCCACCCAGACCGACCAGAAGTACTACCTAGAGACAATGGGTACCGGCGTAGCATGGATCGACTACGATCAGGATGGCCTCATGGATCTCTACTTCGTCCAGACCGCTGCCACTGACATTTACACGCCGCCCCGCCCCTTACGCTCCGCTCTCTACCACAACAATGGCAATGGCACATTCACTGACGTCACCGAGAAGGCGGGCGTCGGCGCTGAAGGCCATTACGGTCAGGGCGTCGCCGTCGGCGACTTCGACAACGATGGCTACCCCGACCTCTACGTCACCGGCTACGGCAGCGCCATCCTCTATCACAACAACGGCAACGGTACATTTACTGACGTCACGGCCAGGGCGGGCGTCGCCGACGAAGGTCTCTGGTCCACCAGCGCCGGATGGTTCGACTACGACAAGGATGGCTGGCTCGATCTCGTCGTCACCAACTACATCAACTGGTCGCCCAAGAACAACCTATGGTGTGGCGAGCGCGCTCCGGGCTATCGCGCCTATTGCAATCCAGGCAACTACAGCGGCCAAAAGACTCACATCTACCACAACAACCATGACGGCACGTTCACTGACGTCAGTGAAAAATCCGGCATCGCTGAGCCTGAGTCAAAAGGCATGGGCCTTGTGCTCGCTGACTTCAATGGAGACGGATGGCCTGACGTTGCCATTGCCAATGACACCTGGCCCAACTTCCTTTTCCTCAACAATCACGACGGAACGTTCACTGACAATTCTTTGCTCTCCGGGCTCGCGGCCAGTGAGGATGGCCGCTACGAAGCCGGCATGGGCATCGATGCCGCAGATGTCGAAGGCGACGGCCTCCTCGACGTCTACATCACCCACCTTGACTTCGAACTGAATCGCCTCTACCACAACAACGGTGACGGCACATTTACTGACATTACATACAGCTCCCACATCGGCAACAAGGCCATGCTCCTTAGCGGCGTCTCCGCCAAGTTCATTGACTATGACAACGACGGCTGGCCCGACATTGTCCAGGCAAATGGCGCCATGGTCGATAACGTTCATCTCTACCACAGCCTCGTCACCTACAAGGAGCCCTTGCTCATGTTTCACAACCTGGGCAAGGGCAACTTTGAAAAATCATCCGAGTCCCTCGGTCCCGACTTCATGCGTCCGGTTGCAGGCCGTGGCCTCGCCACCGCTGACTTTG
Source organism: Acidobacteriota bacterium (assembly GCA_021818105.1). GTDB lineage: Bacteria > Acidobacteriota > Terriglobia > Terriglobales > Acidobacteriaceae > Telmatobacter. Next base: position 31,024 of record JAKAFB010000023.1, read on the forward strand.
ACAACGATGGTCATGTCGGCGTCGTCGTCAACTGCCGCGGAGACTATCCTGAACTCCTCCGCAACAACGGCGGTGACGGCAACCACTGGCTTGAGGTTCTGCTCATCGGCACCAAGTCCAACCGCGACGGCATCGGATCCGTACTCAGGCTCACCGCCGATGGCGCCACTCACGTTGACCAGGCCAAGGGCGGCACCAGTTACATGTCCGCCAGCGATCCGCGCATCCACTTCGGCCTTGGCAAGAGCAACAAGATCGACTCACTCGTCATCACCTGGCCCAGCGGCCACGTGGACACGCTTAAGGGCATCCCAGCAGATCAGATTATCGCCGTCAAGGAAGGCGTAGGCATCGTGCCTCACCCGTTCCCGAAGGTCAAACATCCATGAATCGCACAGCCGCTCGCAGCCGGCACAGCGTGCAACCCCGCAGCGTTTTCAATCGACGCGCGCAGTTTCTATAATCATCGCAATCTATGAATCTTCCACGTCGGCGTTTTCTCGGTTCCACTGGCTTAGTGCTCGGTAGTGCAATGCTCGACGCGCTTGCAACACCTCTCTGGCGTTGGCGCAACTCCGTCGTTCACGCCGCGGTTACCCCTTCTGCGGACTCGCCCGTCCAGTACATCGACGTCGCCCACCAGGCCGGCCTCAATGTGCAAAACGTCTGGGGTGGAGTCGACCACAAGCGCGTCATCATTGAAACAAAAGGCTCCGGCATCGCCTTCTTCGACTACGACAACGATGGTTGGCTTGACATTTATCTCACCAACGGCAGCCGCATTGATGCCGACTGGCCCTCTGGCAAAGCGCCCACCACACATCTCTTCAAGAACAACCGAGACGGCACATTCACTGACGTCACTGAGAAATCCGGCATCGGCCGCTCAGGATGGCAGACAGGCGTCTGCGTCGGCGACTACGACAACGACGGCTGGGATGACCTCTTCTGCACCTTCTGGGGACACAACATCCTGTTCCACAACAACGGTAATGGCACCTTCACTGACGTCACACAAAAGGCTGGCCTTGCGCAGGAGCACGGCCGCTGGGGCACCGGCTGCACCTTCCTCGACTACGACCGCGATGGCCACCTCGATCTCTTCGTTTGCCACTTCGTCAAACTTGATCCGGACAAGCCGCTCACCAGCGACGACATGAAGTTCTGCCAGTGGAAGGGCGTGCCCACCATGTGCGGCCCGCGCGGCCTTCCCGGCGACACCAACCTCCTCTACCACAACAACGGCGACGGCACATTCACCGACGTAACTGAGAAAGCTGGCATCCTCAAGCCCGGCCCACGCTACTCCATCACCGCCGTCTCCTATGACTTCGACAACGATGGCTGGCCCGACATTTACGTAGCCGTAGATTCCGAACCCAGCATGATGTTTCAGAACAACCACGACGGCACCTTCACTGATGTCGCCGTGATGACCGGCTGCGCCTACAACGCAGACGGTCATGAGCAGGCCGGCATGGGTATCGGTGTCGCCGACTACGACTGCGACGGCTGGTTCGATATCTTCAAGACCAACTTCGCCGATGACACCTGCGACCTCTACCACAACAACGGCGATGGCACCTTCAGCGATCTCTCCTTCAACTCCGGCGTCGGCATCAACAACAACTACGTCGCCTGGGGAGCCGGATTCATCGACTACGACAATGACGGCTGGGCTGACATCGTTCAGATCAACGGCCACGTCTACCCCGAAATTGACAAGTACAACTTCGGCGAAACCTTCAAGAATCCTCGCCTCGTCTACCGCAACCTCGGCAACGGTCGCTTTGACGATGTCTCCGCAAAGATGGGCCCCGGTATCACCACACGCTTCTCAAGCCGCGGCGCGGCCTTCGGCGACTACGACAACGACGGCGGCATGGACATTCTCATCCTCAACATGAACGACTATCCCTCGCTGCTTCACAATGTCGGCGGGAACAAGCAAAACTGGATTAAGCTCAAGCTCATCGGAACCAAGTGCAACCGCACCGCCATCGGCGCGCGCGCACGCATCATCACCGGCAAGCACATTCAAATGGATGAGGTCCACAGCGGCACCAGCGTCATGTCGCAGAGCGACCTGCGCCTCCACTTCGGCCTTGGCAAAATTGACACTATTGATGCCATTGAGGTGAAGTGGCCTACCACGCAGAAGATCGAGCGCTTCACGCAGGTCAAAGCCAATCAGATTCTCACCATTCGTGAGGGCGACGGCATCATCGCCACCCAAAAGCCCAGAACCACCTAGTTCTGCATCCCCCTCAGGGATGCGGAACCTTGTCCTCGGCCTTTCCTGGTTCCACCACCAGGAACTGCTTGATCTCGCGCCGCTGCCGGTCCACTTCCGCGGCTTGTTCCTTCTGTAATTTGTCGTGCAGTTGGAACTCCCTCTGGGCCTTTTCCCGCTCGCCTGCCCTGTCATAGGCCATGCCCAGCCGGTAGTGCGCTTCGCTCAACTGCGGATTCGCTTCAATCGCCTGCTCATAATAGCCAATCGCCTTTGGATAATCCCGCAGCTGCGCTCTCAGATTGCCCAGTTGCAAAAACGCTTCGCTGCACTTGGCATCTGCGCGCACCGCGTCATTCAGCAATCCCGCGATGCGCTCTCGCGCCTGCTCGCTCATCGTAGGTCCCTGCTGCTTCCACAGCGTCATCGCGTAGTAGTAGTTTGCCAGCGCATTCTTCGGCTGCAGTTGAACAAACCGCGCCAGCTTCTGCTCCACGCACGGTAACGGATTCGGCGACGCCATCTCCACCTTACCCAAAAACACATAGGGCTGAGCATCACCCGGATTCAGGTCCGACGCTTCGCACAGCCGCTGCGCTGCATCCTCATACATCGCGCCTGAAAACAGCGCCGTACCCAGTGCCGTCAGCATCCGCTCCGACTTCGGATATGCCTTCACGCCTTCTTCAAACACTGCTTTTGCCTGCCACACCGCTCGATGAAACAGCAGCTCCGATCCCCACGCAAAATAGTTTTCTTCGCTCGGATTCTCCCGCGTAGCCTTCTCAAACTCGCGCACCGCGTTGAGCGGATCATTCAGCTTTTCATCAATCTCGCCCGCCGCGCGATGCAGATCCGCAGTGTCATACCGCGCGAGCAACTGCTCCACCAACGTGTGTGCCTCTGCAAATCTGTCTGCTCCCTTCAGGGCCTGCACCAGTTCATACGCGTTGTCAACATCGCCAGGATTGGCCTTGTACGCGATCCGCAGCGGCTCCACAGCCTCCGCGAACCGTCCACGCTCCAAATAAAACGCCCCCAGATTGTGGTTGACCCCGAAGCTCGCGGGGCTCGCCGCGCGCGCAGCCAAAAGCATCTTCTCCGTCTCGCTCACCGCCTGGCCGCTGCTCGCGCCTGTTTCTTCTCTTGCATTCTGTGCCTGCAGCCGCATCGTTTCGCGCGTCAGCGCCTCGCTTGCCCGCAACGTCGCATCGGACCCATGCCCACCGGCAGCCGTCCAGTCTGTCACCGCCGCTACCGTGAAGTTCGGATTATCCGCAAACTCCATCGCCTGCGCCGAAGCCATCGATTCCTGTTGTGCGCTGGGACTGACGGCGCTCGCAAGTATGAGAGCAACCTCTGGCACTTTAGCGCCTGTCGCAACCGTCACAATGGCCGTGTGGCTCTGCGAGCCATCCTTCATCGCTGTCAGCACGTACTTGCCTGTCTTCAGCCCTGAAAATACAAACTGCCCCTTTTCATCAGACTTCGTTTCCTTCGCGGTCGTGTTACCCTCTGCCTCTAGCCGCACAAGCGCGTTACTCACCGCACGTCCAGCCGTATCCTGTACTGTCCCGCGAATCGTCGCAGGGGGCATCTTCTCCTGCGCCGCTAGCTTGTACTGGCCCAACAGCAGTGCACAAGCCAGCGCCATCCACACCAATCGGCGCAACCCAATACCACTCAATCTAAATTGACCTGTCGTTCTCAAGCTTCTCGCCCGTTCACCCGTTCATCGAACCGCGCCATCATCAAGATCTCACCAACGCATTCCCTGTCAAAGACACTCGAGCGGCGGTGCACTCATTCCCGTTCAGCACATTGAAATACCAGACAAAGCCCTCTCGCACTTTGCGCACGGCATTCATCGCCTCGGCGTCTCCCACTGCCCTGTCCGAGCCGACTGGAACACCGCCTCGATCACGCCCATGTTCAGAATCGCCTGCTCCAGTGGAACCGGCACCTCTGTGTCTTCCAGGATCGCTTGGGAAAAATCATCGCCCTGCAGCGTGTACTGGTCACATCCCGCAAATGTCTCGGTCGTAATCCCACTTCCTGTAAGGTCGCCGCTGCTGTCGATGAAGATGCGCGTTGGCCTGTCATTCGGCGCGTTAAACGGGATCTCAATCTCAATCCGCCCGCGCGTGCCGAAGAACTGCACCCGCTGGTATGGCACCATCTGCGTGCTGCACGTAAAGATCGCGTGACCACTTGGAAACTCCAGCAGAGCCGAGGTAAGCCGGTCAATCTTCATCTCCGGGTCGCGCTCAATGTTCGCCACCACGCGCGTTGGCTCCTCCGCAAAGCCCAGCCGCGCTGCCTGGATGCAGTAGCAGCCAATGTCCAGGAGCGCGCCGCCACCGCACTCCACCTGGTTGCGAATGTTCTCCGGATCATTATTGAAATAGCTGAAGAATCCCGCTACGGCGCGCAACTCGCCAATCCGCCCCTGCCGCAGCAACTCCTGCACGCGCAGCCATTGTGGGTGACTGCGAATCATGAAGGCCTCGCCAATCTTCACACCCGTCCGTGCGCGCACCTCCAGCAATGCCTGCGCCTCAGCCACCGTCAGGCTCAGCGGCTTTTCGCAAAGCACGTGCTTGCCCGCCTCCGCCGCCTTGATCGTCCACGGCACATGCATCTGATTCGGCAGCGGATTGTATATCGCATCCACATTCGGGTCCGCTAAAAGTTCTTCATACGATCCATAGGCCGTCGGAATCCCCAGCATGTCAGCGGCCTCGCGAGCCTTCGCCGCATTACGCGACGCAATCGCCACCACCGTAGAGTGCCGCCCCTTCTGCATGGCTGGCAAAACCTTCTTCACACCGATAGCGGCCGTGCTCAAAACTCCCCAGCGAATCTTGTCCCTCATGGCCGTTATCATATCGCCTGCCACGCGCCTTCGTCCGCACGCCACACCCCTGCTCGCCGCGCTACAATGTCCCGCAGCCCAGTAAAAGGACATCCGCATGAACGCCCGCAAGGCACTCTTCAGTACTTTTGCATTCTCTTCCGCCCTGTTTTTTGCCTCGCACGCTCTTGTCGCTGCTGCTCCCGCACCACAGGCAAACCCTTCCAACGTCCTGGCCAAGCAGCACGGCAACACCTTCATCCTTCAGAACGGCTCCATCGACGCTCAACTCTCCGTTGCCAGTGGCAGGTTCCAAAATCTCGTTATCACAGATCGTCTTCACAACACTCAAATCCCCGTCCCCACCCCCTTCTCCGTCGCTCTCAAAAGCGGCGCCTCCTACACGCCCTCTAACCTCATACTTCGCACCCGACCGGAGCAACGCGCGCTCGCACCCCACCCCAACGCATCCCGTCTGGCAGATGCATTGCCCGGCAAAGCCATCGACGCCGCATTTGACACCCCCGACCACTCCCTCCACATCGCATGGTCCCTTGTTCTACTCGATGGCTCTTCGTACACCCGCCAGATCCTAACCGTCACCGCGCACGGCCAGGACGCACCCATCCGCCGCGTTCAGCTCATCGACATCCCTCTCGCTGTTGCTCACGTCATCGGCAGCGTCAAGGGCTCGCCCATAATCGCCGGCAATCTCTTTCTTGGCTTCGAAGATCCTCTCTCGCAAAGCAGCGTCACCGCAGGCCGTGCCGTCGCTTGGATCGATCGCGATATGCCCCTGCGCACAGGCCAGTCCATCACTTACTCCTCCGTCATCGGCGTCGCGCGCGCTGGCCAGATGCGCCGCGACTTCCTCGCTTACATCGAGCGCGAGCGCGCGCATCCCTACCGCACCTTTCTCCACTACAACTCCTGGTACGACCTCGGCTACTTCACGCCCTATGACAGCGCGACCGCCGTCGATCGCGTCAACGCCTTCGGCCGAGAGCTCACACAAAAACGTAATGTCACGCTCGACTCCTTCCTTTTCGATGACGGATGGGACAATCACCACTCCCTCTGGAAGTTCAACTCCGGATTCCCCGACGGCTTCACAACCGTCAAAGAGGCCGCAGCAACATACAACGCCCATCCCGGCGTTTGGATGTCTCCGTGGGGTGGCTACTCAAAGCCAAAAGACGAGCGCATCGCCTTCGGCCACGCCGCCGGATACGAAATCGTCGACAATGGCTACGCGCTCTCCGGACCCAAATACTACGCAGCCTTCCGTAACGTTTGCCTCGACATGATCCGTCGCTACAGCGTCAACCAGTTCAAGTTTGACGGCACCGGCAACGTCAACTCCGTCTTCCCGGGCAGCCAGTTTGACAGTGACTTTGCCGCAGCCATCCATCTCATAGGCGAACTCCGCGTCGCCAAACCCGACATCTTCATCAACCTCACCACCGGCACATGGCCGTCTCCCTTCTGGCTCCGCTACGCTGACTCCATCTGGCGTGGCGGCGATGACGATAACGTCGCGGGCGTCGGCTCCTATCGTGAGCGCTGGATTACCTATCGCGACGCCATGACCTTTCAGAAGGTCGTGCAGCACGGCCCGCTCTATCCGCTCAACTCGCTCATGCTGCACGGCCTTATCTACGCCCGTGACCATAAGCATCTCAACGCCGACCCCGGCAACGACTTCCGCAACGAAATCCGCTCTTACTTCGGCACAGGCACGCAACTCCAAGAGATGTACATCACGCCCTCACTGCTCACCCCCGCCAATTGGGACGACCTCGCCGAAGCCGCTAAATGGTCCCGCGCCAACGCAGACGTACTCAAGGACTCGCATTGGATTGGCGGCGATCCTGCACAGCTTCAGGTCTACGGCTGGGCCTCCTGGTCTCCGCACAAAGGCATCCTCGTGCTTCGCAATCCCAGCGACCACGCACAGTCCCTCACTCTTCGCCTCCAGGACGCCTTCGAACTTCCCTCCGGCGCAGCGCAGCGCTACTCCGCCCGCAGCCCGTGGAAGGATGATGCCGGCCAGCCAGCAATCTCGCTTGATGCAACCCAGCCGCATGACTTCCATCTCGAGCCCTTCCAGGTGCTCACAATTGATGTGACTCCTCAATAGCCCATGCGCACTTCACGTCGCGCTGAACGCACAGGATCGGTACGCAACGCATGACTTCCCCAACGCTCCTCATCCTCGCCGCGGGCATGGGCTCGCGCTACGGTGGCCTCAAGCAGGTTGATCCCGTTGGCCCCTCCGGCGAAACGCTCATGGACTATTCCATCTATGACGCCCTCCGTGCCGGCTTTGGCAGGCTCGTCTTCGTCATCCGCAAGGACATCCAGCAGGTCTTTCGCCAGGCCATCGGCGTGCGTTTTGAAAATCACATTGCCGTCGACTATGTCTTTCAGGAGCTCGACCACCTGCCGCCTGGCTTCTCCGTCCCCCCTGGCCGCACCAAGCCCTGGGGCACTGCACATGCTGTCCTCGCCGCCGCGCACACCGTCCACGATCCCTTCGCCGCCATCAATGCCGACGACTTCTACGGCGCCGACAGCTTTCGTGTCCTCGCGCAGCATCTTCAGTCCGGCTCGCCAGAATACGCCATGGTAGGCTTCACCCTGCGCAACACACTGTCCGACTTCGGCGCAGTCGCCCGCGGCCTCTGCCAGCTCAGCAGCGATGACTTCCTACAGTCCGTCGTCGAACTCACGCACATCGAGCAAGACAACTCCAGCGCCGTCAGCACAGACGCCGACGGTCGTCTAACGCGCCTTACCGGCGACGAACTCGTCTCCATGAATATGTGGGGATTCAATCCCTCCGTCTTTCCTCAATTCAAGGAAATCTTCCAGCAGTTTCTCGCTCAGCACAGTGCCGACCTCCGCGCAGAGTGCTATCTCCCCAGCGCCGTCAACACGCTCGTCTCCACCGGCAAAGCACGCGTCAAGGTTCTGCGCACGTCCGGCCGCTGGTTCGGCTTCACCTACTGCGAAGATCGCCCTCATGTCGCTGCCGCCATCTCGCGCCTCGTGCGCGGCGGCCATTATCCTGAGAGTCTGTGGACATGAGCAAACAGCAAGACGCACTTGCAGCCTCGGGTTACTTTCAAATCACCGGCACCCTCGTCAGCGCTGTTCCCTACGGCAGCGGCCATATCAATGACTCCTATTGCGTCACCGCCGATCGCGCAGGCACATCCATGCGCTATCTCATCCAACGCATTAACCACAGTGTCTTCAAAGACCCCCCCGCGCTCATGCAGAACATCCAGCGCGTCACTGCCCACATCGCCCAGAGTATCGCCCACCTGCCCGACCATGATCGCCGCGTGCTCACGCTTATCCCCGCAAAGGATGGACAAGTCTTCCACCGTGATGAACAGGGCAACTACTGGCGCGCCTACCGCTTTATTCAGAACGCCCGCACCTTCGATGCCGTTGAGTCCACCGCGCAGGCATTCCAGGCCGCGCGTGCCTTCGGCCGCTTCCAGCAGCAGCTCGCCACGCTGCCGCCTCCGCGGCTTCACGACACCATCCCCGGCTTCCATCACACGCCCTCGCGCTTCGCCACATTCCAGCAGGCAGTTGCCGCCGACGTTGCCAACCGCACGCAGTATGCAAAGCCCGAAATCGCCTTCGCGCTCGCGCATGAGTCCATCACCACTGCGCTCCTCGGCGCCAACCTCCCAGAGCGCGTCACCCACAATGACACCAAGTTCAATAACGTCCTGCTCGACGACGCCACCGGCGAGGGCATCTGCGTCATCGATCTTGACACCGTCATGCCCGGCCTCGCACCCTACGACTTCGGCGACATGGTCCGCACCACCACCAGCCCCACCCTGGAAGACGAGCGCGACCTCTCCCGCGTCACCATGCAGTTCCCCATGTTTGAAGCGCTCGTGCGCGGCTATCTCTCTGCAGCAGGCGACTTCCTCACCCGCGCGGAAAAGCAACTCCTGGTCACCGCCGGCAAGCTCATCACCTTTGAAATCGGCATCCGCTTCCTCACTGACTTTCTCACTGGCGACACTTACTATAAAATCCACCGCCCCAGCCACAACATTGACCGATGCCGCACTCAGTTCAGGCTCATCGAATCCATCGAGCAGCAGGAGGAACACATGCAGCGCCTCGTCGAAAGCCTCGCGGTTTAATCGCGCCAATCCAAACCGCACGCCGCGCTCCTGCCTCCGCAAACCGTATACTGGTAAGGACATGCCCGAGTTTCTGCCTGTAGATGAACAGCTCGACCTGCTCCAGAAGGGCGCGGCGGAGATCATTCGCGTCAGCGACCTCCGCGAGCGCCTTGAAGAGAGCCGCAAGACCGGCCGCCCCCTGCGCGTCAAAGCTGGCTTTGACCCCACCGCGCCCGATCTGCACCTCGGTCACACCGTACTCATGCGTAAGCTGCGCCACTTCCAGCAGCTCGGCCACACCGTTATCTTCCTCGTCGGCGACTTCACCTCGCTCATCGGCGACCCCACCGGTCGCAACGTCACCCGCAAGCCGCTCACCCGCGAGCAAATCGACGCCAATGCCGAAACCTACAAGCAGCAGGTCTTCAAAATCCTCGACGCCGAGGCTACCGAGGTCCGCTACAACTCCGAATGGCTCGACAAGCTAGGCTTTGAAGGCACCATCCGCCTCACGGCCCACTTCACCGTCTCGCAGATGCTTGAGCGCGAGGACTTCCACAAGCGCTTCCAGGCCGAGCAGCCCATCAGCCTCCACGAGCTCCTCTACCCCGTCATGCAAGGCTACGACTCCGTCGCACTACAGTGTGATGTTGAGCTCGGCGGCACTGACCAGAAGTTCAACCTCCTTTGCGGCCGCGAACTCCAGCGCCACTACGGCCAGAAGCCGCAGATCGTCCTCATGACGCCCATCCTCGAAGGCCTCGACGGCGTGCAGAAGATGTCCAAATCCCTCGGCAACGCCATCGGCATCAACGAGCCCCCCGCCGAAATGTACGGCAAGCTCATGTCCATCAACGACGAGCTCATGTGGAAGTACTGGGTCTTCCTCACTGACCTCAAGCAGTCGCAGATTGACGTGATGCAGGCAGAAGTCGCCGCCGGCAAGCTACATCCCATGGAAGTCAAGAAGAGCCTCGCGCGCACCATCATCGCCGGCTTCCATAGCGAGGCAGCCGCGCAGCACGCCGACGAAAACTGGGCGCGCATGTTCCAGCAGAAGCAAGCTCTCGAAGATCTGGAAGAGGTCACCGTCCCCTTCAGTGAAATCGCCGGCCCCGACCCCGGGCAGATTCGCCTGCCCAAGCTCGCCGTCCGCCTCGGCCTCGCTGCCAGCGTCTCTGAGGCCAATCGCAAAATCGCCGAAGGCGCCGTTAAGCTCGATGGCGAGACCTCAACCGCCACACTCTTCTCCGTGGGTTCACTCCCTGCAAGGGTCGTCGTCCGCCTCGGCAAGCGCGCCAAAATCGCCGTCATCCAATAAAAGTCAGAGGCAGAATCCCCGCTGCCTTTACGCTCTCATTGCAAACGCACGCCCCGCCTCCAGCAGCCACGCCACGGCGTCCTTCGAGCACGACTCCGTATAAATCCGCAGCAGCGGTTCCGTCCCGCTCGCCCGCAGCAGAATCCACGTCTCCGCCGCATTCGGCTTCGTCTTCGCCTCCGGGTTCTCCAGATAAAACTTCACCCCGTCCAGCGTCTCCTGCCGCAGAATCGGCATGCCCGCAAACACCGCATCGCCCGCCTTCAGCGCCAGCGCCCGAGCAATCGCCCCATTCTTGATCTCGTCCGGAATATGCAGATCGATGCGCCCGTACTGGTGCTCGCCATACTCGGCCTGCAGATCGGCCACCAGTTGCCCCAGCGTCTTGCCTTCCTCGGCCATCACGTTCGCCAGCAGCAGCGCATTCAGCAGCCCGTCGCGCTCCGGCAGGTGCCGCTGGAACCCAATCCCGCCCGACTCCTCGCCACCCATCACAATCTCGCGCTCCAGCATGTAGTCGCACACAAACTTGAAACCGATCCCATGCTCAATCAGCTCGCGCCCATACTTCGCGCAGATGCGGTCCAGCATCTTCGTCGTGTTGAAGGCCCGCGTCACCGCGCCCGGCCAGCCCTTACGCTTCAGCACCCAGCTCAGAAGCACGCTGAAAATTTTGTGCGGATCCACAAAATTCCCATACTCATCCGTCGCCCCAATGCGGTCCGCGTCGCCATCCGTGCACAGCCCCGCATGGCAGCCATTCGCCACCACAGCCTCGCCCAGCGCGCGAATATGCGGCTCAATCGGCTCAGGATTGATCCCCGGAAACAGCGGGTCTACATGGCCGCGAATCTGCACATGCTCCACGCCAAGCCGCGTAAAAATGTCCGAAAGAATCGTCCGCCCCGCCCCATACATCGAGTCCACGCAGAACTTCAGCCCCGACTTCGCAATCAGGTCCAGGTCCGCAAAGCTCTCAATCGCCTTCAAGTAAGAAGGCAGAAAATCAAACTCGCGAATCTCCGCAGGCTTCTCCGCCTTCTTCGCAGGTACGCCCAGGTGCGCTTCAATCTCCGCGATAATCGACGGCTTCCCCGAGCCCCCATACCACGCCTTGTACTTCACTCCGTTCCACTGGGCCGGATTGTGCGACGACGTAATCATGATGCCGCCCGCCGCTCCATGCTCGCGCACCCCATAGCTCAGCGCCGGCGTCGGCGTAATGTCGTTGGCCAGCAGCACCGGAATCCCCGCCGCCGCCACCACCTCAGCGCAGGCGCGCGCAAAGGCCTTCGAACCAAACCGCGTATCATAGCCTATGCAGAGCCCTTTCGTCGGGTCTTCCTTCGTCTGCACATACGCGGCAATTGCATCCGCCGCAGCGCGCACATTGGCAAACGTAAAATCATCGGCAATCACACCGCGCCAGCCGTCGGTGCCAAACTTGATCTGTGGATGAGGCATGGTTCCTTTTCT
>JAKAFB010000102.1 GCA_021818105.1 Acidobacteriota bacterium
TTCCAGTAAAGGATGCGGTAACTCTCAGGGAGCTGAATTCCCGGGCCTCCCGTGCCCGGCAGCGCTCCCGGGCGGGGATGGTCAACTGCCCAGTAAATCTCAACCTTGTCGATGAGAACGGGTTCGCTCCACTCGTACTGCACCCAGGTTGCGTTTTCCCCGGCCTCGCGCTCTGCCCACAAGGCATAGATCGAGTGTGTGCGGTCGAAAGAGTTCGCAGGAGTGTACCCGTCGTTCAAGGCGGAGATCCTGTTCTCACTCATCATCCGGTGACTTGTCGGAACCGCGACGCGAGCAACGTTGAGTGTGCTCTCAGGGGCCTGCGCGAAGGCTCTGCTCGTGGAGAGAGCGGTGAGAACAGCAGTGCCTCCCAGACCGGCGAGAAACTCGCGACGGTTGGGTTCAAGCTGCGATGGTTGCTCGGGCAGAGATGGGGGCAGACTTTTAAGGGGACCTGAGGACTGTTTCTGATGCATGAGTGGCACTCCAACCTGGAAAATCCATTCGGACCTAGGATGAACCGGGAGTCCGAAACTGGGAAAACGTTTGCTAGGAAAGAAGCCTACCTCTTCTCAAAAGCGCTTGTAAAGCAATACGGATGTGCCGACCTGAGTCTCAACCTGGTGTGGCCGCTGCAAGCAGGAACCCGAATTGCAGGATCCATCACACTTGCCACCTTCGCGCATCATAGCTTTTTTCTGCCGCAGGGCGGCAGGAGGGTATTCACGATGCGTGAACACGCAATGCGCAGTGAGTTAGCACCTATAGGGGGAGACGAATGGGCGATGATGATTGGGTCGAAGTAAAGGAATGAATTTGTTGCATTCTTGGCTATAGTGGTCTGCAATAGTCATGCAGAAACAGCGAACCTCTTCGAATGGCAGATCATCCCGCATGAGTAGCAGCGCATGTATCCAAACTCGTATACTCTGCAGAAACGCAGGGTCCTCTGCGGGATGAGGAGAAGACAGGTAGTCCATCAAATGGCCGGTAACTCGTTCTGCATATCGGGGAGGCTTTGGCTCCCTTCGATGTCCTGCATGAATGCCACCGCAACTTCTACTGCACAGCTAACTCCAGTATGAAAGAAATCGAAGGACTCCATCGATTAGATGTAATCGACTCCCACACAGCTGGCGAGCCGACCCGTTGTGTGGTATCCGGCGGTCCTCATCTTGGCACCGGAACCCTCTCGGAACGAGTGAATCGCTTTCGTTCCGACCACGATCTTTGGCGCCGCGCCATCCTGTGCGAGCCACGCGGATCTGATGTGCTTGTAGGTGCCTTGCTTGTGGAGCCGTTTGATCCTTCTTGTGATGCCGGCGTCATCTTCTTCAATAATGCGGGCTATCTCGGCATGTGCGGGCACGGAATGATCGGCGTTGCAGCCACGCTGGATTTTCTAGGACGGATCAAGCCCGGCCATCATCGAATTGAGACGCCGGTAGGCGCTGTCAGCATTCACTTGCACTCTTCCAACCAAGCCACCATTCGCAACGTTCCCTCATACAGGTATCGTGCCGGTGTTGAGGTTGACGTTCCAGGATTTGGCCGAGTGTGTGGAGATGTTGCATGGGGCGGCAACTGGTTTTTTCTCGTCCGTAAGCACACTCTAGCTGCTGCCCGTGATCTCACCTTAAGTCAGGTAGAGCAACTTACCACGTTCACGTGGGAGATTCGGCGCGCGCTTAACGCGGCGGGCATTACAGGAGAGGGCGGTGCGGATATAGATCATGTTGAGCTATTCACTGCCGCAAGGGATGCAACCAACCATAGCCGCAACTTCGTTCTCTGCCCGGGAAAGGCGTATGACCGTTCGCCGTGTGGAACAGGAACGAGCGCTAAGATGGCGTGTCTTGCTGCTGACGGGCTTCTTAACCCTGGGGAGCCTTGGCGGCAGGAAGGAATTCTGGGAACAGTCTTTGAAGGTAGTTTCGAATTTGAGAGCCAGCCCGCAGAGGTTGGCAAAAACGGGACACCCGATGCTGTTGGGCCTCGAATTTTGCCTATTGTCACAGGCTCAGCGTTTGTCACAGCCAAAAGCACACTGCTCTTCTATCCTTCTGACCCCTTTCGGATGGGAGTGCCGGAATGAATTGTGCAGCACCGGGCTTCTATGATGTCGTCGTGGCTGGTGGCGGCATCGTAGGCGCGACGTGTGCACTTGCCTGCGCCCAATCCGGGCTCCGCACTGCTTTGGTCGAAAGGGAATTCCCGGGCTGTGGCGCTACCGCTGCAGGAATGGGTCACATTGTCGTGATGGACGATAGCGAAGCGCAATTTGCGTTGACGCGGAGATCGCAGCAGTTGTGGCACGGTATGAGCGCATCTCTACCGACAAGCGCTGAATTTGAAGCTCGTGGAACCATCTGGGTCGCAGCCGACGAAGAAGAAATGGCTGAAGCTGCACGCAAGCACGCCTTCTTGCAGGATCGTGGCGTCCCCAGCGAACTGCTTTCCGCCAGAGAGTTGGCTATGCATGAGCCAAACCTGCGCCACGGCCTCGCGGGAGGGCTGCTCGTTCCTGAAGATGCAGTCGTATTTCCACCGGTGGTTGCGCGCCACTTGGTTGGTCAGTTACGGTCCTACGATGCAGATGTAATCCAGAGCCGTGCGGTCCTTCATCTCAAGGACGGAGAAGTTATCCTTGACGACGGCACACAATTGCGTGCGCCAAGACTCGTGAATGCCATGGGTGCCGATGCCGCAGCATGCACACCAGGTATACCTGTACGGAAGCGCAAAGGACACCTTGCCATCACTGATCGCTACCTAGGGTTTGCCCATCATCAGCTTGTCGAGCTTGGCTACCTGAAAAGCGCTCATTCAACTACGACTGACTCTGTGGCCTTCAACGTGCAGCCGAGGCAAACTGGCCAGATTCTCATCGGCTCGTCACGCCAGTACGGGAACGAGGATTCCGCAGTGAATCAGGAGATTCTATCAGCCATGCTGAACAGGGCTGAGCACTACATGCCTGCCATCGGTTCGCTCAGCGTCATTCGAGTTTGGGCGGGGTTTCGCGCTGCCACTCCAGACAAGTTACCGCTCATCGGCCCTGTTCCCGGCGATTCCACGCTCTGGCTCGCTACGGGTCATGAAGGCCTGGGCATTACCACGGCTTTGGCTACTGCAGAGTTGCTGATTGCCGCTTTTACCCAGAAGACGCCTTCAATCCCCCTGGAGCCTTATCTCCCCGCAAGGTTTGAGAGTCAGAGTAGCATCGAAACCGAGCTTCATCAGGAGATTTCATGAATTGGACTGGCGTTATGCCTGCAATGACCACCGCCTTTCATTCGGATTTCAGCGTCGATCACTATATGATCGCGCGCCATGCGCAATGGTTGATTGAAAATGGCTGCACGGGAATCATCTGCCTGGGTTCACTGGGTGAGGCAGCAACTCTAAGCTTTGAAGAAAAAGTTACAGTTCTCAAAACAGTCGTGAACGCACTTGCAGGTAGAGCGCCAGTGGTGTCAGCTATATCTGCCCTTTCCACTCCAGAGGCTGTCGAATTGGCAAAGGCAGCTCAGGCCGCAGGCTGCTCAGGGTTGATGATTCTTCCGCCGTACGTCTACAAGGGAGACTGGCGCGAGAACAGGACTCATGTTGCAGAGATTCTCAAAGCCACTCCTCTTCCGGGAATGCTATACAACAACCCGATCGCGTATGGTACAGATTTTCTCCCTGAACAGATTGCGGAGCTGGCCCGTGAATTCTCACACTTTGTTGCTGTTAAGGAGTCCTCCGCCGACGTGCGCAGAGTGACCGCGATTCGTGCACTGCTGGGAGAGCGTCTAGCTGTTTTTGTGGGGGTTGATGACGCAATTGTAGAGGGAATTGCGGCAGGCGCGGTGGGATGGGTGGCAGGTCTGGTGAATGCGCTGCCACGCGAATCTGTGGATCTATTCAACTTGGCGCGCGCAGGGAAGATGCAAGAAGCCTTCGAACTCTATCGCTGGTTTCTGCCGTTGCTGCGCATGGACACCGTCCCAAAGTTCATTCAACTCATCAAACAGGTGCAACAGGAAGCGGGCGTCGGATGCGCACGCGTGCGCACGCCTCGGCTGGACCTGATCGGCAATGAACTTGATGAGGCACGCGAGGTATTCCGGCTTGCACATGCGAATCGCCCCTCGGTTGCCGTGCCTAGCACGCCCTTCGCGCGCTAGCTGCGATCCTGTGAACATAGATAGATAGAAGTATTGGGAAGATCCGTTTTATCCAGACTCTGATGAATCTACCCTTGCCGCAATTGCTGAAGCCTCAGCGGGATAGACCGGAGGACGCACGCCACTACACTTCCAACCAAAAAGATACTCTGCGGCGGACCCGCAGATACGCCCTTGGCACGGTCCCATGCCGCATCGAGTGTGCAGCTTTGCCTCGCGCCACGAGCCGCATTCACTCAAAGCGGCATGAGGCACATCCTCGCATCGGCAAACCACAGTGTCCGCGGCAGGCAGCGCACGTAGCTCATCGCGTAGCGCAAACGCACGCTCGAGCCGCTGCGCAAATTCATGCAGCCGTTTCAATTTTCGCGCAGAAGCGAGTGCTTTTACTTTGTCTCCTGCCGCTGCCCAGCCGGCAATCTCGCCCTCCAACATTGCCTTCTCTATGCCTCCGATGCCGGTCAACTCTCCGACGCAGGCAATATCAACTACTGATGTCTGTTGCAAGGAATCGACTGCAACATATCCATCTGCGATATTGCATCCTAGCAATCGCGGCAACTCCAGGTTCGGAACCAAGTGGAATCCACAGGCCAGCCAGTCACAGTCGTGTGTCCATTCCCTGTGTCCATCGGTGACTACCACGCGTTCGATCTGTCCGCATCCTTCTGCGCGCACGACCCAGCAACTCGTGCGATACGGAACTCCGCCAAGTTTTCTGCGATAGCGGATTCCCTCGGCCAGCTTTCCCGGATGTCTGGCCAATGTGAATCCAAATCTGAGCAATTGCGAGAGCGGAGCCTGCTCATAGACGCCAATCATACTTACACCTGCGTCTCTTAGTCCCGCCGCGACGGCTAACAGCAGTGGACCAGTACCTGCCACTACAACACGCTTGCCCTGCGCATCGAGACCTGCCTTGACGAAGGCCTGAAGCCCACCAGCGCCTATCACGCCCGGCAGCGTCCAGCCGGGAAATGGCAAAAAGCGCTCACGTGCGCCGGTGGCCAGGATGAGTTTATGAAATCGTAGGTCCTGGAATTCGCCTGCTCGCTCAATGCGAAGCAAATGAGGGGCTGGCTGGCCGATCGCCTGCCAACCGGTGAAAATATCGCATCTTGTGCGCTTCAGTCTTTCGGTCCAATGCAGAAAGTAGCGCCCGAGTGGATGATTGCGCGCCGAGTTCGCTTGAAGTCCTCTCCAGATCTGGCCGCCGAGAGTGGCATTGTCGTCGACGAGGCAGACGCGCATGTCTGCCTCTGCGGCTATAGTAGCAGCAACAATGCCCCCGGGCCCCGAGCCGGTAACAACTACATCAAATGCGGCGCTCATTCGGTTACAACTTCCATCTCGGGAGTGCACATCAACTGGCACGTGCGTTGATGTTGCACGCCATTTACCGTCGCTCGGCACTCCATGCAGATGCCCATTCCACAAAGCGGAGCGCGGGGCTCTCCATTTGCCGATATGCGTGAGGGCTGGTTCGCCATGAGCAGCGCGGCTGCTACACTTGTGCCTTTTGGCACTCGCATCGACCGTCCGTTCACCTTGATGGGAAGGCTATCGGTCATGAATTACTCAGGTCTCCTTTTGAAAGACACGCACGTATCGTGGCAATAAGGCTGAATTGGAACAAGAACGGACTGCGAGACTGTGTACAGACTTGTATACCAGAGAGCGAGAGCAATGCAAGACTCACATGTCTGAGTGAATGCGCACTCAAGGTTGCTCTGGCGTTGACTTCTCGCCTGTATGTTGCATCTTTCCCGTGCGAGCGCGAATAAGAAAGTACACAGGCAATCCAACCAGCACAATGCCGAAGCCAGGCCACGTAGTCATTGGCCGAAAATACGCCAAGACCAATAGCACGGCACTTGCCCCTAGTAAATAGAACCCTGGCACGACTGGATATCCCCATGTCCGATAAGGCCTCGCAGCATGAGGGCGTATCTTTCGCAGCCGAAAGACACCTGCAATCGTGAAGATGTAGAACACTAACGCCGCAGAGATCACATAATCGAGCAGATTGCTATACAGATTGCCATACCGTCCGGTCATCGGATCATAAGTGCGAGGCAGAACCAGAAGGATGCTCCAACATCCCTGGATCAGCAGAGCCCAGCCTGGCACCCCTGCAGAGTTGAGACGTTGTGCAATGCTGAAGAACAGCCCGTCGTTCGCCATTGCATACGAAGCGCGAGCGCCAGCGAGCGTGAGAGCATTGACTGTACCGAAGGTCGAGACCATGATGGCAGCAGCCATAATCCCCGCGCCTATGCGAGGAAACACGATGCGCACAACCGCCGTTGCAATGCGATCATCGGCAACATGCTGCATCTCGTACATAGGAAGCGAGAAGAGGTAAGCAATGTTCGCAAGCAAATACAGAACGATCACCAGCGAAGTTCCGAAGAAGAGTGACAGGGGAAGATTTCGATGAGGATTTCTAACTTCGGCGGCGACGAAGGTGATGTCATGCCATGAGTCAGCTGAGAAGAGCGACCCCGTCTGCGATATGCAGATGGCAACGAAGAGCCCGCCTGCTGTAGTCGCCATCAACCCTGCGGCGAGCGATACGGATGGGCGTGCCATCCACAAGTGCTGAAAGTTGGCTTGGATAGCCCTGGAATTTGCTGCTAGTGTAATGCCGAGGACTATGAGGACCAGCAGAGCGCTCGTCTTTGCAACGGTGAAGATGTTCTGCACTGTACGCCCATATTTGAGTCCGCAGCTGTTTGTCAGCGTGAGCAAAAGGATCACACAAATAGCCAGAGCCTGGGCCGTGGAGAGTGAAACTGCATAGTGACTTGAAATGTGTATGGGAGCAATCATGTAATTTGATTCAGAAATTGATGGCCACATTACTCCGGCGAAGCGCGCAAATGCGATGGCCACGGCTGCTATCGATCCAGTTTGAATCACAGTCCAAAATGTCCAGCCATAAAGAAAGCCGAGCAGCGGCGAGTAAGCCTCGCGTAGGTAGATGTACATGCCGCCAGCTTGTGGCATCATAGCTGCCAGCTCGCCATAGGTGAGTGCCCCGCTGACCGTCAACCCACCCGTCAGCAACCACGCTGCCAATAGTCCGCCAGAACTCCCAATCTGGCGTGACATCTCTGCAGGAACAATGAATATTCCGGACCCGATCATGACGCCAACCACCATCATCACCGAATCGAATAATCCCAAGCCTCGACGAAACGAAGGCTCGTTCGTCCCTCCTTGTGATCCTTCCTCGCTAGCCATTTATCAGCTTTCTTATGAGTGGTCGTTGCATGGGGCTCGATGAGTTTATGGCTCCCTCTACAGCAGACCAAAGCTTGTGATGAACGCTTCATCTGGCTGCGCGCAAAAATGCTCTTGATTGCAGGGTGGGAGTCGTAATTGCAGCTTAGTATACAATTTCTTTCTGTTTACAAGACGCCTTATTGCGTAAGTGTTGCCAACAAACGCTGGTGCCGTAGGCACATTCCCACCAGAGGCGTCCTCTTCGCATGTCCTGGGGGGCAATATGGGTAGGCGCATTTTGTGCATCTTCGGTGTATGGGCGGGTATGGTAGGAGCGCTCTACAGCACAAGTCCAACTCCAGCACTTGATCCGCATCCCACTGAAGCGCGCATGCCGGCGATGATAGAACAGTTCACAGCAGATACCCGCGCGCTAGATCGCTCCTATCCGGTCATGACCTCCTCCGTGCGAATGGCCAGATTTGAAAAGTATTATGCCGGTACGCTTGCGGCTCTTACCGCAATCGATTTCGACACACTCTCTCACGAAGACCAGGTAGATTATCTGCTGCTCAAGTATCTTGTCACCGCAAACCTGCATCAACTTGCAGTGCAAAAAAAGCAGATTGACGAAATGCAGCCCTTATTGCCTTTTGCGAGGACCATCGAAGGCTTTATGGAAACCAAGCGCCTGATGCAGCGCCCCAACGCCGAAAAAGATGCAGGGGCCCTCTCAGAGATGGTTAAGGAGATACAGGCCACGCGTGAACGGCTCGATCCAGAACAAAAGGGCGAAACAGTACCGAGTCACGCCCAACACCCGAAGGTTGATCCCGTCGTTGCCAATCGGGCTTTGATTGCAACAGACGGACTGATTTTAAATTTGCACGACTGGTTTGGCCAGTACGACGGCTATGATCCAGCTTTCACGTGGTGGATTGATCAACCTTATAAGGAAGCGGACAAAGCTCTGCAAGAGTACAAGAATTTTCTGAAGGAGAAACTGATAGGGATCAAAACGGATGACAAGACGACGATTATCGGTGATCCAGTAGGTCGTGAGGCGCTCATGCAAGAGCTCGACGATAATATGATTCCCTACACTCCTGAGGAATTAATCGCGATCGCGCAAACTGAGTATGACTGGTGCATGCACGAAATGCTGAGGGCTTCACGCGAGATGGGCTATGGCGATGATTGGCACGCTGCAGTCGAGAAAGTGAAGCAAATACATGTGTCTCCCGGAGAACAACCGGAGCTGATTCGCAAACTCGTCGTGGAAGGCAGCGACTTTGCCAAGGAGCATCAGCTTGTCACCGTGCCTCCCCTTGCGGAGGAGACTTGGCGCATGATCATGATGACGCCCGAGCGCCAATTGGTGAATCCTTTCTTCACTGGTGGCAATGAGATCAGCGTTTCCTATCCAACCGATACGATGACATTCGATCAGCGTGAAATGAGCATGCGCGGCAACAACATCCCATTTGCGCACGCCACCGCATTTCACGAGATGATTCCAGGGCACTTCCTGCAGTTCTACATGTCGGC
>JAKAFB010000024.1 GCA_021818105.1 Acidobacteriota bacterium
ATGCCCTCGGCCTTGCCGAAGCTCACGCCTAGCACCACGTTCGCTGTCTTCCGCGCCGCGCCGGGAACGGTGGTCAGCTCCGCCAGCGTCTGCGGAACCTTCCCGCCAAACTCCTCGGTAATCTTCTTCGCCGCGCCTAGAATCGACTTCGCCTTGTTGCGAAAGAAACCCGTCGAGCGGATCAGGCTTTCGATCTCCGGCTGGCTGGCCTTAGCTATCGCCGCCGGGGTAGGGAAGCGCCGGAACAACTCCGGCGTCACCATATTCACCCGCGCGTCCGTGCACTGCGCTGAAAGAATCGTCGCCACCAGCAGCTCCCACGGCGTGCGATGATCCAGCGCGCACTCCGCATTGGGATACGCCTCATCCAGCCCCTTCAAAATCGCCGCCACCCGCTCCGGCGCAAGGTCGCCGTGTGAGGCAGTCTGGCGATTTGGCCACGTCATGGCAGTCTTCGTCCTGGCGGATGGTTTGCGAGATACTGTCTTTTTGGCCAGCATATCTGCGAGTGTATTCCTGCCTGCAAGCAAATGATTTCAACGAGCAGCGGCCCCGTGGCTGAAGCTTCAATCTCTCCTCGTTCCCGAGGAGCTTTCTTCGCGAAAACTCCGCATATTCATCGAGCGTTCAATGCATGTCTCCACGAAGGCATGGATTTTTCAATCTGCGCTACAGCTTCCCCTCCAGCCACCCGCCCAGCCTCTCCACCGGTAGCCGGATGCCCAGAAAAAACTGCCCGAACAGCGCATACACCGCGCTCACTTCGTCAAAACGCATCTCGTAGATCAGCTTCTTGAAGACAACAGGGTCCTCGGCGAACAGGTCCACGCCCCACTCCCAGTCGTCCATGCCAATCGAGCCGGAGATAATCTGCTTCACCACGTCGCCATAGCGCCGCCCGATAAGCCCGTGCAGGTGCATCATGCGCTGCCGCTCGGCAAAGGGAACCGTGTACCAGTTCTTGTCCTCGCCACGCTTGCGGTCCATGGGATAAAAGCACAGGTACTTTGCCTCCGGTACGGCAGGGAAGAGCCGCGGCTTCATCGCTTCAGCCCCGCGCTTCAGGCTGGCCTCCACCTCGGCATTCCACTCCGCCGAGTGCATCTCAAAGCCCTTGGCCGAGGCCGCCTCATACGTCTTCCTGCTCGACTCGTACAGCCCCAGCTCCACCACCGACACATACGAGTGCCGCAGCTCCAGAAAATCAAAAAATTCCGTCTGCGCCAGGTCCAGCTCCACCTGGTTCAGCGCCTCCATCGACTCGCGAAAGTGCACAAAGATCAGATCGCCCTTGTGCCCCAGTTGTGAGTAGAGCGCCGTCTGCACCGGCCCATCGGCCTGCGCGCGCTCCATGCCCTTCAGCGCGGCAATGGCCTCTGTGGCAATGTGTTCGCGGTCGGTAGCACTCGTTTTGCGCCATGACTTCCAATCGAACCGGAAAAACTGATGCAGCAGGCTGGAGCCTTCAAGAGTCAGCGGAACGGGGGGAAAGTCAGCCAATGGAACCACCTCGCGTATTTTGTGCAACACCCCTCATCTTAGCAAAGTGTGCGTACCTGCCTTGGCACTCCAATGCAGAAAAAAGCCGCTCTGGGCCGATATACTGGGAGCGCCCATGAGCGAAAAAATCCTCGCAGTCCTCGTGCAGTTCATTACGCACGTAATCGATATGGGCGGGTATGCCGGGATTGTCGCCTTAATGGGCATCGAGTCCGCCTGCATTCCGCTCCCGTCGGAAATCATCATGCCCTTCGCGGGCTACCTGGTCTATCTGGGCCACTTCAACCTCTTCTGGGCTGCCACTATGGGCGCCATCGGCTGTAACCTCGGCTCCGTCGTTGCCTACTGGATCGGCGCCAAAGGTGGCCGCCCGCTCGTCGAGCGCTATGGCCGCTGGGTCTTGATGAGCCACCATGACCTTGACCGCATGACCCACTTCTTTCAGAAGTACGGCTCCATCACGGTTCTGCTGGCGCGCCTACTGCCTGTCGTCCGTACCTTCATTGCCTTCCCCGCAGGCATCGCAAAGATGCCCCAATGGCGCTTCCACATCTATACTTTTGTGGGTTCATGGCCGTGGTGCTTCGCTTTGGCTTATGTAGGAATGAAGCTCGGTGAAAAGTGGCACACTGACCCGCGCTTCGAGCAGGCCTTCCACCGCTTCCATCTCGCGGTTGAAATCGCGCTTGTGGCCGGGGCGGTCTGGTTTGTCTGGGCACACATCAACCGCAACAACCGCCGTGAATCCGCATAGTTTGCCCGGCGGCAAGGGACAGCCCCCAGGGCGTACACTGGAGTGTCCCAAACAAGTCTGACGCTTGCTTTTCAGCGTCTGGAAATTGTGAGTCATCACTCAAGCAAGGTTAGGAGAAACAATGGCAACAAAGGAAAAAGGCGGCCAGCAGACTGCCGAAGCATCACAGATTGCGCCTGCCAAAGGTAAGCTCGGAGTCATGGTGGTCGGCCTTGGTGCCGTCGCCACCACGATGATCGCCGGGGTTGAGGCCGTCCGCCGCGGACTGGCCAAGCCAATCGGCTCTCTTACGCAGATGGGCACCATTCGCCTCGGCAAGCGCACGGACAACAAGTCACCGCTCATCAAGGACTTTGTTCCGCTGGCTGACCTCAACGATGTGGTATTCACCGGCTGGGATATCTTCGAGGACAACGTCTACGAGTCCGCCGCGCACGCCAAGGTGCTGGACAAGGAGACCCTCGACAAGCTCAAGCCCTATCTTGAAACCATCAAGCCCATGCCCGCTGTCTTTGACCAGTACTACGTCAAGCGCCTGCATGGCACGCACGTCAAGCAGGGCAAGACCAAGCGCGACCTCGCCGATCAAGTCATCGCCGATATTCGCAATTTCAAGAAGACCGTGGACCGCGTCGTCATGATCTGGTGCGCCTCCACTGAGATCTTTCTCGAACCCACCGCTGTGCATCGCACCATCGAGGCCTTTGAGAAGGGGCTGGATGCAAACGACATCGCCATCGCGCCCTCGCAGATTTACGCCTACGCCGCGCTGTCTGAGGGCGTGCCCTTCGCCAACGGCGCCCCGAACCTCACGGTCGATACACCCGCGTTGATTGAGCTCTCAAAGAAGAACGCTGCGCCCATCTGCGGCAAGGACTTCAAGACAGGCCAGACCTTTATGAAGACCGTGCTCGCACCGGCCTTCAAGGCCCGCATGCTGGGCGTCTCCGGTTGGTTCTCCACCAACATCCTCGGCAACCGCGACGGCGAGGTGCTCGACGATCCGCAGTCCTTCAAGACCAAGGAAGAGTCCAAGCTCGGCTCCCTCGAGTACATCTTCCAGCCCGAGCTCTACCCGGATCTCTACAAGAACCTCTACCACAAGATCCGCATCAACTATTACCCGCCCCGCGGCGACGACAAGGAAGCCTGGGACAACATCGACATCTTCGGTTGGCTCGGTTATCCCATGCAGATTAAGGTCAACTTCCTTTGCCGCGATTCCATCCTTGCCGCGCCTGTCGCGCTCGACCTGGTCCTGTTCCTCGACCTCGCCAAGCGCACGCCCTCGCTGCGCTCCATTGGCATTCAGGAGTGGCTGAGCTTCTACCTCAAGTCGCCCCAGACCGCCGAGGGCCTCTACCCTGAGCACGACCTCTTCATCCAGTCCATGAAGCTCAAGAACACCCTGCGCCATATTATGGGCGCAGACCTCATCACCCATCTTGGACTGGAATACTACGACTAACCATCAACACAGGCTGTCGTTTATCGCACAGGGCCCCATCCGCAAGGATGGGGCTTTTCTGTGCAAACACAATTCCTTTCCGATATTCTCTTTGCAGGTGATGCCGCGGTTAAGTGCCCTGCGTATACACAGCGTCCAATCACGCTCTGGCGCGGCTCGCACAATGTGTTGACCTCGGGGGTGCTCATGCGTCTTCCGCATCTCGCTTTTCTTGCCCTGTTAGGCCCTGTTGCGCTTGCCTGTGCCGCGCAGGTGCCTGCCACCGGAGCGCCCACGCCTGCCCCGGCGCCGGCAACAACCGCACCTGCGCCGCAGGCCGCTGAGCCCGTACCTGCCATGCCCATTCCGGCAGTGCCTTCATCCTTCCTCAAACCCGCACTCAATGGCGTCAGGCAAACGCTGGGTAGCCTTGATCTTGAACGCTGGAAGAAAGGCGGCATTCGCGATGAGGCCATGCGCGAAATCTCCGCGATTCTGCAGGACATGCAGGAGAACCTGCCGCCGCTCATGAATGACGCGGACGCAGCCCCCGGAGCGATTAGCAAGACCCTGCCGCTCTCCCGCCACATTGACGCGCTCTACGACGTTCTCCTCCGCGTCGAGGAGGCCTCACGCGTCGTCGCCACCGGAGAGCAGGTTGACCAGCTCCAGTTGGCCCTCAAGAATCTTGGTGAAGCGCGCCTCGCTCTCGATAAACAGCTGCAGGAGCTGGCCGTCGCTCATGAGCAGCAGATCACCAACCTCAGCACCAGGCTTGAGGCGGCCCTCGCAGTCAAATGCCCGCCGCCTCCGCCTCCACCCGTGTGCCCGCCGCCCACCACGCACAAGGCGCGCAAGAAGAAGCCTGCTGCTGCCACGGAGCAGAAAAAATCAACCACCCCGGCAACCACAGCTCCCACGACACCCAAGTAGTGGGGAACAAGGCCACCAGTACAGTGAATGCGGGCCCCGGTTGCCTCGCGTGTGCCAACTATGTTCCGGCCTCAATCCACGCGGATGTCGAAGACCTGAATCGAATACTTCGGCAGCGTGTAACTGAACTTTGCGCCGGCGTTGGAAATCTTGCTCGTAACCGGAACGATCCTCTTCGGATCCGTGATGGAGTTTGTCTCCTGCATGGTCCTGCCCCGCAGTGTTGTCACCGTCGCCTCGCTCTGCACGTGTGCCGCGCCTGTCAGTGCAACCTCCAACGGCTGTGCCGTCGACGCGGCATTCACCAGCTTCAGGTGCACCACATGCGTCTTTGAATCGTACGTTGCCGACTCAAACAGCCTCGGATTTGGCGTCTCCAGATTCGTCTTCAAAATCCCGTCGCCCAGATGCGTGCTGAACATCACCTGCGCGTAATAGCTGGGAGATCCGTAGCTTGTCATCGCATCATAGCCAATCAGGTCGCTCGGCCATTGCATCGCTCCCGGACTCACGTTGACGAACAGCGGTGCATATGAGGCCATCACCACGATGTCGCTGTTGCGCTCCAGCCCCGTCATCCATGCGGCGTCGCCCAGCGCGGCGCCCAGATTCGTTGTCGGCGATCCCTCCCGTGTGGCCCATTCGCCCACCAGGATCTTCGGCCCGCTACGATCGTATGTGTCGTAGTGGTGTACATCCTGAAAGAACTGTTGTGCAGTCCGGTAAAAATGCGTATGCAGCACGTGATCGTTGTCGTCCAGAATATCGGGCCGCACCGCCGTTACCGGAGCCGCAGCCACAATCTGTAATGCCGGATATCGGTGCTTGATCGCTTTGTAAAACTGTGCAAACCGTGCATTGTATGTGCCTGAGGGGTCGTGGTACTCCTCGTTCCCAATCTCCACATACTTCAGCACAAACGGCGCCGGATGCCCATCCTTGGCGCGTTCGGCGCCCCAGCGCGTGTTCACTCCGCCGGTCACGTATTCAATCTCGTCCAGCGCGTCCTGCACGTACGGCTCAAGATCCTTTCCCGGCTTGATGTGTTCATGGTTCAGCGAGTAGCCGGAGAAGACCGCCAGCAGCGGCTCCATGTGAAGGTCTTCGCACCATGTCAGGAACTCCAGAAGGCCCATTCCGTCCGAGGACCAGTAGTTCCACGGTGTCGTATGCGTGGGCCTGTCCACCAGCGGGCCAATCGTCTTCTTCCACTCGAAGTGCTCATTCAATTGCTCGCCTTCCAGGTAGTTCCCGCCCGGAAAGCGCAGAAACGCCGGGTGCAGCGCGGTCAGCATCTCCATCAGGTCCGTGCGCTTGCCGTTTGCTTCACTCTTGTATGTCGGTGGAAACAGCGAAATCAGTTGGAACCATACCGTCCCCGGATGCTCCACAAGGAACTCCAGATGGTAATCCGCCGAGGGATTAAGCTCGCCCGTCCGTAGTGTGTACTGGTACTGCTGCCATGCAATGCCCAATGACGGAATCGATGTCGAGTCCGCGACCTCGCCCGTCTTGTCATTCACCAGCCGAATCGTCACACCGCCCAGCAGCGGGCTTTCTGCTTTGGCCCAGAAAGATCCCCCATATGCCGTCTTCGGGCGCATCGCCATGCCCCAGAACCCGGTGTTGTAAAACCCCGCCTCAGCTCCCGGCCCTGCCGACGCAACCGTCAGCATCAGGCTGTGCCTAAGCGCCGCGCTCGGTCCTGTGCTTGCATCAACCTCCATCGTGGCCCGCGCGTCGCCATTCTGGATGAGCACCCAGTTCTCCAGGCTTAAGCCCTTCACGGTCTTGAAAGTTCGGTTGCTCACCATCTCCGCATACAGCCCACCGTCATAGGAGTGGTTGATCTCTTCTGACATGATTCCGTAAAGCGTCGGACTCACCTTCGCCACCGTCTCCGCCACATCCACGGTCAAGTGTGCTGTCGCCTGGGAAAAGCACGGAAGGGAAGCAGTGGCAAGAAGCAGTGCTCCTGCGAAGACAAGGCGCATATATACCGTACCTTTGTGAAAATAAGAGAACGTTTTCCGGAGTATTAGGCTCAACTTAGTGCATACATCTGGAGTCGTCAAGCCTGCGGCGTCAATCTTCACATGCTGTTCACATGCGCTTCCGCGCTTCATCCTGCCGGTGTCTCGGCCAGCCTGCGCACTGTCAGCACCGTGATGTCGTCCTCTTGCCCAAAGGCCTTCGCCGCGTCTGCAATATAAAACGCTGACTGGTTGCTCAGGTTGTGAACCCGCTCAAAGCCAAACAGTTCGCCCGTCGTCATCTCCCGTGCCTCCACCACTCCGTCTGAGAGCAGCAGCAGCCGGTCGCCGGGGTGCAGATAGAGGCTCATCTCGTCGTAGCTCACCTCGGGAATCGCTCCCAGCGGCAGCCCTCCCGGCACAGCCACTTCCTGGCTGTTGATATAGGGCGGCAGATGTCCCGCATTGGCCATCACCAGTTCGCCGTCGTGCCGAAACCAGATCGCTTGGCATGTCGTCAGGCTCTCGCTTCCTGCCAGCACGCGGTTGAGCGACTCCAGTATTTTCGCCGGGCTTCGCTCCTCCGTCTTGCGCAGCGCGCCCATCAGCATTGACACGTTCATGGCCGCCTTCAGCCCCTTGCCCGCCACATCGCCAATCACCACCAGCAGGCTGCCATCCCCATCCGGCTGTACGTGGAAGAAGTCTCCGCCCACTTCATGCGCGGGCTCGTACACTGAGTCCACCTCGTAGCCCGGTGTCGCCATCTTCTCCCGCGGAATCATCAGCTCCTGCACGCTGCGCGCCGCCGCCAGTTCGCTGCTGGCGCGCTCCTGATCATGCTGAATACGGAGGAACCGCACAAGGATAATCACCACGATCGACAGGATCCCGGCAAAGTCCGCCACGGAGTTAAAGTGGATCGGCACCGGACCTGCCAGAATCGTCAGCGGCGAGTGGTACTGCCCCGGCCCAAAGTTCGTCACTCCGCCCGTCAGGATCGGCTCCACCCAGCCCACCAGCGTTAGCAGAAGCGGAATCAGCAGCAGGCCCGCCTCAAAGTTCTTGCGTACCGTCGCCACCGCCAGGGTGATGAAGTTGAAGGCCAGCCACCCAGCCATCCATAGCGTGCTGCCCACCAGCACAACCGCGAGGATGATCCCGACCACCGGGCTGTGCCCCACCATCAGCAGCACCGGCCCCGCCAGCGCCAGAATCGGCGCCGTGTACCGCAGCAGCCAGATGTACCAGCGCCGCGGTAGGGCAAGAAACGCCGCCAGAAACTCGAAGTACAGATACGCCGCAATAAACACCAGTTGCAGCGTTGCCGCCGCATACCAAAGCTGGTCCAGTTGCGCCGTACTTCCCGCCAGGTCGATAAAGCCAATCGGCGCCTGCACCAGCTCATGCAGCGCCAGCCACAGGTACTCCGCGTGCCCCTTCTGCGTGAAGTAGAGCACCAGCAGGAACACCGCCAGCACTGCGAATAGAATTGACGTCACCAGCCGTGGCAGGTGCTCGAAGAACGTGTGCGAACTCCATGACTCCAAATCCTTTGCCAGGTCTGCCGGATGCCCCAGACGCAGCGATCGATTCGTAAAGAAGTTCGTATACGAAGCAAGTCCGAATGGGATGTAGAGTGTGCGGATGACAAGCGTCAGATCCGTCTCCTCCGGCGGCACGTTCAAGTCGTAAATGCGCGAAATCTCCTGGTAGCGCCCCGCCGCCTGGCCATTCGGCCCTTCCGGCGTAATCAGCTTGCCATTGGCAAACACATCCACGCCCGGTCCGCCCGCCTCCACATTCATGGTCGCGCTCTGCGCCACCGGCACCGCGATCAGCAATGCAATCGGCCCATGATTCGGCTTCAGCTTCACATGCAGCCGAAACCACACAAATGGCCGCCCATGCCGCGGATGCGGCCCGGCGCCGGGCTCAGGCGACGGCGCTCCGCCCTCTGGCCGGTCAAGATCCTGCAGGTCGTCCAGCGAGTCGCCCGTGTTCCGCACCACCCACTTCAGGTCATCAAAATCCGATCCGGACGCTGCGGTGTTCGCCGTTACGCCCACGCGCCAACCCTTCTCAAGCGTCAGCGGGGAACCGATCTGCGTCGCGTCAATCACCACCGGCGGCGTCGCCTGCGCATTCACGTCCGCAGGTGGAAGGTGTTGCTTCCCGGTAATCGCCTCTAAAAGGGGCCGATGCGGAGGTTCCTGCTGTGCAGGTACTTGCTGCCACGCGCACACCAGCAGCGCGGCGATCCCTAGAACGCGAAGTACCAGAACAGCGCCTCGCACTTTTCCTCCTTTGTGCTGCGTGTTCACCACTTTAATGCAGACGGGGGCCTGCTCCAAGTTAGACGGCGGATGCGCCATAATTTTTCATCCCGGCAAAACCGTGAAATTTCTCTCTCGCGCTGCCTTTCCGCCCTAAACTGGCGTCTAATGGATGAAGCGAAGCGGAGCAGGAATACGCGAGCTTGTGCGACCCATCAGGGGGTGAGTTCATGAACAAAATTTCGTTGCGATTGGGAACCGGTTTGCTGGCCTCCTATGTGCTGGCTTCTGCTGTTACCCTCTGGGCGCAAAGCACCACCCAGTCCACCCCATCCAGCACGCCTCCAGCCTCCACGCCCACCGCGCAGCCCGCTCCCGGCACCACTCCCGTCGCCGGTGACGTTCCCGCACCGGCTGCAAAGGGCGATGCCTCAAAGGACAAAGACAAACAAAAGAAGGATAAGAACCAGAAGAACGACCAGGATCTCAATGTCAACCCCGAGAAGGTCGTCGAGCCCGGCAGCCAGATGATTAAGGTCAAGCCCGGTAGCATCGACGACGTCAACGCCGTCGGCAATCGCAACATCGGCGGCCGCGGATTCGGCAACTGGTACTCCACTGACACTGAAATCAAGATGGGCAAGACCTACGCCGACGAGATTGAGAAAAGCACTCGCTTTATCACCGATCCCGTCGTCACCGAGTACGTGAACCGCATCGGACAGAACATCGTCAAAAACTCTGACTGCAAAGTGCCCTTCACCATCAAGGTCATTGACTCCGACGAGATCAACGCCATGGCCCTGCCCGGCGGCTTCTTCTACGTCAACTCCGGCCTCATCCTCAACGCTGACGAGGAGGCCGAGCTGGCCGGCGTCATGGCCCATGAGGTGGCCCACGTCTGCGCACACCACGCCGTCCGTGAGCAGACGCGCATGAACTACGCGCAAATCGGTACCATCCCCCTCATCATGATGACCGGCTACAGTTGGACCGGCTATGGCATCTACGAGGCCGCCCAGTTCGCCATTCCCATGACCTTCCTCATGTTCTCCCGCGAGTTTGAGGCGCAGGCTGACTTCCTCGGCGTGCAGTACATGTACCGCTCCGGCTATGACCCCCAGGCCTTCATCAGCTTCTTTGAGAAGATTCAGGCCCTCGAAAAGCGCAAACCCGGCCTCGTCGCCAAAGCATTCTCTGATCACCCCCAGACGCCCGACCGCATCCTCCATTCGCAGGAGGAGATAGCCAAGATCCTTCCTGCCAAGAATGAGTACCTCGTCACCACCTCCGAGTTCGATGACGTCAAGGCCCGCCTGGCCCGTATTGAGAACAAGCGCCGTCTGCTCGATACGCACAAGAACAAGCCCTCGCTCCGTCGTGCCAGCGCAGACACTACGGACAATGGCAACGGCAATGGCGACCCCACCGACAGGCCCACGCTCCACCGCCGCGACGACCAGAACTAAGCTCCTGACGGGCAGGGAACTCGCCTGCCCGCACCATCCGTTCCAACAACCCAACCTCTTGGGGCTGGACTTGCCGCCTGCCCAACGGGCTGGGTTATGCCTCGTTGCCACCCGTCTTGAGTCCCGTACCCGGTTTCGCCATTTCCTGCAATTTCCGGTTTATTTGCCTGAAACTCCTTGAATTGGCGGTTCAATCCGCGTTATATACAGGACTACCGGCTCACGGCCGGAATCATCGCCTGCGGGCCTCCGCCCTCAGGAGGTAAACCATGCGCCACTCCGCAGTCCGCTCTAATCTGCTCGTCCCTGAAGTCCGCGAAGTCATGGACATCCGCCAGGCCTCCGACTACCTCGGCATCTCGCCCGACACCCTCTACAAATACGCATCCGAGGGCTTCGTCCCTGCCTTCAAGCTCGGCAACCGCTGGCGCTTCAAGCGCTCCCGCCTCGACGAGTGGATGGACCGCCAGTCCGACCAGCGCACCGCCGAAGCCGAGCCCGACACCACCCAGAAGAAGCCCGTCAAGCCCGCGCTTTAGCCTTACGTCGCGCAGTGTGGACAGATGTACCCTACTGCCAGATCCCTGAATCCCGCCCCGCCGTGATATATCTTTCCGGGTGGAACACTTGCGCCGTATCGGTCAACTTCGTCGCCGCATGACCCGCACAGGCTTGCAGGGCCTGATCGTCACCCATCTTCCTGATCTCCGCTATCTCTCCGGCTTCACCGGCTCCAGCGCCGCGCTGGCCGTCACGCGCCGCACCGCGCGCCTCTTTACCGATGGCCGCTACACCACGCAGGCCAAGGAGGAAGTGAAGAGCGCACAGGTTGAGATTGTCTCCGGCCCGCCTGCCGTAGCCGCCGTCCAGTGGCTCGCCGCCCAGCCTGGCGTTGACTTCGCCGGCTTCGACCCCGCCTTTACCACCGTCGCTGACCTGGCCCGCTGGAAGGCAGCCCTGCCCTCGCGCCTACGCCGCAGCTTGCTCTCCGCCATTGCCGCTCCGCTCGTAGAGCCCCTACGCCTGGTCAAGGATGAAGAGGAGCTTGCCATCATGAAGGAGGCGGCCCAGCTCGGTTGCGCACTCTTTGACCACATCCTCACCTTCCTCCGCCCCGGTCTCAGAGAAATTGAGGTCGCCGCCGAGCTCGAGCATCAGGCACGCCTTCTCGGCGCAGAGGGCATGTCGTTTGACACCATCGTCGCCTCCGGCCCCCGCTCTGCCCTGCCTCATGGCCACGCCACACAGGCGCGCCTCCCTCGCAGAGGCTTCCTGACCCTCGACTTCGGTATAATCCTCAAGGGTTACTGCTCAGACATGACCCGAACCATACACTTCGGTACGCCTAAGGCACAGGAGCGCGACGCCTATCAGGCCGTACTGGAAGCGCAGCAGGCCGCCGTCGCAGCTGTCAGCGCCGGTGTCCGTTGCGAGGAGGTTGATGAAGCAGCCCGCGGCGTTCTCCGCCGCGCCGGACTGGCTGATGCTTTTACACACTCCACCGGCCACGGGGTCGGCCTGGAGATTCATGAGTCGCCACGCGTCGGCGCCGGTCAAACTGCCCGGCTCCTTCCCGGCATGGTCATTACCATTGAGCCCGGCATCTATCTCCCGGGCAGGTTCGGCATCCGGATTGAAGACATGGTGGCGGTAAACCGTAACGGAGGCCAGGTGCTCACTCCCGCGCCTAAGGCACTCATCGAGCTGTGACCAAATTCCATCCCGGAACCACCGGGAGAGGCAAGGATCGAATGAAACCACAGGATATCCAGGACCTGAAAGAACTCATTGAATTCCTGAAGCAGTACCAGGTCTCCGAATTTGACCTTGATCGCGGAGACATGAAAATCCGGCTCAAGTTCGGCCAACCCGAAGGCTCTGCATCCAACGTCTCTGATCTTGCCCGGCTCCTGGCTTCCGTGCCGTCCGCTCCCGCCGCGCATGCCCACGGACACGCTGCCACTCCTGCCGTTGTCCCCGCAGCCGCTGCCCCTGCGGCCGACCCAGACGAGGGCCTACACATCGTCAAGTCTCCCATCGTCGGCACCTATTACGGCTCGCCATCGCCCGGCGCGCCGCCCTTTGTCTCCGTCGGCGATCGCGTCGAAAAGGGGCAGGTGATTTGCATCGTTGAAGCCATGAAGCTCATGAACGAGATTGAAGCCGACGCCGCCGGAGAAATCGTCCGCTGCCTCGTCACCAACGGCCAGCCCATCGAGTTCGGCCAGCCACTCTTCTCCATCCGTCAGAGCTAGTGGAAAATGTCGAGTACGCAATGACAGATATGATGGCGAAGCCAGCGCATCGCACGATTGGACCTCTCATGCAATACGGGCAATCGAGCCATTCGCCAGCTCCGCTATCACCACCAACCCACGCTGACTCCGCTCTTCAAAGGGAATTGCATGTTTCGTAAGGTACTGGTTGCCAATCGTGGCGAAATCGCGCTGCGCGTGATCAATGCTTGCCGGGAGCTCGGCGTCCGCACCGTCGCCGTCTACAGTGAGGCTGACCGCAACTCGCTCCACGTTCGCTTTGCCGACGAGGCCATCTGCATTGGTCCACCACGCCCCACTGACAGCTACCTCAACGTCCCCGCCGTCATCGCTGCGGCAGAGATAGCCGACGTGGACGCCATTCATCCCGGCTATGGCCTGCTCAGTGAAAACGCCAACTTTGCCGAGGTCTGCCGCGCCTCCAACATCAAGTTCATCGGTCCGCCGCCCGAGGTCACACGCCTCATGGGCGAAAAGGAAAAAGCCCGCCAGGCCATGAAGCAGGCCAACGTGCCCATCCTTCCCGGCTCTGACGGTGTCATCGCCACCGCTGACGAAGCCCTACAGGTTGCTCGCAGCATCGGGTTCCC
This sequence comes from Acidobacteriota bacterium, assembly GCA_021818105.1. GTDB lineage: Bacteria > Acidobacteriota > Terriglobia > Terriglobales > Acidobacteriaceae > Telmatobacter. Next base: position 13,219 of record JAKAFB010000024.1, read on the forward strand.
CGTCATCCTCAAGGCCAAGGCCGGCGGCGGCGGCCGTGGCATGCGCATCGTGCGCACCGCCGAGGAGCTGCCCAACCTCTACCACGCCGCCTCCACTGAGGCTGCCAACGCCTTCGGCAACGGCGAGCTCTACATGGAGAAGTTCATCGAGCAGCCCCGCCACATCGAGTTCCAAGTCCTCGCCGACGAGCACGGCAACGTCACCACCCTCTTTGAGCGCGAGTGCTCCATCCAGCGCCGCCACCAGAAGCTCATTGAAGAAGCGCCCTCGCTTCAGGTCACGCCCAAAATGCGCGAGGAGATTAGCGCCACCCTCAACCGATGCCTCAGTGAGATTGGCTACCAGAACGCCGGCACCATTGAGTTCCTCATGGACGAGGACCGCAAGCTCTATTTCATTGAGATGAACACCCGCATCCAGGTCGAGCACCCCGTCACCGAGGCCATCACCGGCATTGACCTCGTCAAGGCCCAGCTTCGCATCGCCTCCGGAGAAAAGCTCTCGGACATACTGCCGCCCAAAGTCGAGCTCCGCGGCCACGCCATCGAGTGCCGCATCAACGCCGAACACCCGCAGAAGTTCACGCCGTCCGCAGGCAAAATCACCGCCTTCAACGTCCCCGGAGGCAATGGCATCCGCGTGGACACAGCCCAGTACGCCGAAGGCGTCGTCCCGCCCTACTATGACTCGCTCATCGCCAAGCTCATCGTCCACGGCAAGGACCGCGCTGAAGCCATGGCCCGCATGGAGCGCGCCCTCTCGCAGTTTGTAGTGCAGGGAATCGACACATCGATCTCGCTCCACCAGGGCATCTTCCAGGACGAAGACTTCCGCAACGGCCAGTTCGACACCAAGTTCATGGAGCGCTTCCTCGCCAGACGCCAGTCTTAGTTGGCGCGGAAGCACTCCGATGAAGGTGTCATCTTGAGCGCCGGGTGTCCCAAGTCTCGATTCTGAGACCTGGGAATGCACAACCCATTTGCATCCGAGCCGAGTGCAGCCCCGCATGCTATGGTGAAGCAAACCATGCCCACCCTCCAGGAACAATTCGGCCAGATTGACATCTATCTCTTCGACCAGATTCTCAAAGGCCGCATCGCGCCCGGCATGCGCATCCTCGACGCAGGTTGCGGCTCCGGCCGCAACCTTGTCTATCTCCTGCGCGAGGGCTATGACGTCTACGCCGCCGACACGAATCCCGAGGAAGTGGAGACCGTACGCAACATGGCGCGTTCGCTCGCCGCATCGCTTCCTGCCTCCAACTTTCGCGTCGAGCCCGTCGAACAGATGTCCTTTCCCGATGCCTTTGCCGACGTGGTCATCAGCAACACCGTCCTCCACTTCGCGCGCGACGACGCTCACTTTGCGGCCATGCTCCGCGGCACCTTCCGCGCCCTCAAGCCCGGCGGCATCTTCTTCTCCCGCCTCGGCTCCTCCATCGGCATGGAGCACCGCGTCGAGCCCCTCGAAGGCCGCCGCTGCAAGTCCCCTGACGGCTCCATCCGTTATCTCGTCGATGAAGCCCTTCTTCTCGCTTACACAGAGCGCATGGGCCAGCTCGCAGATCCAATCAAAACCACCATCGTCCAGGACCAGCGTGCCATGACCACCTGGGTCGTCCGCAAAGCAGAGCACTCCATGCTCTAATGCCCCCTGATCGCCGTGTCAACTCCCTCCATCCCATCCTTTGTTCCCCGTCCATAAAAAATGGGTGGGAGGCCATAACCCTCATCCTGCACCTTCCAAAAAGTTCTTCTGCCGGGTGCCCCAGAGCTTGCCCTGAGTCTGTCGAAGGATCTCGATTTTGAGACCTGGGATCTATACTTCCGGCCAGTGTCAACTTTCTCTCGGCATTGCCCGCCCGCAACCCACTCATTACACTTGCCCAAAATCCAGTCGCCACTTTGCAGAACATTTGTCCGCCTTGGCGCACAATGTCTTCATGGCAATCAAAAAACCAAAATCGGTGGAGGTCGCTGTGGCAGGTATACGCCCGGTCCATCCCCCACCCCTACCCCCCCTTCAATATTTTTGTTTTCCACAAAACGTTTGCCGATAATTTCTTGGACTTGTGAATGAGCCAGCAGCGCCGTACCGGCAGACACTTCCCACGCTTTGCCTCCGGGTGTAACAATCGCTCCGTTCCTTGCATCCCGGAGAATCTGCTGCCCTCATGTCCCTGCGTGCGCGCATCCGCCTCTTGGCCCTGTGTTCTCTCGCCGCATCTCCCGTCCTTGCGCAAAGCGGCAACGACTGGCCCGTCTACAACGGCGGATCTGACGGCGACCACTACTCCACGCTTTCGCAGATCAATCGCAGTAACGTCGCGCAACTCCAGGTCGCATGGACCTACGACACAGGCGAAAAGGGCAACATGGAGACGAATCCGCTGATCGTGGGTCGCACGCTCTACGCCTACACCACCTCGCAAAAAGTCATCGCCCTCGATGCCGCCACCGGCAAGCTCAAATGGAAATTCGACACCGGCATCTCAGCCCGCCAGCCCGTCCGCGGCGTCACGTACTGGCCTGATTCTGAAGATGCCGGCAAGCGCCCGCGCATCTTCGCCGGCATCATGAACTACCTCTATTGCCTCGACGCCGAAACAGGGAAGCCCGTTCCAACATTCGGCACTGCTGGCCGCATCGACCTCCGCAAGAATCTGCGCGGCGACTACAAAACGCAGTCCACCGTCCTCACCACCCCCGGCATCATCTACAAGGACCTCATCATTGTCGGCGGCCGTGACCCCGAAACCCACCCCGCGCCGCCCGGCGACATTCGCGCCTACGACGTCCGCACCGGTGCGCTCCGCTGGCGCTTCCGCACTATTCCGCGCCCCGGCGAGTTCGGCTACAAGACGTGGCCACCCAACGCTTGGAAGACCGCTGGCGCCGCCAACAACTGGGCAGGCATGGCTCTCGATGCGAAGCGCGGCATCGTCTACGTGCCCACCGGCTCCGCCGTCATGGATTTCTACGGAGGCGACCGCATCGGAGACAATCTCTTTGCCGACACGCTCCTCGCCCTCGATGCCAACACCGGCAAGCGCCTCTGGTACTTCCAGGGCGTGCATCACGACATCTGGGATCGCGATTTCCCCTCGCCGCCGGCGCTCTTCACCGTCGAGCGTAACGGCCAGCGCATCGACGCCCTCGCGCAAACCACCAAGCAGGGCTATCTCTGGGTCTTCGACCGCGTCACCGGGAAGTCGCTCTTTCCCATTCATGAGCGCCCGTTCCCGCCCAGCGATGTTCCCGGCGAGGTCACCTCACCCACGCAGCCCGTGCCCGATCTGCCCGAGCCTTTCGCCCGCCAGCGGCTCACGGATGACATGCTCACCACGCGCACGCCCGAGGCACACGAATGGGCTGAAAAAACCTTCCGCGAATTCCGCAGCAACGGCCAGTTTGTCCCTCTGGCCGTCGGGAGGCAGACTGTCGTCTTTCCCGGTTTTGACGGCGGCGCCGAGTGGGGAGGCCCTGCCATCGACCCCACGACCAACGTGCTCTACGTCAACGCCACTGAGATGGCTTGGACCGGCGGCCTTGTCCCCGCCGTGCGCACCGGCAGCGTGGGCGAGCAAATCTACCAAAGCCAATGCGCCGCCTGCCACGGCATCGATCGCACCGGCGCGCCACCTACATTTCCGTCACTTGTGAACATTGAGAAGCGCCTGCCCGAATCGAAGATCAAGGCAGCCATCCAGCACGGTTCCGGCCGTATGCCGGCATACCCCAACATCGACAAAGATGAACTTGCCTCGCTTCTCGATTACCTGCGCACCGGCAACGCCGCCGGAGCAGGCAATGCAATGGCCTCATCGCAGCCTCAGGACAAGTACACCTTCACCGGCTACCGCAAGTTCCTTGACCCAGACGGCTACCCGGCCATCACGCCGCCTTGGGGCACGCTCAGTGCCATCGACCTCAAGACCGGCAAGTATCTGTGGAAGGTGCCGCTCGGCGAGTATCCCGCGCTGGCAAAGCAGGGAATGACAAATACCGGCACGGAGAACTATGGCGGCCCGGTCGTGACCGCAGGCGGCGTGCTCTTCATCGGCGCCACCATCTACGACCGCCGCATCCGCGCCTTCGATTGCACCACCGGCAAGCTGCTCTGGCAGGCGGAGTTGCCCTTTGCCGGCGTGGCAACTCCGTCCACCTACATGGTTGATGGGCGGCAGTATGTTGTCATCGCCGCGAGCGGCGGCCGCGACCCGAAGGGACCTGCGGGCGGAGCCTACGTCGCCTTTGCGTTGCCGCGATAAGGGCAAGGAGACGAAACGTTATCGCCATTTATTCGCCTTTTCCACCGCAGGATCGGCTATGCTTGCATTGCAATCCGGAGGTACATTTCATGGATATTCAGAAGGAACTCATTGCTGAGTTTGATCGCGAAGCAGCCACCACCCGCAAGATTCTTGCCGCAATTCCCGCCGACGCTGATCTCGGCTGGAAGCCTCACGAAAAATCCATGTCCCTCGGCCGTCTCGCAGGCCATCTCTGCGAACTGGCAGGGAACTGGGGCATGAGCACCCTCACCACCGACAAACTGGAGATGGTCGCCGGCCAGAAGCACGAGCCCTATATTCCCGCCGACACCGCCGCACTCCTCGCCTTCTTCGACCAACAGACCGCAAAGTTGAAGGACGTGCTGGCCAAATTGCCCTTGTCAACGTGGGATGAAAGCTGGCGCTTTATCATGGGCGGCCAGGTCATCATCAGCGACTCGAAGTTCAGCGTCTGGCGTACCGCGGTGATGAATCACCTGATCCACCATCGTGGCCAATTGGGCGTCTACCTGCGCCTGCTCAACAAGAAGGTGCCCGGTACGTATGGACCGTCTGCCGACGAGATGTAAGTGAAACAGGAAGGAACAGCAGGGAACAGGGACGCGATCCTTGTTCCCTCAATCTGACAAGAGACAGCCTTTCCTTTTAACCTGACCGCATGGCTTTTTCTTTTCCGCTGATTTATCCGATTCTTGATTCCTCCACGCTTCCCGCCACAGGCCGAGCCGAGTTCCTGCACCGGCTGGGCGGTTCGCTGGCTGAGGCGGGCGTGACGCTGCTTGAGTACCGCAACAAGACCGGTTCCGCCGCCGAATTGCTCGCCGACGCAGCTGTCCTGCGCGCTGCGCTGCCCGCCAGCTGCGTCAAACTCATCCTCGACGACCGTGCGGACCTTGTTGCGGCCACCGGCTTTGACGGCGTCCATGTCGATGCAGGCGACCTGTCGCCCGCCGAGGCCCGCTGTATTCTCGGCTCCGACCGCATCGTCGGCACCTTCGGCGGCAGCGATACGCTCCTGCCGGGCATTCTCGACGCGCCCGCTGACTACCTCGCCATCGGCCCCGTTTTTCCCACCACCACCAAGCAAACCGCCAAAGCGCCCATTGGTGTGGAAGGGGTGCGCCGTCTCCGCGCCCAGGCGGGCCCTGATGCTGTTCTCGTCGCCGCCGCAGGCATCACGCTGGACACCGCCGCCGCCGTACTCGCCGCTGGGGCCACCACCGTCGCCGTATCCGCAGCCATCTTCCATTCCGAAGACCCGGCAGCCGAGTTCCGCAGCTGGTTGCGGCAGCTTGGCTGATATGCTTCATCGCACCGGGCCCATTCAAGCGCGAAAGGGCAAGACAACCATCCGCTCCATCGGGTACAACCTAGCAAGGTGACGACCGCAAAGCTCACTCCGGACCAAGGTTCATCCACGCCGTCCACGGGACTGGTGCAGAGCCTTGGCCTCTTCAGCTCCACCGCCATCGTGGCCGGTTCCATGATCGGCTCCGGCATCTTCCTCGTCGATGCCGACATGGCCCGCATCACGGATTCCCCCGCGCTGCTCCTGGCCGCCTGGCTTATCACCGCTGTCATGACCATGATTGGTGCGCTCAGCTATGGCGAGCTCGCTGCCATGATGCCCAAAGCCGGCGGCCAGTATGTTTACCTGCGTGAGTCGCTCGGCCCGCTCTGGGGCTTCCTCTACGGCTGGACGCTATTCCTCGTCATCCAGACCGGCACCATCGCCGCCGTCTGTGTTGCCTTCGGCAAGTTTCTCGGCGTCTTCTTTCCCACAATCTCCACAACCCACTGGCTGTGGCACATCGCGCATGTGCCCGCAATGCGCGTCGGCCCAATGGTGCTGGGCAACATGGAGATTGGCGTCAACACGGCCAACCTCACCGGCATCGTCATCGTCTTTCTGCTGGCCATCGTGAACGTTTTTGGAGTGCGGCTCGGCGCGCTCATTCAGAACATCTTCACCTCGGCCAAGGCGCTTTCTCTTGCTGCACTCGTCGTGCTGGCGTTCACCTTCGGACCGAATGACGCCGCATGGAACGCCAACTTCGGCCCCGGCTGGAGCCAGTTCTGGCAGAATGCCGGTTGGAGCATTCTACACCCCGTGCAGGTCGGCATCGGCGGACCCACTGTGCTCGTCAACATGCTCGTAATTCTCGCCGTCGTGCAGGTGGGTTCACTGTTCTCCTCCGATGCATGGAACAACGTCACATTCACGGCGGGCGAGGTCAGAAACCCGCGACGCAACCTGCCTCTCTCGCTCATTCTGGGCGCGGGCTTCGTGCTGACGATTTACATCTTGGTTACGCTCGGCTATCTGCTTGTGCTGCCCATGCACGGGGACCCGCATGGAGCCACAGCCCTGGCGCGTGGCCTGCAACATGCCACGGAAGATCGCGTCGCCACAGCGGTGCTCGAGCAGATCTTCCACACCGGCGGGGCTCAGCTGATGGCGGCAGCCATTCTCATCTCCACCTTCGGCTGCGCGAATGGCATGTCGCTCGCAGGCGCGCGTGTGTACTACGCCATGAGCCGGGACGGCCTCTTCTTCAAGTCTGTCGGTAAGCTACACCCTCGGTACAAAACACCCGCCGCGGGTTTGCTTGTTCAGGCATGCTGGACAGCGTTGCTCTGCGTCTCCGGCTCTTACAGCCAACTGCTCGACTACATCATCTTTGCTGTTCTTGTGTTCTATATCCTCACCATCGCCGGACTGTTTGTCCTGCGTTTCAAACAACCGGATGCGCAGCGCCCGTACAAGGCGATTGGCTATCCGATTCTGCCCGCGCTCTACATCGTGATGGCCACGTGGATATGTATCGTATTATTGCGGTACAAGCCTCAATACACGTGGCCGGGTCTGGTACTAGTTCTGCTCGGGATTCCCGTGTATCTCTTCTGGTCGCGGCGCTCCGCGCACCCAAAGGCTTCAGCAGTACTCACTCGTTGAGGAGGACGTTCCTCGTTCATGCCCAGATTGCTTCGCATCAAACCGATGTCGCTTCTCTCGCAGGAATCAAGCGACGAAGGTGAACACACGCTTAAGCGCTCACTGAGCGCCATGAATCTTGTCACGCTCGGCATCGGCGCCATCATTGGCGCAGGCATCTTTGTGCTCACCGGGCAAGCGGCAGCACAGCATGCGGGTCCGGCCGTCGCTCTCAGCTTTGTACTCGCGGGCATCGTCTGTGCCTTTGCGGGCCTGTGCTATGCAGAGTTCGCATCCATCATCCCCATCGCGGGATCGGCATATACCTACGGCTATGCGACTCTCGGTGAGCTGGTCGCATGGATCATCGGCTGGGACCTTGGGCTGGAGTACGGCTTCGGTGCTGCGACCGTCGCCGCCGGCTGGTCAGGCTACTTCAACAGCCTGCTCCAGCAGGTCCACATCTATATCCCGCCGCAGCTTACGGCCACTCCCGGCACGCCGCTCGTCTTCTATCAGGATCACTGGTTACCCTTGGCGTCACTGCCGCCGGGTGTCAGTGCGGCCGGCCTGCAGCATGCAACCGGACTCTTCAACCTGGTGGCAATCCTCGCCGTGCTCGTCATTACCGCCGTGCTCGTGATCGGCATCAAAGAGTCGGCCAACCTGAACTCCGCGATTGTTGTGGTCAAGCTGGCCGTGGTGGGCATCTTCCTGGTGCTGGGCACATATTTTCTTTTCCGCCACCCGGGTCTCCTCGCGCAGAACTGGCATCCCTTCGTACCACCCGCCGACGGGCAGGGAAACTTCGGCTGGGCAGGCATTCCCAAGGCTGCCGCATCCATCTTCTTCGCCTACATCGGTTTTGATGCCGTCTCCACCGCAGCGCAGGAGGCGCGCAATCCGCAGAAGGACATGCCGCTGGGCATCCTCGGCTCTCTCGTCATCTGCACAATTCTTTACATCATGGTCTCGCTGGTGCTCACCGGCCTGGTGAACTACAAGATGCTCAACGTGGCGGATCCGGTGGCGATCGGCATTGACGCCACGGGCGTCAGTTGGGGATCACTATTGGTGAAGATTGGCGCCGTCTTTGGGCTGGGCACGGTGATGCTGGTCATGCTGCTTGGCCAGTCGCGTGTCTTCTTTTCCATGTCGCGTGACGGCCTTCTGCCCAAGTGGGCCTCGGAGATTCATCCGAAGTTCCGTACTCCATGGATCTCTACCATTGTTGTCGGTTGCGTTGCGGCCATCATGCCAGGCTTTCTTTCCGTTGGGCGACTCGCGGAGCTGGTGAACATCGGCACGCTGCTGGCTTTCACCATTGTCTGCGCGGGTGTGTGGGTGCTGCGCGTGCGGCATCCTGACCTGCACCGTCCCTTCCGCACACCGTTTGTGCCGGTAGTGCCCATTCTCGGCATTGTGACTGCCCTCTACCTCATGCTCAATCTTCCGCTGATTACGTGGGCTGTGATGATAGGCTGGCTCATCATTGGTTTGATCATTTACTTCAGCTACTCCATCAAGCACAGCAAAGTACAGGCGCTCTCCTCGGCCTCGGAATTCGACTGAGTCGAGCGTACGCCAAAGCACAATGGCCTCCCGCCCGGGAGGCCATTGTCGTTGCAGCGATTATGTCGGTTTGTTTACGCGCTCGTCCTGGCACAGTGCTCGTCAAAGGCGCGCACCAGCTCACCGGCAATCTGCTGCGCCGTTGCCTGTTCAATCACGTAGCGCTGCATGAGATATACCAGCTTGCCGTCGCGCAGTATCGCAATGGCAGGGGAACTTGGCGGATTGCCTTCAAAATAGCTGCGTGCGCGTTCCGTGGCTTCGCGGTCCTGGCCGGCGAAGACCGTAATCTTCTGGTCAGGCTGATTGGTGGCATTTGCCAGCGCTAGCCGCACGCCGGGCCGCATCTTGCCCGCTGCGCAACCACAAATCGAGTTCACCACCACCATCGTAGTACCGGGCTGGTGCAGCGCCGAATCTACTTCATCTGCTGTGCGGGTCTCTTGGATGCCAGCGCGCACAAGCTCCTCGCGCATGGGAATCACCATAATTTCTGGGTACATTGTTGCCTCCGGCTCGGGGAAGTTGCCTGTTTCCATTTTACCGTCAAACGCTGGTGGTGTAGCCTTGTGCCGATGCTTCTTCAAGAGAACACACCTCTGGCCTCCTTCACTACCTTCGGCGTCGGGGGCGCTGCACGGTGGTTTGTTCAGGCCTCGAGTGAAGAGGAGATTGCCGAAGCCGCAGCCTGGGCTGGTGAGCACGCGCAGCCATTGTTCGTGCTGGGCGGCGGCAGCAATCTGCTTGTGGCCGATGGCGGGTTCAACGGCATCGTGGTGCACATTGCGCTCACAGGCATCACACGCCTGTCCACGCAGCAGGACGCGGCTCAAGTTATTTATCAGGCTGCAGCCGGCGAAAGCTGGGATGGTTTTGTCGAGTGCACTGTTGCCGACAACTGCGCCGGTATCGAGTGCCTCGCCGGAATTCCCGGCACCGTCGGCGGAACACCCGTGCAGAACGTTGGCGCATACGGTCAGGAAGTCGCCTCCAGCATCGAATGCGTGCGTGCCTACGACCTGATGGAGCACAGATTTGTCGAATTCAGCGCTGCCGAGTGCGGCTTCGCCTATCGTCGCAGCCGCTTCAACTCGACGGATCGTGGCCGCTATGTAGTCACCCGCGTAGACTATCGGTTGACGCAGGATGGAAAGCCAACGCTCCTCTATTCTGATTTGCAACGCAGTTTTCGCTCGGGGGCGAATCCAACGCTTGCAGAGGTTGCGGCCGCTGTGCGTCATGTGCGGCAGGCAAAAGGAATGCTGCTGGTTGAGGGTGATCCGAATTGCCGCAGTGCAGGCAGCTTCTTCAAGAACCCCGTGGCAACAGATGGGCAGGTACGGCACATTGCATCCGTCTGCGGCGAAGATCCGCCACGCTTTCCTGCTGGTCCCGAGCATCAAGGCGCAGCGCACAAGATCCCGGCGGCATGGCTCATTGAGCATGCAGGATTCGCAAAAGGCTACACGCTAGGCGCGGCAGGGCTGTCTTCGCGGCACACACTGGCACTCATCAATCGCGGAGGCGCCTCGGCGCAGGAGATTCTTGCTTTGGCCACTCAAATTGCCGATACGGTGGAGACGCACTTTGGCATCCGGCTGGAGATGGAGCCCGTGCTCGTGGGCTTCTGAGCGCGGCAGGGAAGTCCACAGGCCGCAAAATCCGCCTCAGGCTGATAACCTAAAGCCAGGCATGAACGACAATCTGCACAAGTTACGCTGTTTCGGCTGCGGAGACCTAATCTCTGGCTCCGATGCCCGGCCTGATTTTCGCTGCGCCAAGTGTGGCGATCTCTTTGAAGTGGAGTATGTGGGCTGGAGCCAGCGTGGAGGACATGACCGTCCTAATCCCGGCGCGCTCAAGTGGCTCTGGCGCGAGCGGCGCAGCTCGTTTGACGCGCTTGACCAGTCCGGAGTTTGGCGATTCCGCGAACTGCTTCCCATCCTTGACAGCTTCGGCGATGCCGTGACGTTGCGCGAGGGCAATACGCCGCTCTATCCGCTGGCGCGCGTGGCAATAGCACTTGGCATGGATCGGCTTTATGCCAAACATCAGGGCATGAATCCCACAGGATCGTTTAAGGACACTGGCATGACCGCAGCCCTGAGCGTTGCGCATGAGCGCGGCTTTGAATGGGTCGCATGCGCATCAACGGGCAATACCTCGGCTGCCATGGCCGCCTACGCGGCTCGCGCGGGCTTGCGCAGCCTGGTCCTGATTCCCGAAGGCAAAATAGCCTGGGGCAAGCTCTCGCAGGCTATGGACTACGGCGCTGTGACCTGCCAGTTGAAGACCGACTTCGATGGCTGTGTGCGCGTGCTTACTGAGATTGTGCGCGAAGCGCCGATTTATCTTTTGAACTCCGTAAATCCTTATCGTCTGGAAGGGCAGAAGACTCCGGCCTTTGAAATAGCCGAAGCCTTTGACTGGAATGTTCCTGACCACCTTATTGTCCCCGGCGGCAACCTCGCCAACAGTTCTGCGCTCGGCAAGGGCTTTCACGAACTGCATGAGCTGGGCCTCGTGGCCCACGTGCCGCACATCTCAGTGATTCAGGCCGAGGGCGCGAACCCACTGGTGCGCAGCCTAGCCACGAGTCAGGGCGCAACCATGGAGCCAGTGGAGGCGCATACGCGCGCCACAGCAATTCGCATTGGCAACCCGGCCTCCTGGCGTAAGGCCGCGCGTGTGATTAAGCAGACGGGCGGCTGGTGCCTGGATGTGACCGAAACCGAGATTGCGATTGCCAAAGCGGAACTGGGTGCGGAAGGTCTCGGTTGCGAGCCTGCATCCGCAGTGACGCTGGCAGGTTTGAAGAAGTTACGCGCAGACGGCCGCGTGGCTGCGGGGGAAACCGTTGTACTGCTGCTCACCGGTCACACCTTGAAAGACGCGGATTACACCATCGACTTCCATCGCGGAACGTTGCTCAGCGAGAAGGAACTTGCCGGCCATGAAGCCGAGGTTAACAGCTTGCGGCGCAATGCCGTGGCAGTGGACGCCACTCCTGCGGCCGTGCTGGCCGCGCTGAAGGGCAGCGTGGGATGAGTGCTCCGCTGCGTCTCCGTATGCCCGCCACATCCGCAAATTTAGGGCCCGGCTTTGACGCCGCTGCTGTGGCGCTGGATTTCTATCTGGAAATCGAAGCCGTCGAAGCCGACGATTTTTCCATTCAGGCAACGGGCCGGGATGCCGAACGCTGTGCGCGCCTTGAGGATAACCTCATCCTCGAGAACTACAAGAGGCTGCTGCAAGAGAACGATCGGCCCATCGTGCCTTTATCAATTCGCATGGCAAACGGCATTCCTTTGGGCATGGGCTGTGGGTCTTCAGCAGCGGGCAGGTTGGCGGCTATTGCGCTGGCTGTTCATTTCGGGCATCTCGGGTGGACGGACGGGCAGATTCTCGAAGAGGCCTGTGTGCTGGAAGGACACCCGGACAACGCTGTCGCCTGCTGGGTGGGAGGATTTGTCACCGCTGCAACTGAAGGGCGGTCCATCCGCTTTGCTCGCGTTGAGCCACCGGCACAATGGCGGGCCATCATTGTGTTGCCCGCCAATCCTCTGGCCACCAGCCAGGCGCGCGCTGTGTTACCTGCAAGTTACTCGCGGGCGGATGCCGTAAGCAATATTCAGGCCGTTTCCTTGCTGGGCCTTGCCTTCGCCTTGGAGCGCGGTGACCTGCTTCGGGTGGCGATGAAGGATCGCCTGCATCAGCCTTATCGCGAATCCATTTGCCCTTTGCTGCCGCGCCTGCTGCCGCTGGCCGGCCGGAATGGGATTCTTGGCGCTGCATTGAGTGGCGCAGGCCCGGCCATGCTTGTCATCGTAGGAGACCGGGAGAGCATTCCTCCAGCGTCCATCCTCATCAGGCAGGCAATCAGCGATTTGCCGGATGCGGAACTGCTGGAATGCCGCTTCGCCTTGAGCGGATCTCTGAGAGAATCCGGGCAATGCTGAGCCCGCGCTTCGCATATCGTGCCTGGTGGCTTGAGTCCATGCCCGCAGACGGAAAAAGGTTGCAAATCAGTAATATTGAGCGGCTGTAAGGGTAACGGTACGAGCACTCACCCGCCGGTTATTCTCCTATCGATTACCTAAGTTTTCTTGCTAATGTGCGGCAGAATCCATACATTCGCTGCGTGGGCAGTTCTGGGGGAGGGCTGCTCTAGCGCCCGTGATCCATTCAGGATCCGGGCGCTCTTGATTTATGCGCCCTATTGCTCCTTTTCGAGGCAGACCGATTCCACTCCAATTCACCGCATTCCCACTATTCGCCCCACGGTGAGCACTGCTGTGACCTGCGACCTTTTATGGCGCACCCGCATCCCATAGAATGACAATATAGCCCGCGAATCTGAAATGACGAGAAGGGCAAGGGAGGAACATGGCTGGAGCAGGTGTGCTGGAAGTAAGCGATGCAACGTTTGACCAGGAGGTGCTGCGGAGTGAGCAGCCCGTGCTGGTGGATTTCTGGGCGGTGTGGTGCGGGCCATGTAAGGCGATCGCGCCCATCGTGGATAGCGTGGCGGCATCTTATGCCGGCAAAATCAAAGTGGCCAAGGTCAATGTAGACGAGAACGGCGCAACGCCTTCGCGCTATGGGATCCGCGGCATTCCGACGCTGCTGTTTTTCAAGGGCGGCAAGGTGGCAGACCAGGTTGTGGGTTATGCTCCGCAGAATGTGATCGAGGAGAAAGTCCAGCGTCTGCTCGCGTAGGATTCCTTTCGGATGGATGGACATAAGAAAGCCCGGCGTAGCGCCGGGCTTTCGTTATTGGGAATGCCGTAGTACAGCATCAGCGATACTTACGCAGAACCCCGAGAACGCGCCCCTGAATGGCGACTTGGGAGGCCTGCACATAGATGGGTTCCATCTCAATGTTCGAGGGCTGCAGCCGTACCAGTGATCCTTCGGGATAAAAGCGCTTAAGGGTAGTTTCTGACCCATGCACCAGAGCGACCACAATGTCTCCTTGGCGGGCAGTACGCGTGCGCTCAACCAGCACGTAATCGCCGTTGATGATGTGTTCGTCGCGCATGGATTCCCCGCGCACCTCCAGCGCAAACACGTCTCGGTTGCCGACAACATCGTGCAGGGAGATGCTTTCCGGCAGTTCAGGCGTCTCGACGGGGAGACCGGCAGCGATACGCCCAGCCAATGGCAGACGGTCGCTGGTCCTTGAACGTGTTCCAGGTGGCAACACATCGATGGAGCGGCTGCGGTTATGGACGCGGTCCAGCATCCCCTTCCGCTCAAGGTTGGTGATGTGTTTGTGTACGGTCGCCAGGCTCTTCAGCCCCATGCCGCGCGCAATCTCCTCAAAAGAGGGCGAATAGCCATTGCGTGTGACAAACGATTCGAGGAAATCGAGAATCTCTTTTTGCCTTCGGGTGACAGCCATGGGCGCATTATAGCGAATAAAAAGCGAATCGCAACCTCATTTTTCTATTCCTGTTCGCAAATGTACCGTCTGGGCACCGCAGCGTCTCTCCTTGACGTGTAATCCGAGGCCAGTGTCTCGAATAGGCGTGTTCGTGCTCACTATTTTGGGACTACTGCTTGTGCAATCCCGTTCCAGGAATCTGCACGATTTCATTTCTCTTATTTTCATTGTGTTTCAACTTGCAACACAGCAAGGTGAAGTGGAGCCGCACGTGTGCAAATGCTTAACCTTGAGGCCACTCGAGAATAGCAAGTGCAGAACGGGCGGCAATGAACAGCACGGAAGGTAGCTATGAGACTGTTGATCGCCGAAGATGACAAGGCGCTGGGGGTGTTTCTGCGGCGCGGGCTGGAAGCGGAGGGACATCGCGTTCGTCTTGCCTATGACGGTGCGGAGGCGATGCGCGCCTTTCGTGAAGAGCAGCCCGACCTTACAATTTTGGACCTCAATCTGCCGGTGATGGATGGAGAAGAGGTACTAAGTGCTGTCAGAACGATGGACCATGACCTGCCTGTGCTTGTGCTGACTGCGCGGCAGGAGGTTGAGACGCGGGTGCGCTGCCTGGATCATGGTGCGGACGACCTGATGGTGAAACCGTTCAGTCTGTATGAACTCCGTGCGCGTTGCCGGGCTCTCTTGCGTCGCAAGCGGGAGGCAAGACTGCTGCTTCGCGCCAGCAATCTGGAACTGAATCGGCTGGACCACAGGGCCATCCGCGGGGGCGAAGTTATTGAACTTACCAATAAGGAATTTGCGCTGCTGGAGCATTTGATGCTCAACCGTGGGCATTGTGTTTCGCGGATGGAATTGCTGGACAGTGTGTGGCACCTGGAACCGGCCCAGTCCACCAACATCGTAGATGTCTACGTAAATTATCTGCGCCGCAAGCTCAAAGATCCGCCCCCCGGGCAATTGATTCAGACGGTGCGTTGCAAGGGATACATGGTGCCCGCAGATGACAACATGAGTCTTGTGGCATCCTCAGTACCCACTGAGATAACTGTCCAGGCGAGCACCGCGCAAGCATAGTCCGCCAATAGCACATTCCACACATCACCATCCTGAGGAGAATCCAGATGCAAGCCTTGAGTGTTCCAGTCCTACCGTCTGCTCCACGCATCCGGCCGCGGACAGCACTGGTTGCCAGTGCCGATCGTGCCTTTCGGCGGCGAATCCATGAGATTCTTGCGGGACTGCGCTGGCAGGTGAGGGAAGCCGAAGGAGGAGCAGCGGCGTGGACCGAGGCTACTGCGGCTACACCTGAGGCCGTCATCATCGACTCATGGTTACCGGATCTTGACCATGAGGAATTTCTCAAGGACTTCCGCCAGTATTTTCCTGAAGTGGACATTTTGAGCGCTGACGGGACAGTTGCACAGGATGGGCCGCGGGGGCCGCATCGCCAGGAGTTGCTCTATGCCTTACATCGCAGCCAGGAAGGCTACCCGGCAGCTGCGCATCCGGTGCCAAAACTGACTGTGGTGCGCGCGATGCCTAAGCCGAGGGCGGATCGCACGTCTCAGGAGACGTTGCCGGCAGATAGGGTATGCGCCACTAAGACAAGAACCAATGACGTGGGCCTGAGCACTACAAAGATCAGTGTGGAGGAGCAAAGGCTACCTGAACTGGTGGGCGAAGGGCCGTGCATGCTTGAGGTCAGCCGCCGTGTGCGCCTTGTGGCGCCCCGCTCCACGCCGGTACTCATTGAAGGGCCCACAGGATCCGGCAAGGAGTTGGTGGCCCAGGCACTGCATCGGCTTTCGCCGCGGAGTTGCAAGCCATTTGTAGCCATCAATTGTGCCGCCATTCCCGAGGCATTGCTGGAGGCGGAACTCTTTGGCCACACGCGCGGCGCTTTCACAGGCGCTGTCCAGGGCAGGGTGGGGCGTATTGAAGCTGCCGATGGAGGCACGCTTTTTCTGGATGAGATTGGAGAGATGCCCCTTGCCCTCCAGGCGAAGCTACTGCGCTTTGTGGAGAGTGGGGAACTGCAACGTGTGGGCGACAACCAGACGGTGAAGGTGGATGTGCGGATTGTAGCTGCGACGCACCGGGCGCTGGTGCAACAGGCGCAGACGGGAAGCTTTCGCGCCGACCTGTATTACCGGCTTGCGGTGTTCCTTATCCAAACGCCGGCTCTGCAGGAGCACATTGAGGATCTGCCACTGCTTGTCGAACACTTTTTGAAGCGGATGGGGCGCGAGACACCAGTGAAGCGCCTGGACGAGGGAGCACAGGCGAAGCTGGCGGCGCATACATGGCCGGGTAACGTACGTGAATTGGAACACGTACTGGAGCGTGCGGCGATCCTTGCCGGAGATCTGCCGGTGTTGACCGCACGGGAGATTGAGTTTGGGGTACCGATGAGCTGTTGAAGTAAGAGCAGTGGTGAGCCCGGCACAGCGGGAGAGATGAGGATGGCGGATCGGCGCTCTTAGCGCGGGTGCACCTCGATGAAGAGGCCCTTGCCCTGCGCATAGCGCATGCCGGCATCATCAAGAATCCATGCTTCGGCCCAGTGCTTGCGGCCCTCCTTGTGTGCCACACGCCCTTCCAGGCGGATGGAGCTGCCGGATGGGATGGGCCGCCGGTAGTCCACCTCCATGTGGCGCGTCATGGCAGTAATGCCGCTTGCGCGCACGGCCTTGCTCATCGTCTCGTCAATCAACGTTGCAATAATGCCTCCATGCAGGAACCCCGTCGGTCCCTCGAAGAGGTCGGAGATTGTGGCCGGGCACACAACGGTGCCATCCGGCGCAAGCAGAAAGTGGAGATGGAGACCGCCGGGATTCGCGGTACCGCAGCCGAAGCAGCGATTTTGAGCTGTGTGGGTGAGGGGAATGAGATGTTCCGTATGCGGCTTCATCAACGATAGAGTATCCCGGCGGGCCGTGAAGATGACAGCGCGTCCCGCACGCACAAAGCGAATTGGAGGACGACCGTTAGAATGGGTCCGATGAGAATGAGCGCCCCGGCAGTTCAATGCAGAACGTTCTTGCTCAGTGCGGCTCTGTGCCTCCTGGGCGCATGCGGCGGTTGCCACAGTCAGCCAACGCTCACGGAGCAGGAAGCGGAAGGGAAGCATCTGTACCTGGTGCGCTGCGCCCACTGCCATGAGGACAACGACCTGCAACTTCAAAAAGTCCCGCCCGATCTGCATGGGCTGTATACCCGCGCCACGCTGCCCAGCGGTGCACCAGCAACAGACAGCGAGGTAACGCGCGTGGTGCTTTCAGGCAAAGGCATGATGCCACCCTTTGCAGGGCGGTTCACGGATGCTCAGATGGCTGCGCTTCTCGCCTACTTGCACACGGGGCTGCGCTGAGGGCAGAGCATTTATTCCCGGATGAAATGACAGTACTGAAACTGCTGCTGCCCGCCTGAGGGTGTCTGATGCATTTCAATCAGGCTCTCAATCAGCCGAAATTGCGGTCCGATTTCCGTGGCCAATGAATGGTCATCATACCGACAAACTTCAAGTCCGCTACACTTGAGCGGCCCCTGGGGGCCGAAAGTAGCGAGGATGAGGCTACCGCCGGGTTGCAGCACGCGTTCGATCTGGCGGCGGTATTCTAGGTGTTGCTGTGGGTTGCGGAGAAAGTGAAAGACGGCACGGTCATGCCAGACTGCAAAGCTGCCCTGTAGAATCGGTGTCGTCAGAACATCCCCTGAAAGCCATGTGACGCGTTTGGCCGACTCTCCGAGTCGCCCCTTTGCACGACTGAGGGCAACAGGCGACACATCAAGAACCGCAACGCGACGATAGCCGAGTTCGAGCAGGTCATCCACGAGAGTGGAATGACCGCCGCCAACATCAAGTATTGGCGCATCAAGGCTTGCTGAAGTGCGAATCAGACGCAGCGAAGTCGCCAAATGTGAGCAATACCAGCTCATGCTGTTGTCGGCAACCCGCGTATAAACTCCATCCCAATGGGCCTTCGAATCAAGATCTGCTTGATTGGTTGACATGGATCTGTACTCTCCAAATGAGTTGGATTTTACTGGAGCACATCTAGCTGCCGCAGTGATGGAGGCGCGGAGCAGGTGTTTACTGGCTTCCGGGTGAGATGCGCGCGGGATATACTGGATTTTGTGATGGCAACCGGAAAAACCTTCTACCTTGAGACCTTCGGCTGCCAGATGAATGCCCATGACTCCGAAAAGGTTATTGGCACACTCCAGCAGCAGGGCTATAGGCAGGTCGAGTCGGAAGAGGAAGCTGACCTGATCTTTTACAACACCTGTTCCATCCGCGATAAAGCGGAGCAGAAGGTCTTCCACAGGCTCAACGACTACAAGAAGCTATACCAGGCGGGGAAACGCTTTGGCGTGCTGGGCTGCGTAGCCCAGCAGGAGGGCGAGAAGATCTTCGAGCGCGCTCCGTTTGTCTCGCTCGTCTCCGGCTCCGCGTCTTATCGCAAACTGCCCGAGATGCTGACGCGTCTCGAATCCGGGGAAACGCGCATCACTGGGTTGGATGATCGCCAGACCGAGGAGACCTTTGAGACGGAGTTCATGGCGCGGCAGAATCCCTACCGCGGCTATATCACCATCATTGAGGGCTGTGACAAATTTTGCTCCTATTGTGTTGTGCCATATACACGCGGCAAGGAGCGTAGCCGGACCTCTTCTTCCATCCTGGCCGAAGCACGCAGCATCGCAGATATGGGATACACGGAGATCCAGTTGCTCGGCCAGAACGTGAACAGCTATCGCGACCCGGAAGGGAAGATGAGCTTTGCCGATCTGCTGGCCAACGTGGGACAGGTAGGCGGGATTCGGAGAGTTAGATTCACCACAAGCCATCCCCGGGACTTTACCCGGGATATTGTGGATGCAATCGATGCGGTCCCCACACTGTGTGACCATGTACACCTGCCGGTTCAATCAGGCTCATCTCGTGTGCTCAAATTGATGGCGCGCGAATACACCCGGGAGTGGTACATGGAGCGCATCAGCTGGATGAAGGCAGCCAAGCGGCAAATATCCATCTCGACCGACATTATCGTAGGATTTCCAGGCGAGACAGCGGACGATTTTATTCAGACCATGGACCTTCTTGCCGAGGTTCAGTACGATTGCGTCTTCGGATTCAAGTACTCGGCTCGGCCCAACACTCCGGCATTGACGATGATTGACTCAATCCCCGAAGCGGAAAAGGCTCATCGATTGCACGTGCTTCTGGAACGGCAAAAGGAAATACAAAGATCTAATTATGCCAAGCACCTGGGGCAAATCATGGAAGTGATGGTTGAGGCAATGAATCCGGCGCGCGGACAGATTGCAGGACGAAGCAGCCAAAACAAGCCGGTGAACTTTACCACGACGCTACCCATTTCGCCTGCGCCCGGAAGCTATGTGAAGGTAAAGATTATTGGGACATTTCCTAACAGCCTCGTCGGTGAAATGGTCTAAGGTATTGATACGGGAGGGGGCATGGAGATCGAGGTGAAAATACGCGGCTTGATGATGGATCCCGCCACCAACATGCCCATCGTGGTGCTGAAGGACGTGGCTTCGGAGGCCGTGATGCCGATCTGGGTCGGAATATTCGAGGCGAATGCGATTGCGATCGAGATTGAAAAGGCAATTGCGCCTCGACCCATGACGCACGATCTGACCAGAAACTTAATCCGCTACATGAATGGCGTCCTTGAAAAGATTGTTATAACTGAACTTCGCGATGACACTTTTATGGCGGCTTTATGGGTTCGTCAAGGAACAGAGTCCATTGTTATAGACGCACGCCCCTCGGATGCAATTGCGCTTGCTTTACGTGCGGACTGTCCAATCTATGTTTCCGAGCAGGTGATGCAGGCGGCAAGAATTAATACGTCCGGTCAGGCTGAGGGGTCCACTGCGGAACAACTTCGCGGATGGCTCGAGGGCCTAAATGATGAAGACTTCGGGCGCTACAAGATGTAAGCAGGGGAAGAGTGGATCCGCCTAAGATCCCTAGTGCTTTAGTGGTTAAGATCGGCCAAGCCTGAATAAGCGGCATTTGCCAACCGTACAGAATATCTGTTATCGGACATTGTGGCGCCTTGCAAATGGTTGACGCGCCTGCGCAACGGCCGGCGACGATGCGAATATTTCATAGCCTATGCCGAGAATGGTCCTATCAGAATTACATCGTGAAGGAAATGGCCGGAACTCAGGGACACGCATGGGGCGACATCTCCGCGCTTATCCTGGCTCCCTACCATGCAGCATCTAGCGCGGCGTTCACAGTTGCTCCTCAGTCTGGAGCGCAACTTCACAATTTGAATATGACGCCAAGAAGGCGCTCATCCTCTCTACGCCATCGTATTTTGGGTCCTGAGCCTGGCTATCGTCTTTCATGACGTCAAAATATTTTGACAACATGTGCAACACTTTGGACGTCGAAGAGGCGGTAACGGTGATCTGTGGATCGAATTTGCAGAGCTTCAATGGGTTACGCCTTTTAGGTGAAATGGCCTGCGTATTGCTTCCCTAGAAAGAAGCATGACCTTCTTCACGAGGCCGTGCAGGAAGGGAAAGCAATGATTCATACCAAGTCAATCTTTACAAGCGTATCGGTTGTGGCAATTGCCCTGACCGCGATACTGCTGTCCTCTCGAGCCGCAGTTGCGAAGACAAGCACACTCGACAACCTGCAGGCTGCGTACAACGGCGAATCCAACGCGCACGCCCGCTACCTGGCTTTTGCCCAAAAAGCAGACGCGGAGGGATATGGTGAGGTTGCTAGTCTCTTTCGTGCGGCGGCCCGTGCTGAAGAGATTCATGCCAGCAATCATGCTGCAGTGATTGAGAAGATGGGAGCGAAGCCCCAGGCGAAGATAGAAACTCCCGATGTGAAGTCCACACGCGAAAATCTGCAGGCCGCAATCAAAGGTGAGACATACGAGCGAGATGTGATGTACCCAGATTTCCTGAAGCAGGCCAGACTCGACCGCAATCGGGATGCCATTAAGAGCCTGAACTATGCCAAGACAGCTGAAGCAGAGCATGCCAAGTTGTATACCGAAGCGTTGAACAAGCTGGATCAGCTTAAAGGCACGAAGAGTACGGCGTTCTATGTATGCCCGAACTGCGGGTTCACAGCACGCACGCTGCCTGCAAAGGAATGTCCGTCCTGCTTCACCCCCAAGGAGAAGTTTGAAAAGGTTGCATAACGCATGGTCCGCCCGTTAACGCGACAGGTGGACCCGGTAACGCCACCAGGAGGCGCCAGATGTTTGAACTTCCACCAATGCCGACTTGGGATTCGCTGCATCCGTTGATCATTCATTTCCCGATTGTCCTGCTGCTGCTGACCCCGTTCCTCGTTCTGATCAGCGCTACACTTCCGCCGCGTAGAAGCGGTCCGTACTTGATGGCAGCCATGATCATTCTGTTGTTCGGAACAGCTAGCCTCTTCCTAGCTGCTGCAACGGGTGAGGCCGCCGGCGAACTGGCCGAGCGCGGTGGTGGAGTAGACAAAGTATTGGCTGCACACCAGGATTTGGCCGGAGAAACGCGCATGATCTTCCTCGGGCTGTCAGCTATTCTCATAGGCATTCTCTTTCTTCCGCGCCTGTTGCACCGGCCGCAAACTCGCATCTTCTCGACTATGCTTCCGCTTGCGTTCCTGGCACTCTATTCCGTTGGGATTCTGTTTCTTGTAAACACGGCACATCAGGGCGGAAGATTGGTTCATGAATTCGGCATTCACGCCATTCTTCCAGAGGAAGCTAGCCAACAGACACCCCCCGACGTTGCAGGGCAAGGCACAATGGACGAGAATAATACCGAGAAATACGCTGGAGATGCTTTGCAGTGATAGCTTTAGCAGGCGCTGCAACAGATATCTAACAACAAGGGCATGATGACCGACGGTGACTCTTCACGCACGGTGTTGGAACAGGAGTCCTACAAGAAGCAGCAGACGGCCTTTTGCGTTCTCACACTTTTCGTTATAGCTGTACTGTTGTTATTGCACACTCTCTTTGCTTCCCTGCTTGGTACGCCGTCCCGTTGGGTCGTTGCTCTTTTAGGCATCAGTTTCTTCCTAAAGGTTATTGAACTGGTTTGGCTGCAGGGACAAAGTGGAGGGATAACCGGAAAGGCGCTTCGGATTGAAACGGGGCTTTCAATCGCAGGACTTTTCGCATTAGCCATCATACTTATCTTTCTCACTGACCGCGACGACGCGCCGTACTTTGTCCTTCTTGCGATTCCCATTCTGCAGGCAGCCTACCATTTGGGGTTGGTAGCTACTACGACGACTATTATTGGCTCAGTTGGCGTGATTTTCTATTGGATGCGCCACTATTTCTCGATGCATCCGCCTGCCCTTGCCGGCGAGTATCTTGAGGCTGGAATGCTTTCAGTGATTTTCTGCTTAATGGGTTTCCTGGTGTGGTTTCTTGTGAACCAACTCAAGAAACATGAGCTTCGCTTGCATCAGAACATGGCCACGCTTGAGGCGACGCGTGAAAGGCTAATCGTGGAGGAAAAGCTAGCGGCAATTGGCAGACTTGCAGGAAATATCGCGCACGAGATTCGCAATCCTGTAGCCATGATTTCCAGTTCATTACAAACGGCATCGAATCCGGCCGTCATTCAACCCATTCGAGAAGAGATGCTCCAAATCGCCTCAAAAGAGGCAGACCGCCTGGCACGACTGACGACGGATTTCCTGAACTATGCGCGTCCCTCAGCACCACAGAGAAGACCAGTTTCAGTAGGTGATCTGATTTCGTATACAGCTGACGTTATCAAAGCACATGCGGAAAGCCGATCAATAGACGTTAGTCAGACAGTCTCGGCAGACTTCTGCATAGAGGCCGATGCCACACAGGTACAAGGAGCACTCCTGAACCTTGCATTGAACGGGATCGATGCAACTACTCCGCCTGGCCGGCTGCACCTGAAATGCTTTCTTGCGGGATCCTTCGTGCAGATTGACGTGACGAACACCGGCAGACCAATTGCAGCAGCTGATCTGCCACACATATTTGAGCCGTTCTACAGCACAAAGCCAAACGGAACCGGGCTGGGACTTGCCATCGCTCGCCGTGTTGCGCAAGCACATGGTGGAGATCTTTGGCTGAGTTGTAACGAGGAAGGCTGCGTGGTCTTCTCCCTTACGCTCGCAGCTCCATCCAACGAAGAAATTACGAAGGAGTAGCACATGGGAAAGGTGCTAGTCGTCGATGACGAGCCAAGCATGCGCAGGATACTGACAACGAATCTTCAGATGGACTCGCATGTTGTGGTGCAGGCGGGAGGCGTAAAAGAAGCACTAGCTGCTTTGGCCAATGAGGACTTCGATGTTGTGATTACTGACCAGAAAATGGGGGATGGTAACGGTCTGGATGTTCTCCAGGCAGTGCGGCAGGAAGATCCGACGGTTTCAGTCATTTTCCTTACCGCCGTAGGTACGCTGGAACTCGCGGTTGCCAGCATGCGCGAGGGGGCATTTGATTTCTTGACGAAGCCTTTTGTACCGGACGCGGTAAAGGCAGCTGTGACGCGTGCGTGCGAACGCACCTCTCTCCTGAGGGAGAATGCTGTACTCAAGACAGCAGTGCTTAAACTAAAATCGCAGGATGAAATCTATGGAGGCAGCGCAGGCATTAGGGCAGTACGAGAGACGATTGCGCGTGTCGCGCCAAAAGATACGACAGTTCTCATTACAGGTGAGACGGGCACAGGCAAGGAGCTTGTAGCACGAGCTATCCATCAAAATAGCCTGCGAGCATCTAAGCCATTTATTGCCATCAACTGCGCCTCTGTTGCAGAATCGCTCATTGAGAGCGAGTTGTTTGGGCATGAACGTGGCGCTTTCACGGGTGCCGATAAAACCAAGACTGGCCTATTTGAGGCAGCTCATGAGGGTACGCTATTTCTTGATGAAGCTGCTGAACTCTCGCCTAATGCGCAGGCCAAGCTGCTCCGATTCCTGGAAGATGGGGAAATCCAGCGCGTCGGAGCAACCAAGGTGCGACATGTGAATGTGCGCGTGCTCGCCGCAACACATCGCGAACTTAAGGAGCGGGTGCGAGACGGGCTATTTCGCGAGGACCTATATTATCGGCTTGCAGTATTGCCTATCCATCTGCCTCCGCTGCGTGAGAGGCGTGAAGACATCCCGGAATTGTGCGAGGTGCTCTCTTCCCGGATCGCTCAAGAGATGAAGGTGGCCAAGCGCCCTCTGAGTCATGCGGCGATGAAGAAGTTGAGCGAGTATCACTTTCCTGGAAACGTACGCGAGCTCCGCAATCTGCTGGAGCGGGCACATATTCTCGGCCAACAGCCTGAGTTGCAACCGGAGGACTTTCCGCTGAACCTCACAGCTTCAAATGACAAGCTTACGGATCAAGAACTAAATGCGAAGCAGATCGCTCAGCGACTGCCTCAGCATCTTGACCTCCGAGAAGTTCTTGGCCAGATTGAAATCGCGCTGATTGAGCGTGCGCTCGTGATGACGGGAGGTGTTCAGGCGGAGGCGGCACGGCATCTTAACCTTTCCCGCAGCGACTTCGGATATAAGGTGTCAAAGTATGCATTGAGTAGCAAGTGAACGGCAGACGGCAATTGTAGCCAGATTGAACTGTAAAGCCAGGATGCCGAACATATACACCGCGAAGCCCTGGTGCTTTCCTGCTCCGCACAGCAGGAAATTGCCAGGGCTTCACGACATACAGGATCAGGCTCCAAAGCCATCACCATAATGTGAACGCAAGCTCCACTGCGTCACGAATAGCCAGTTATCTGAACTCCTCCGCCACAAAGGCAGCTTCGTTCATGACGACGCGGTGTACGCCTACACTCACCAAATCTCACTGATCACTTCACTGCCCCATGTACCTGGAGCTATTCCTGACCGCCTTTCGGGAGTTCAAGTTTTTGCTCGAGATCCAGTGAACGCGACTTCGCCTTCTGATAGTCCACGTAATCATTGATCATCTCAGATGTCCGGCTTGCGTATTCGAAATTCGCATGCACGTAATCCTGATATGCGGGCATATGAATCTGCGTCTGATTTTTGTTCAGATGATCAATGCAAGAGGTGAGGTTATCCGCCATGCTCTGGAGTAGCGGATAGATATTCCGTACAGCCTCTTGTTGCCACGGCGATCCTTCTGAACTGGCTTCGCTCATCTGCTTGGCAAGCTTGCCAACTTCGTTGAAATCGTCCCTGATCTTGTTCAGCTTCACGGCGTGTGAACGAAAATCCAAGCTCGACCGTGTGAACGAATCAAGTATTGCACTGTCGTCTGCCGCCCGGAGTGCATATGTCTTTGCCTTGAGCAATAGATTGTTGATCTCTTCAGAGTCATCCTTCTGAGCAAAGACAGATGGCGACGCAATGAGCAAGACCAGTCCGAGCCCGGCAATGCCCGTCAGTATCCTATGGATCAATTGAGCTTTCATGGTCCCTCCATGGCTGTGTGAAGCTATCTCACGATAGTCACCTTCGGTATAGCAATCTCTTCACCAGATTTGTGCACAGTCTAAGTTCTTGAAGCCAATAGCACCACTGCAAAAAAGGCTAGTAAAGCGGTCCAAAAGTTTTGACAATGTGTCAAACAGTTTGGACAAAATGTCTGTACCCTACTTTGCCTGTTTCGACGGAGTTCATCTTTTTTACGCTCTTGACAAAGCAGAGGGATGGCTACTTTCGAACATCATTGTGCAGTGCGCTATAATCCAGCAGCTTTGCATCGACAAGGAGAGAAAGTCACAGGATGGCACAGTTACACGAAGCGAGACGTTTGCTCTGGGGGGATTTAGCTCACCTGGGCGTTTCTCTCATTGCAGCTTTGGGCCTAGTCTCTGCCCTTTCTCTACAGTTTGTTTTCCATCAACCAGCCCCTGTTCCCCAAATCCTAGTTATTGCAATCACTATTTCTGGCATTCCACTTTCTATCGAACTGATACGCGAACTACTTAAGCATGATTTTTCAGTAGATGTTCTTGCCGCAATATCGGTGATCACTGCGTTCATCCTTCACGAATATTGGGTTGCCCTCATCGTAATCCTCATGCTCTCAGGCGGGAAGGCTCTCGAGGAGTTCGCGACACGTCGTGCCTCTTCAGTACTTGGAGCGCTCGCCAAACGAATGCCACATATTGCTCATAGGGTCGAGCAGGATGGCACGATCACCGATGTGGCCATAAGTTCTGTGGCTATTGGCGAAAAGCTGAGGATCTATCCCCACGAGATTTGTCCTGTGGATGGCTTTGTTCTCAGTGGGACCGGTGGGATGGATGAATCTTATCTCACTGGGGAGCCGTTTCTGATTGAGAAGGCTCCTGGAACCAAAGTTCTTTCTGGAGCATTAAACGGCGATGCAGCTCTTACCATTGAAGCTGAGCGGCTGGCCAAGGACTCTAGGTACGCAAGAATCGTGGAAGTTTTACATGCTTCAGAAGCAAAGCGCCCACGAATCCGAAGACTCGGCGATAGACTGGGAATTTGGTACACTCCAGCTACTTTGCTAGTAGCTTTCGCGAGCTGGTACTTGAGCGGGCAATCAGAGCGTTTTCTCGCTGTGCTCGTTATCGCGACGCCATGCCCTCTCCTGATTGCGATTCCTGTGGCAGTGATCGCAGCAATTTCTGTTGCG
Source organism: Acidobacteriota bacterium (assembly GCA_021818105.1). Lineage (GTDB taxonomy): Bacteria > Acidobacteriota > Terriglobia > Terriglobales > Acidobacteriaceae > Telmatobacter. The sequence goes on from JAKAFB010000024.1 coordinate 40,066, forward strand.
GCCCGGCATGGGATAGTCATCAAGGATTCATCAATCCTCGAAAGAATAGACACTTGTCGCACGCTCATTGTAGATAAGACAGGGACGCTCACCTATGGGAAGCCGGCAGTGACTGAGGTGATTCGCCTTGGGGAATGGCCGAGAGAAGTTGTCTTGCAACTTGCTGCCAGTTTGGAGCGCTACTCGAAACACCCACTCGCATCTGCCATTATGGAATCAGCCGAAGCAGCAGGATTATCACTGTTGAATGCGCAAGATGTGTCGGAATCCCCTGGTGCCGGGCTGCGCGGCCATATAAACGGTCGCGAGATTAGAATAACCGGCCGCGGAAAATTGGAAGAGACCCAACACGCTCACTTGCCTTCCCCGGCGCCGGGACTGGAATGCATCATCCTCATCGATGGACAGCTTGCAGGCTTGTGCCGGCTGCAAGATCAGCCGCGTCATGAATCTAGTCACATCCTTAGACATCTTGGATCGAGACATAGAGTAAAAGAAATTGTCTTGCTTTCAGGTGATCGGCCTACAGAAGTGTCTCATTTCGCATCGGGCATGGGCATTTCTCATTTCTATGGCGGCAAGAGTCCGGAAGAGAAAGTAGAAATTGTTCGCGCGATCACTTCAAAGGGCCCCACGCTCTATCTAGGCGATGGCATGAACGATGCTCCAGCGATGCTGAATGCAACGGTTGGTGTCGCACTCGGCGTGAATAGCGACATCACATCTGAAGCAGCCGGTGCTGTGATCCTTCAATCCTCTTTGGCAAGCGTTGATGAGCTGATCCATATCGGGCGTCGTATGAAGCGCATCGCTCTTTCTAGCGCAGTAGGCGGAATGCTCCTCAGTCTTGCAGGCATGTGGGCGGCTGCATTGGGTTATCTTTCTCCACTGCGTGGCGCTCTGCTACAGGAAGTTATCGATTTGGTATCTATTCTCAATTCTCTGCGCATGATTCTTCCCTCCGGCTCATTGAGCGACTTTGATGCACCACACCAAAGTATTGCCAGCGATATTCCACAAAGAGAAATCCCGGCCAAGAATTGAGAATGAGTCTTTGACTCTTGTATTATCGACCCTACGATTGTCCCTTTTACTTATGCACGTCAGCGCTCCTTGAGGGTTAATGGAACGGATGCGTTGCACTCCAGCAGGTTGAGAGACGATCCCATGCGGAGAAGTTATTGAGATCAGAGGGACCTGATAAATGACCTCAGCGCTGGTAATCGCATTCATTGGCGCATTGGTGTTTGGTGCTCATCTGTTTGTGGGCATGTTCGCAAAGACGCGCGTCCCGGATGTGTTGCTCCTGATCATTATTGGGCTGATTCTTGGCCCGTTGGGCCATCTGGTTAAACCCGCCGAGTTTGGCAGTTTGGGACCAGTGTTCACAACTGTCACACTCGTCTTTATCCTTTTTGAGAGTGGCACAGAGTTGCAAATTGGAACTCTTCGTACCGCTCTGCGCGGAACCTTTATTCTGGCAACCCTGAATTTTGTTGTGACTGTTGTGGTTGTTGCCGCTGCTGCCTGGAAGATTGCTCACCTGGGCCCCATGCGATCACTAATGATGGGCACAATTCTGGGCGGGACATCGCCTGCGGTCGTCATTCCTCTTTCAGCACAATTGAAAATGGGGCGAGACGCTTCGACAATTCTTTTTCTTGAATCAGCTGTGGGCGACGTGTTTTCCATTGTGATTTCACTTGCACTGCTCGATGGCCTGCATGCGGGAAATGTGGCGTGGGGATCCGTCGCCGGCAAGCTTATCGCATCATTCCTCATCTCAGGCATGATAGGGGGATTTGGAGCTATTGTCTGGTCAAATATTCTGAGCCGCATGCGCACACTGCAAAACGGTATGTTTACCACTGCGGCATTTGTCTTTCTCATCTTTGGAGTGACGGAAATACTGGGCTATAGTGGCGCGATTGCAGCCCTGGTATTTGGAATTGGGCTGGGGAATGTAAGCTGGCACAGGCAACTCCTATTGCAACGATTCCCATCGCTGTCACCCGTTGGACTGAATGAACATGAAAAATCCTTCTTTGCGGAGATTGTGTTTCTGCTGAAGATGTTCTCTTCGTATATATTGGATTGTCGATCGAACTTAAAAATCTATGGTGGATCAGCTTCGGGCTCACGGTTACAGTGCTAATCTTCCTCGTACGGGTTCCTATTGTTCGATTCGGTGTGCACAAATCGATTGCGCAGAGTGACGCCTGTCGCATGGCGGCAAT
>JAKAFB010000025.1 GCA_021818105.1 Acidobacteriota bacterium
ACGCCATCGCCCGCGCCGTCGCGGCCAACAAGGCAGCCACCTCCATCATCGGCGGCGGAGACTCCGTCAGCGCCATCAACCAGGCCGGCGTCGCCGACCAGATCACCCACATCTCCACCGGCGGCGGAGCCAGCCTCGAATTCCTCGAAGGCAAAAAACTCCCCGGCGTCGAAGCCCTCACCGACAAATAACCAAGGACCAGAGGTCAGAGACGTGAGATCGGTAGAAACGCATCCGGCGGAAGATGTCGGATGCGTTTTTCTTTTGTGAATGTTACTATGGCTCCTTCCGAAGCCCCGAATGAGAGGAGCGAAAGCCATGAGCGGTTCTTGGGTAGAACCGACGCCCGAAAACGTGAGGAGCGCCTGTAAGGAGTTTGACAGTTGGGACGACAATCCCGATCCGTCCCTCAGAAAGCTTTTCTCGCATTTCCCGGCGAATGTGGAGTTCAGTGATGTCCTCCTGAAGGTTGCAGCCTTGAATGCAACCTACTCGACTCAAATTCGCGCGGTGAGCGATCGAACACCGACTATTTATGACGTTGCTCGCCATATTGTCAGTCTGAAGATCGATGAAGCACTTCAACTTGGATTACTCGAAATCGTCGAACAAATTGCGGCTGTCTCGGCGAAGGGGAACAAGCATCAATACAACTTCTCTTTCGCAACAAAATACTGTAACTGGCATAGGCCAGATGTATACCCAATTTACGATTCTCGGGTGGATAAGTACCTTTGGCAATTCCGGAATCGCGAATCAGGGGAACCAAGCGGCTTTCGACAATTCAAGAGGAAGGAATTGTGGAGTTATCCGTCCTTCAAGCAGATTGTTATCGACTTCATGTCTCACTTCCATCTTGATGAGTTTTCGTTCAAGCAGATCGATAAGTTCTTGTACATCGAAGGCGGGAAGTAATTTGAGTGGGCAAATGAGCCGGACGGCAGGTTGGCCCACCCTTGCAGGGTTGCCCCACTCTTGTCGTTCGCGCCAGCGAACGACAGGGTGGGATGGCACAACCCCCACTCAGGCCGGGTGCCCTTCGGCGCTGCGCCAAAAGTGCGAGACGACGCTCCAACTTCACCACAGCCCTGGAGTCGATCCTCCTACGCCACCCCGCCGTTCCCAGCTCTCCCCGCCAGCGCCCGCAGGAACTGCCGCGCCTCCATGTGATACTTGAACGCCTTGCGGCCATCGATGAACACCACAGGCACCTCGTCGTTGTACCTCTGCCGCAACTCAGGGTCGCCATCGATGTCCACTTCACGCCACGCGAAGTCGGCCTGCCCCTGAACCTGCGCCAGCGTCTCCTTCACGATGTCGCACAGATGACATCCCTCGCGCGAATACACCACCACGTCGTGCATAGCCCGATTCTAAACGCGAACTCCTGTTGCCGGGTCGGCGCACCGTTTTCGGGGTTGCCCCACTCTTGTCGTTCGCGCCAGCGAAAGACAGGGTGGGAGCCTCCCAAAAATACCCACGGCAATTTGCAGATAATTTCCCTCTCTTCGCGCACAATGAAAATTGAAGCAGAGGAGCGCAATCCAACATGCCGTTTCCGTACCTCATCACCGATCTCAGAAAATCTCCCTCGACGAGCTTTGCAATCAGAAGACGCATTACACTTCTTCTTGGATTTGTCTTGCTCTGCGGATGCGCAACTTCAGCCATGGCACAAACCCGCCACATCACGCCCTTCACCGGCACCTGGAAGCTGAACCCGGCCAAGTCTGTGTTCAATCCCGGCCCGCCCTTCCGCAGCTTCACCCTCACCTTCACGCCCGACGGCACACGCCACCTCGACCTCGTCCATGCCGACGGCCAGCCCTTCAAAGCGGCCTTGCCCTGGTCCGACGGCCACGAAGTCTCCGTGCAGACCGCCCAAGGCACATCCACCCTCAAAGCCACCTCAAAGATCCAAGGCCGCGAGTTCCGCGACACCTGGAAAGACAACGGAAGAATCATCGAGAAGGTCCACGGCGTCCTCTCGCCAAACGGTAAGACCCTCACCATCACCGTCGACGGCACCGACAATCAGGGCCACACCTACATCAACCGCCTGTACTTCGACAAACAATGAGCCGCTCCAACCCGCTCCCTTCGCAACAAAAAATTCCCCGCTGCTTTGCCGATAATTTCCCAACCTATTGCACAATGGAGAGTGTGTCGAAAATCCGCATCCTTTTCGCGCCGCATCTGACCACGAACAACTCACACTGACCACTGGCGGAGGTACCCCCTACCCCCCTTTTTTATTTGCAGTTTTCCACAGAATGCTTGCAGATTATTTCGCGTTTTGTGAAACACCCTGCGCGAGCAACTCACCTCAAAGCACTGACACCGACATCGTGCGCTCCATCACGCGGCGGCTAATCCCCATCCGATAAAATCAAGTTGAGGATTTCAAAACACATGTCTCGTAAAAAGCTCATCGCCGCCAATTGGAAGATGTACAAGACGCCCGCCGAAGCCAAGGCCTTTGTCGAAGCCTTTCTACCCCTCGTCGCCGGCCACACCCGCGACGAAATCGCGCTGTTCCCGTCGCCCGTCCTCCTGCCCACCGTCGTTGAAGCCGCCAAAAGCTCCAACGTCGCCGTCGGCTGCCAGAACATCCATTTTGCCGAGGAAGGCGCCTACACCGGCGAAACCTCCGTCTGCCAGCTCAAGGCCGTCGGCGGCACACACACACTCATCGGCCACTCCGAGCGCCGCCAGTACTTCGCCGAGACCGACGAGATCGTGAACAAGAAGCTGCACACCGCGCTCAAGCACGGCCTCATTCCCGTCGTCTGCATCGGCGAAGTGCTCGCCGAGCGCGAAGCCGGCAAAACCGCCGACGTCCTCAAGACGCAGGTCACCGGAGCCTTCGCTGGCATCACGCCCGAAGCCGCCGCGCCCATCGTCATCGCTTACGAGCCCGTCTGGGCCATCGGCACCGGCAAAACCGCCACGCCCGAGATGGCCGTCGAAGCGCACAGGATCATCCGCGCTGAAGTCGCCAAGTTGCTCGGTGCTGACGTAGCGGCCAACATGCGCATCCTCTACGGCGGCAGCGTCAAGCCGGACAACGCCTCCGCCCTCTGCGGCCAGGAGGAGATAGACGGCGCCCTTGTCGGCGGAGCCAGCCTCAAGCCCGACTCCTTCACCGCCATCGTCAAGTACTAGCACCCCGGCGCGCTCAGCCGCCCGTCTTTCATCACGGCTGAGCGCGTCACACTTCAACTTCCCCATGCCCAACCGCACGCCCCGCGCCAAAAGCCGCAGCGAACGCCCGCCCGTAGCACCCACGCAGCCGCCCACAGTTTCCCCGCGCTGGCTCGCCGCGGCCGTAGGCATCACCTTCGTTGCCGCACTCATTTGCGCCTGGCTCGTCCTCTGCCTCATTTTCTGGCAGGGCAGTTGGCAGTTGGTCTATCACCCTGCAAAAGCCATCACGCGCACACCTGCTTCCGTAAATCTCGCATTTGATTCCGTCGGCTTCGCCACCACTGAGTCTGGTGAGCCGCGCCTCCATGGCTGGTGGATTCCCGCACCCAATGCACGCTACACCGCCCTCTATCTACACAGCGCCAGCGGCAACCTCAGCGACACGGTCGACGCGCTCGTCCCCCTGCACACCGCCGGCCTCAACATCCTCGCCTTCGACTACCGCGGTTACGGCGAGAGCCAGTTCGCACGCCCCAGTGAGGCCAGCTGGCGCGAAGATGCCACTTGGGCTCTGAACTACCTCGCCAACACCCGCAACATCCCTATCAACTCAGTCGTACTCGCCGGTGACGGCCTCGGCGCCAGCCTTGCTCTTGAAGTCTCCGCAGACCACCCCGAACTCGCCGGCGTCGTGCTCATCCAGCCCGATACGGACCCACTCGCGCCGATCTTCAATGACGTGCGCGCCCGCCTCGTCCCGGCACGCCTGCTCGTCCGCGACCAGTGGAACCTGAATGCTGCGGCATCAAGGCTGCGCATTCCCTCGTTGTGGCTGCTTCCAAGTTGGCCGGCAAGCCGCATGGGCTTGCCTCCCAAGCCCGAAGCCCTAAGCAGGATTCAGGCACCTAGGACACTTTCCTGGCTGACCGGACCTGAACACATCGGAGCAGATATTTCCCGTGTGCTGCCGCAGTGGTTGGATGATCTCGACAAACATCGCGGTGTCGCGAAGCCTGACCCGCAGTAATATCCGGAGGCCACACTTCCGTTCTTACTTCGGAATATCCCGGTGAATGGCCTTCACCTGGTAGCCCGCCTTTTTCAGCCGCTTGCGCATTTCTTCCGCCATCATCACGCTGCGATGCTGCCCGCCCGTGCAGCCAAAGGCCACGGTCAAATAGCTCTTGCCTTCCATCACATAGTGCGGCAGCAGATACAGCATCAGGTCGGTGACTTTGCCTAGAAACTCTTCTGTCTGCGCAAAGCCGCGCACAAAGGCTGCTACCTTCGGGTCCTTGCCCGTCTTCCTCCGAAACTGAGGCACAAAATGCGGATTCGGCAGAAAACGCACGTCGAATACCAGGTCCGCATCCAACGGCACACCGTTCTTGAATCCGAAGCTCAGGCACGACACCAGCAGCCTGTTCGACTCATCTCCATGTCCGAACCGTGACTGAATATGCGCGCGCAGCTCATGCACATTGAAGTTCGATGTATCAATCAGCGTATCTGCCACATTACGAATCGGGTCCAGCAGTTGCCGCTCTTCCACAATCGAGCGCGACACAGTCTCCGACCGCCGCAGCGGGTGCGGCCGGCGCGTCTCAGAGTAGCGGCGCACCAGCACCGCGTCCTGCGCGTCCAGAAACACCACCCGCGTCGGCAACACAGCCTTCACCCGCTTCAAAATCACGGGCAGCCTGTCCAGGGTCGGCCCCTCGCGCACATCCACCACTATCGCCGCCCGCTCCACCTCTTTCGACTTGCGGACCAATTCCGCAAATTCCGTGAGCAACTCCAGCGGCAGATTGTCCACTGCGTGGTAGCCAAGATCCTCAAACGTCTTCAGCGCCGAGGCCTTGCCGGCGCCGGAGATCCCCGTCACCACCACCAGTTCCTTCCCCGGTTTGTTCATAGCCTTGTGGGGTCGTGCAGCCGCGCGTCTCGAGCCCCTTCGAGACGCCGGTTCTAAAGGCATCATGCGCTCATCGTACACTGAAGTGCCTACTTCGGGGAGTACCGCCGTTGCTCCCTCCAAAAACAAAGGTGCGAGCCATAGCCCGCACCCTCATTCCTTTCAGAGTGACCCTGTCATCCCGTCTATGGAATCTCCACCAGTTCCATCTGCCCGTCGCGCCGCCTGTGCAGGACGTACAGATCGCCTGCGGGACTATGAAAAATCAGCAGATCACGGTCGCGAAACTCCGTCTCCTTCACCGCCTCTTCAATGGTCATGGGCCTCAGTGCGAAGGCCTCGCCGTTCTTCACCACATGCGGCTCCACAACCGCGGCATTGGCCGGGAAGGAGTGTACGGCAATCGCAGTACGGGCACTCCTGGCAGAAGGCTTGCCATTTCCTGCCGCCTTCTGCGCTGGCTCGGCGCTGCGCGTCTTGGCGCGCGTCACCGGCGGTGCGGTCAAGACCTTCTCTTCCACCGGCAGCCGTTTGCGCTCCACCTTGCGATCTCTGTAGCGCTGCGCCTGGTGCAGCGCGCGGTCAAATGCTTCCCGCAGGGCGGCATCCAGGCTGTCCCCTCTGCCCGCCGCCACAATCGCGTGATGCCTTCCTTTCACCGTGAGTTCCGCAATCTGTACGTGCCTCTGGGCGCGCAAAATCACGCTTGCGCGCGCCGTCTTGCCTAAAATCCTGGCAATGCGTTCCATGCCCTCCTCCGCCTGCTCGCGCAGCGCTTTGGAGATCCTTACTTGCCTGGCGGTGAACTCCAATTCCATGGTCAGCCTCCGCTCCTTGTGTTTCCCGGTTCGGTTGCCCACCCCGGGATTCGCATTGTATAGCATTTTCCCTCGGCGGGCAGCCGCATTCCCGCCGCACATTCCGCGGGAACCAGCTTATTGCCAAAACTCATAATAGGAATCTGGATCATTCTTGTGCATCAACGCCCGTAAAACATCTTCGACGCGGCAAAGCCGGAAAGGACTGCAACCGCACCTGCCAACGGCGCTGCACAGGCAGCACTTAACCGTCGCGCCGCCGTCGCTGGTGCGTGGAGGGGATGTTCATATCCTCGCGATACTTCGCCACTGTCCGCCGCGTTAGCTGGATGCCCTGAGCCCGAAGCATCTCCGCCAGTTGGTCGTCGGTCAGAGGATGCCGCGGGTTTTCATCCTCAATCAGCTTGCGTACCTTGCGCTTCAGCACCAGCAGCGGCGTGTCCGCGCCCTCCGGCCCATTTGAACCCTCTGAGAAGAAGAAGCGCAGCTCTATCACGCCCTGCGGCGTGTGCGCATACTTGTTGGCTACCGCGCGGCTCACCGTGGAGGGATGCACGCCTATCTCTTCGGCCACTTCCTTGATCATCATCGGCCGCAGCGCCTCGATTCCCTGTTCCAGGAAGTCATGCTGCCGCCGCACAATCACCTCGCATGTCCGCAAAATCGTGCTCTTGCGCTGTGCGATGTTGCGCATTAGTTGCAGCGCCGAGCGGAAGCGCTCCTTCACGTACTCCTTGACCTCTTTGTCCGTGCCCTCTGAGGCCAGCATCCGCCGGTAGCGCTGGCTCAGCCGCAGGCTGGGCATCTCCTCCTCGTTCATGGAGACAACCCACTCGCCGCCGCGCTTGGTAAACACCACGTCCGGCTCAATCAGCCGCGTCTGCTCACGGTTGTAGAGCCGTCCCGGCCGGGGGTCCAGCGTGCGGATGAACTCCACGCCTGCGTGCGCCTCCGCGGGCGTCACTTGTGCCACCCGTGCCAGGTCCTTCATGTCGCGCTTTTGCAGCAGCGGCAGATGTTTGTCCACAATGCGCGCCGCCACTTCAATGCTCCGCCGCCGCTCTTCAAACGGCGTTCGCTCCTCGGCGTTCGATCCTTGCGCGTTTTCCTCGCCATACTCAGAGGCATGCCGTGCAGCCTGCTGCGCCAACTCGTGCTGCTGGGCTGCAATCTGGATCAGCAGGCACTCGCGTAGGTCGTGCGCGCCAACTCCTGCAGGGTCCATGTGCTGTACCAGGTCAATTGCCCGGCGCACAAGTCCAGCCGCCGTCTCCCGGTCCGTGTCCTGCATCCCTGGAAATTGGAGCAATGCATCTGTCAGCTCATCATCACTCGCTGCCAGATAGCCATTCTCATCCAGATTGCCGATGATGAACTCGACTGCCTTCTCCAGCGTCACATCCAGTGTCAGCGTTCCCAACTGCCACGCCAGATGATCCGAAAGCGTTGTTGGCTGCGAAAGAAAATTCTCAAACGAGGGCTTATCGCTCTCCTCGTACTCCGGCTGGGTCCGGTAACCCGGGTCCAGATATTCCTGGAAGTACGAACCAAAATCAACCTCGTTGAAGGGGTCCTTGGGAGGTGCGGCCGTTTCCTCCGCCGCGCCCTCCAGGTGATCCAGCCTCTCTTCGCGCCTCGCCACATCGTCCAGCACCGGAACCGTTTCGTCAATCTCCTCCAGAACCGGATTCTCCACCAGTTCGGCGTCGATCATCTCCTTCAATTCCAGATTGTTGAGCGCCAACACGCTCACCATCTGCATCAGACCCGGCGTGAGGATCTGGCGTTGCGACACCTTGAGATTCAATTTTGGCTGCAACAGCGCCATAATAGGGAACCCGTTTCCAGATTGGACTTATTTCAAGTGTAATCGGATTAGATAATTCCCGAAGCGTCAATCACCCTTTTCAGGAATTCCGAGGTATCGCTCTAGACCACAACCATGTGGCTTTTTTATGCAACTCACTTCAATTCAATAAGAAGCCCTCACCCAGATAAATCCGCCGCACTTCCACGTCGTTGCCCAGTTCCTGCGGCGTTCCGGTGCGGAAAATTCGCCCCTCGGCAATGATGTACGCACGGTCGGTCACGCTTAGTGTCTCGCGCACGTTGTGGTCGGTGATGAGAATCCCGATGCCGCTGGCCTTCAGGTCAAAGATAATCTTCTGCAATTCCAGCACAGCAATCGGGTCAATCCCGCTGAAGGGTTCATCAAGAAGTATAAAGTTCGGCTGGATGCACAGCGAGCGAGCAATCTCAACGCGCCTCCGCTCGCCGCCGGAAAGTGCATATCCTTTCGTTGTTCGGATATGCCCTACATTCAACTGGTTGATCAGCCGCTCCGCGCGAGCCTTGCGCTCACGGCTGTCCAGAGGTTGCGCCTCCAGTACGGCCATGATATTTTCTTCCACCGTCAGCTTGCGAAAAACCGAGGGCTCCTGCGGCAGATAGCTGATACCAAAGTTCCGCGCCCGTAGATACATCGGCACCTGTGTAATGTCGGTGTCATCCACCAGCACTCGCCCTGACTCCGGGGGTATCAGGCCCACAATCATGTAGAAGCTCGTGGTCTTGCCTGCTCCATTCGGCCCCAGCAGTCCCACCACTTCGCCACGCGAGATCTTTAGACTGACCCCACGGACCACCTGCCGTCCTTTGTACGTCTTGCCGATTCCGTCGGCGATTAGCGTATCCATCAATCTCTTTGCAGCTTCTGCCCTTATCGTGGCGAAGTTGTAACGGTCGTAGTCTTGCGACTTCCGCCTTCGATACTGACGCTATCATCGTGGGTATTGAAAATCAAAGCCTCGCCTGTCACGCTTCCTCGCACCGAATCAGAAATGCTGGGCGGCGCATCCGGCCTTCCCGTCAGTCTGCATTCCCCCGTGGCGTTCCGGCACACAAGCTCTTCGCCCGTTCCCTTCCGTTCACCGGAAGTCAGCACGACATGTCCTTTTGCTGTCATGCGCTCCACGCCTGCCGCCGCTCCGCCATTGCCCGCATGACTTCCCGGCGGCAAAAGCACCAGTTCCAGGCGATCCGACGAGGTAGTCCCATCTTCCGACTCACTCACCACCCTGCCTGCAACGCCGCCCACAATCACTGCCTTGCGCTCCTCAGCGGAGTAGGTCAAATCGCCACCTCGCACCTGAATCACCGACGCCGTGCCACTCTTCACTGCCTTTTCTGACGCATTCTGCAGCACCACCCTCACCGGATCAGCCGCGCTGGCTCCGCGCGCCACCAGCGTCTGCTGCGTGCGATTCAGCACAATCACTGGCGCCGTAATCGAATTCACCATCTGCCACAGCCGTGCATGGCCGCGGAAGATGGCTTCGCCCGTTGCCTGGTGCAGTTGTGCCTCCATCGCAACAGCATGCGCCGCACCCTGCCCGCCGAGCGCCATCGCTCCCGGCCTTGCCGCACCGCTCTCGTCCTGCAACCAGGTCGCCTTCACATTGCCACGCGCCACCGCGTCGCCGCTTGCCTGCGCAACGTCAATTGTGTCCGCCGTGAGTTGAAGCCCCGCGTTCACCACGCGAGGGCTTCCTGTTAGGTGCAGCTTCTCTCCCGCGCCTTCATACACCGCCCGCTGGGCCGTCGCCTGCAGCGGAGGCTCTGCTGCAGCGCCAGGCTTCGCCTGCGTCTGCTGCACGAGCACAACATTGCCTTCCACCGTTGCCGCGGCAATCTGCATCCCCCCCATGGATCCCGCTTGCACAGTACCTTTGCGGGCACCTGCCTGCCCTGTCGCAAAATGCGCTTCCAGACGGTCGCCGCTCGTTGTCTGCCGCACCCCTGTGGCGGTCGTCTCTTCAATGCTCGCGTGGCCCTGGCCTGTCATCGCCGTTAGCGTCGAGTCCGGCCCGAAGGTTCCCGTCACTTCATCCGCCGCCAGGCGCGCAGGCGCCGACTGCCCACGACCCTGCCGGCTTTCGCCCGTCACCACCACACCGCCCGTTCCGTGGATGGTAGCCAATTCCACTCGCCCGTGCCCAGCATCCCGGAACTCCAGATCCGCTATCGGCGAAACCCATGACTCGCGCATACGCGTGGGCTCCACTCCAGTGCGGCTCTGCTCGTCGCTCACAATCTGTACGCCCCGCTCCAGATGCGCCTGACGTAGCACGCCGCCTCCGGCGAACTCCATCGTCATCGTCTGTGCCGTTCCATGCACCTTGCGGCCGTTGCGGATGGCATCCATCGTTACGCCGCCTTCCAGTCGCCCCCTGCTCGGTTGGTTTTGCTGGTCAAACATCATAGATCCCTTAGGAGCTGCGATCCGGCTGCCTTGTTCTGTGCTCAGCAGGATTCCCTTCTCGGCATCCAGCCGCGCCGCCGACCCGTCATCCCGGAACAGGATTGCCGCCTCTGTCATCTGCGCCGTTCCTCCGCGATAACTCGCCTCTGCGTCGCTTAAACGGCAGAGCTGATCCCCACGGTCAAACTCTGCGTGGCTTGCCCGTAGCCGCACCGTATCTCCCTCGCGATGCAACTCCAGTTGTACCTCCCGCTGCAATACCAGTTCCCCCTGCTCGGAATCGTAGCGTGCGCCCACTGCGCTGCCTGCGCCCTGCACCAGCGCAAACTCCACCCGCTCGTTCGTGCTCGCTACGCCTGTGTGCTGGTCAAACACCAACCCACTGGTCTGCACATGCACTTCGCCCCGCGCAGCCTTCCGCGCCGCCGCAGAGAGTTTTTCATTCTTGGCCTTCTCGCCTAACGCCTCTCCCACGTTCACCTCGGGCGCAATAGCCCGCGCCGCGCCCGGCCGGGTCAGGGTGATTTCCACTGGCCCTGTTGCCTTCGCCAGTCCCGCCCGCTGGTCATATTCAAACTCGTGGCCCTCGATACGATCCACGCGGCTGCCGTCCGGCCCATACAGCTCAATCTGCACCTCGTGCAGCAGCGCATTCCCCTGCTTCAGCTGCACCACCCTGCTGGCATGGATGCGAAACAGCGTATGCCCGCCACGCGATTGCGTGTACGTGAAACCGCTGGCTTCCTGTTGAATATCCACGCCCAGCCTTCTCGGTAGATCGCGTCGGCTGAACTGGCTCTTGAATTTATCGATTGCCAAAAAGACTACAAGCGCCAGAATCAGCAGCCCCCCGGCCACCAGCACCAGCGTTCGCAATCTCTCTATGGTGAGTCGCACGCCTCAGTTCCCCATGCCGAGCCGCGCCGCCAACCGTTGGGCAAGGCTCTCGCCCAGTTCGCTCCATAGCAGGCGCGCCGTCGCGCCGGAACCCTTCTCCACCGCTGCGGTAAGCTCCACAAGCTGGCGCACATTCTCTTCCACCTTGTGCGCCGCCACGCTGTCCAGTTCCACGCCTTCCTCCAAAAACGGCGCATCGCTGCCAAAGTCCACCCGTATGTGTCCATCCTGCTCGTATGCGCCCTCATCAAACAGCGGCCCGTATCCCGTAACGCGCACCAGCCGCTCTTCGCGCACCCAGCGCGGATCAAGTCCCCCGCCCGTCTCGTGTTCCCAAAGGCTCCAGCCAATCTGAAACTCATACGCGTAATCGTCGTGCAGCAGCTCCAGCGCCTCTTCCACGGCCTGCTTCGGCTCCGCGCCGCGCTCGCCCCGGCCCCAGACCCGCTGAAAAACCGCCGTCTCGCTCCAGCTCACCGGCCACACCGTCGCGGCATACACGCGCGACACGCCGCCATGCGCCCCAAACGCACCCAGCACCTGCGTCAGCTTCTCCGCCAGCCCCGCCAGCCGCAGGTTCGGATACCACAAACTCAAATAAAGAGAGTCAGCCATCTGACTCGATTGTAGACGGCCAGGCCCGCGCTGGCGGCTGATCCAGTGTCCCGTTCGGCGAATGCGCGTGCTCGCTCTTATAGTGTGTAAAGCGCTTCCTTAGCAGCGTTGTACGGAACGCAGCAATCACAGAGCGCAGGAATCGGGCCAGTGCAGTCTTTCACTCGTCGTCAAGTCTTCTCTCTATTGGGCCAGTCTGTTCTTCTTGCACCCTTTGCCGGATGGGGTATTGCCGCCTGCGGATCAGGGGCCAACTCTGCCTCCCCGTCCAGCGGGAACCCGGTCAATCCCGGTCCCACGCTCACCGATGACCAGTTGCTCGACAACATCGAGAGCACGGCTTTCCAATACATCTGGAACGAAGCAGACCCCGACACCGGCCTCATCAAGGACAGGGCCCTCGCTGCCGGCGGCGATACGGGGACGCTCGCCAGCATTGCCTCCACCGGCTTTGGGCTCACCGGGCTCTGTATCGGCGATGCGCGCGGCTACGTGCCAACCGCACAGATTCAGAGCCGTGTGCTCAACACGCTCTCCTTTCTGCTCAATCAAATGCCCAACCAGAATGGCTTCTTCTATCACTTCATTGACATGACGACCGGGGCGCGTGCGGGCACTTCCGAGGTGTCATCCGTTGACACCGCCATCCTGCTCTGCGGCGTGCTGACCTGCAGGCAGTACTTCAGCACGAATGCGCAGATTGTGTCCCTTGCAACCCAGATTTACGAGCGCGTCAACTGGCCGTGGATGCTGAACGGCGCACCCATCCTGTGCCAGGGATGGCTCCCCGAATCAGGCTTTCTCACGTCCTACTGGGGCTCCTACGATGAAGAGATGATGATGTACCTGCTGGCCATCGGCTCGCCAAGCTACCCGGTGCCGCCTTCCTGCTGGTCAGCCTTCACCCGGCCCACAGTCTCCTATCAGGGCATCAGCTACATCGCTGGGGCCCCGACCCTCATGATTCACCAGTACTCGCACGCGTGGTTTGATTTTCGCAATCAGCAGGACGCCTATACGAATTACTTTCAGAACTCCGTCCTTGCCACGGAAGCTCACAAGCTCTTCTGCCTCTCGCTAGCGCAGCAGTTCCCTGACTACACAGCCAGCCTTTGGGGCATCTCACCGTCCGATTCGGCCAACGGCTATGTGGCCTGGGGCGGTCCTCCAGCAACCGGCCCCATTGACGGCACCATCACCCCCTCCGCCGCAGGAGGCTCGTTGGCATTCACCCCGGCCGATTGCCTCACCGTGTTGCACATCATCCAGCAAAAATATCCGGCGGCCTGGCAGCACTACGGATTCGTCGATGCCTTCAACCCTCTGACGGGTTGGTACGACTCCGATGTCCTGGGCATCGACCTCGGCATCACCATGCTGATGGCAGAGAATCAGCGCACTGGGCTTGTATGGTCCACCTTCATGAAGAACCCTGAAGCGCTAGCCGCCATGTCATTGGCCGGATTCCAGCCAACGCCATAAGCGGCTGCGTAAAGTGAGCCGCGGCTCCAGCGCCGGGCAGGTTCTTCCGTTGCGATGACGGCTGCGCCTTCGGCTTACCCCGTGACAATCTCGCTGAAGTCCGCGATGCCCGAGAAGCCGCGCAACACCTCATCAATCAGCCCCAGGTGTGCGCCGCGCACGGTCTCGTCCGGGTCCAGCACCATCACCTTGTCAAAGAATGCGTCCACCGCCGGCCGCAGTGTGGCAATCACCTCAAGTGCCCGGGGGTAGGCACGCGCCTGGCGCAGAAGGGTCACCTCCTCCGCAAGCAGGCCCGCTGCATCCGCAAGTTGTTGTGCCTCGGCGGCCAGCTTCACGCTCTTCGGTGAGCCCAGTGCAAAGCCCTTCTCCTCCGCCTGCCGCAGAATGTTCTTCATGCGCTTGAAAGCCGCTGAAATCGCCTCGAAGTCCGCCGACTCCCGCGCCTTGCACAGCGCTTCCGCCCGTGCAATAACGTCGCGCACGTCATCCGCGCCCGCAGCCAGCACCGCATTTACCACGTCGTACCCAAAGCAGCGCACTTCCTTCAGGTAGAAGTGCAGCCGCTCGCGCAGGAATGCCAACACCTGCTCCCTGTTGGCTCCCTCTGCACCGCTCGCTTCTACCACCTCGACAAGAGTCAGAGGCAACTCTGACTCCGCAAGTATCTTCACGATGCCATTCGCGGCGCGCCGTAGCGCAAACGGGTCCTTCGATCCCGTCGGCGCATTCCCTATCGCAAACATCGCCGCAATCGTCTGTATGCGGTCCGCAATGCCGAGCAGCTGGCCCTCCACCGACACCGGAGAATTGTCTTCCATGGAAGCAGGCGTGTATTGGTCATAAATAGCCACCGCCACGCGTTCGCCCAGCCCCTGCGCCCGCGCATACAGTCCGCCAATCACTCCCTGCAGTTCCGTGAACTCCTTCACTAATTCCGTTGTCAGGTCCGTCTTGGCCAGTTCCACGGCCTTCAGCAGCGCACTCTCGTCCAGTGTCGTGCATGCCGGCTTTGTTGCCGCGGCCAGTTCACGCGCCACGCGCAGATTCTCCTGCGTCTTCCAGTGGTAGCTGCCCAGGTCCTTTTGGAAGGTCACCTGTTTCAGGCTCTCCACGCGCTCGGTCAGCGGCGTCTTCTGGTCAAAGTCCCAGAAGAACTGCGCATCCTTGAAGCGTGCCCGCAGCACGCGCTCATTGCCGTGCCGCACTATCCCGCACCCTTCCTCGTCAACCTCTGTGTTGAGCACTGCCAGAAAGTGCGGCACCAGCTTGCCTTCCGTATCTTCCACGGCAAAGTATTTCTGGTGGTCGCGCATCACCGTCACCAGCACTTCTTCCGGCAGAGCCAGGTACTCGCGCTCAAAGCTGCCCAGGATCACAGTTGGCCACTCCGTCAGGTGTACCACCGTCTCCATCAGCAGGGCATCCTCGCGCCACCGCGCGCCGGGAACCGTCCGCGTCGCCGCATCCAGAGCTTTGCGGATCCTGTGCCTGCGTTCCGCTGCATCCACCACCACCCTGGCCGTCAGCATCGTCTCCGCGTAGCTCTTCGCACGGTCCAGCGTCACCGGAGCAGGGCCGTGCAGTACGCGGTGCCCGCGGCTCGCATTGCCCGCCACAATGCCCGCAATCTCCAGCGGCACCACGGCCGCGTCCAGCATCGCCACTACCCAGCGCACCGGCCGCACAAACCGCTCCGGCTTGCCCGCGCGCCAGTACATGTTCTTGGGCCAGTAAAGGCCCAGCACTTCCTTTGGAAGCTCCGCAGCCAGCAGTTCCGTGGCTGCACGGCCCGCGCGCCGCACCGTGGCGCCCACATACTCTCCCTTCGCGTTGGCCACCTTCTGGAGCGCTGAAACAGGCACACCAGCCTTCTTCGCAAAAGCCTCTGCCGCCGCCGTTGGAGCGCCATCGTTAAAGGCAACCTTCCACGAGGGGCCCGTCAGTTGCTCTTCTGTATCGGCCTGGCTCGGCTGCACACCTTCCGCCAGCACGGCCAGCCGCCGAGGCGTTGAGTAGGTTGTCAGCTTGGCCTCTGGCACAAGCAATCGCTCGCGAGTCAGCAGATCCTTCACCCTGCGACCCAGCTCAGCTTCAGCCCCGGCAATCATCCGGGCAGGAACCTCTTCCAGCCCGATTTCCAACAAAAAGTCCGCCATAATCGCGCCGCTTTCTTCCGAGAAAGTCCATGAATCGCCCGTCCCGGCGCGCGCTCAGAACTCCCTCCAGGGGCCAGAGCCCCACTTATTCTCCCTCAGATTGCAATTGGACTGCAGTGCGCTCCCTGTCAAAAAATCTGCCGCATGCAGAACTCACTGATTTCGCTTGCTTGCTGAATGAACGAATCGTCAACTTGACTGCTGCAATGCGTAGGCCTTGGCCACGCCCACCACCAGCGCACGAATGCGCCCGATTACGCCCACGCGCTCCGTCACACTGATCGCTCCCCGTGCATCAAGAATGTTGAACAAGTGCGAGCAGTTCAGCGCCAGCTCATACGCCGCCAGCAGCGGAAACCGCTTCTTCTCCACCGCGGTTGTCTTCTCGCTCGTCAGCAGATCATGCGCGCGCTCCAGCAGCGACTTGGCTTCGGCCTCATATAAATTGAAGTGCTCCCACAGCTTCGCAATGTCGCCCACTTCAAAGTTGTAGACCGAGAGCTGCAGTTCCTCTTCCAGCCGCACCTCGCCATAGGTCACCGGCGCGCCCGTCTCCGGATCTCGAGCCCACACAATGTCGTAGATCGAGTCCACATCCTGCAGAAACGCCGCAATGCGCTCCAGCCCATACGTCAACTCAGCACAGATCGGATCCAGGTCCTGCCCGCCGCACTGCTGGAAGTAGGTGAACTGCGTAATCTCCAGCCCGTCCAGCATCACCTGCCAGCCCACGCCCCAGGCGCCGCCCGCGGGCCACTCCCAGTTGTCTTCCTCAAACTTCAGGTCGTGGCGGCTCAGGTCAATCCCAATCGCCTCCAGCGACTGCAGGTAGAGCTCCTGCACATTCACCGGCGGCGGCTTCAGAATCAGCTGAAACTGCGTGTGTTTGAACAGCCGGTTCGGGTTCTCGCCATAGCGCCCGTCCGCCGGACGCCGCGAAGGCTGCGCATAACCCACCTTGTACGGTTTGGGCCCCAGCACGCGCAAAAACGTCTCCGGCGCCATCGTACCCGCGCCCACTTCCACGTCAAACGGTTGCTGCAGCACGCAACCGCGCTCCGCCCAAAAGCCCTGCAGGCGGAACAGCAAATCCTGGAAGGTAAGCGCCGTCGGCGGAACAACAGGTGTTTGCAAGGTTGAAGACAAAGGCAATTCTCTCTTCACTGGATTGTCTCAATCTTAGCAGCCTGTGCGCTTGTTAACCTGCCAGCCTCGCCAGCGCCTCCGCCGACCTCAGCCTGCGCTCCAGGTGCCGTTCCAGTGTCTGCAGCGTGTACCGCCGTAGATCCTGCCCTCGCCTGCGCGTCCACGGCTCCGCCGCAAAGAACGACACCGGCTGCCGCAGCATTCGTTGCGCCAGTTGCCATGAGTCCGCGGACAGTTCGCTTGCCCCGCCACCCCCATGCAACCCGCAGAAAAGGCCGTCGCTCATCAGGTTGTAGCGCGCCTCGCCTGCCTTCAGCACCTCGCCACACACCGTGCAATGGGTAATATCAGGCAGCAAGCCCATCAGCCGCGTCATCCACAGTTGGAAGTACGTCAGCGGCATCCACGGCTGCTCCGCCGTCGTCTGCTCCAGCACCGCCACCAGCAACCGGAAGGTTGTCTCCTGCGGATCGTGCTCCGGCAGCGCCTGGTCCAGCAGTTCCGCATAGAAGCTCAACACGGCCATGCGTACGGCGTCCACTGGCGCCGAAAGCGGCGAGCGCACAATCTCCAACTGGTCCAGGCGCACTAGTTCCTGCCGCGGCCGCTCTGCAAACCATGCCCGCACCATCGTCATTGGCTCCAGTGCACCGCCAAAGCGCTTGCGGCTCTTCAGCGCAGACTTCGCCAGCCCCTTTACCCGCCCGTAGTCGCGCGTGAAGAAGCTCACGATCAAGTCGGCCTCGCCCACCGGCCACGTGCGCAGTATCACGGCCTCTGAGGTAAGTACGCTCATGCGCTTTCATCATCGCATTGTGAGCAGGGCTGCGCCCAAAGACACAAACGCGCATCCCGGCTAACAGGATGCGCGTTTGAGAAAGTTTCGCGAAGGTCTAGCGGCCGTAGTGTGCGGCGTTCTTCTGCGCAAAGTGTGCCCACTTCTCCGGCAGGTCGTCCTGCGCGAAGATGGCCGACACCGGGCAGGCCGGAACGCACGCGCCGCAGTCGATGCACTCGACCGGGTCAATGAAGAGCTGGTCCGTTTCAGCGAAGCCGGCCTCGTCCTTCTTGGGGTGGATGCAATCGACCGGACAGGCGTCTACACAGGCGGTGTCCTTGGTGCCGATACAGGGTTCTGCAATCACATATGCCATCTTTGATGTCTCCGAGGAGGGTGAACCTTCGACGCTGATAGTAGCACACGACCCCAACCCCTGACTCGTCAACCGGACACAGCGTTTTGCCATGCGGGAATCACAGGCATCCTTCCCGCACCCTTGGCTTTATCCTCGCGCCGTTCGCCTAGCCGCAAACTCCTGCGGCGTGGGAATTGGAGAAAGCCCACGCCCAGCAAACATATCTGCAAAGAAGCCCAGCATTTCGGGGTGAAGCAAACCATTCGACGCGAGTACCTCCCGGCTATCCAGCCGGAAGGGGTTGCCAGCAAAGTCCGTTACCCGGCCACCCGCCTCCTCCACCAGCAGAATCCCCGCCGCTGTGTCCCACGGGTTCAGGTTGAACTCCCAAAAGCCATCCAACCGCCCCGCCGCCACATACGCCAGGTCCAGCGCAGCCGAGCCCGCCCGCCGCACCCCATGCGACCGCAGCGTGAACTCCTGGTAAAAGTGAATGTTCGGGCTGTCGTGACGCTTGCGACTCGGAAATCCCGTCGCCAGCAGCGCCTCTGCCAGCTCCGGCGTGCGCGACACACGAATCGCCTTGCCGTTCAGCCTCGCTCCGCGTCCCTGCTCAGCATCAAACATCTCATCGCGCAGAGGGTCATAAATCACGGCCGCCACAAGCGTCCCGTCCTCGTCTGGCTTCAGATCCGGCCTGCGCTGCTCCAACCCCAGCGAAACGCAAAACTGCGGAAAGCCATGCGCAAAGTTCGTCGTCCCGTCCAGCGGGTCTACGTACCAGCGAAACTCGCGCTCCAACCGCTCCCGCGTACCCTCTTCGCCAAAGATCCCGTGCTCAGGGAACGCCTCGCCCAGCCGCGTGCGGATCAGCTTTTCCACGGTGCGATCGGCCACCGTCACCAGGTCCACGTCGCCCTTGTACTCGGTTTCCACACCCTGTGCGTAGAACTCGCGCAGTCGCGCTCCCGCCTCACGCGCAATCTCCGCCGCCCCTGGAACCCACGCAAACTTCGTCGCGTCGCTCACGGCGTCACCTCGCTGCCATTCGTCGGCCGAGTCCCGCGCCGCCGCCCTGACTCCGTGATCTTCTGGATCTGGTGCTTGTAAATGAAGAGGTTCGGCTTCCCCTCGCGCGTCAGCCGCAGCATGGTGTCGTCGAAATACTCAATCCAGCCGCGCACCGTCTCCCCATCGCGCAGCTTGATGACCACCGAAATCTGCCGATCGCTCAGCGAGCGCAGGTACAAAGCCTCCTGCCCGGTCTCACCCGGCGGAGGCGTTTTCAAATGTCGACGCGACGATAATGGCGAAGTCATATTGCCATTTTAGATGCAAGTTCCAGGCATATCTGCAGTCTCGGCAACGCAGTTGTTGAAACTCATCCAGATGGAGGGCCCGCAAGTCAGCGACTCTTCTCCCGCGAGTCCGCATAGTATCCCGTGCGGTAGCGAATGTTGAACGCCTCCGCTGTAGCCCGCGGAATTGTCACCCGCACATGATGGAAGTCCGTCCCCGGCTCCTGGTTTCGCGGATAGTAGCCAATCACGTACTGCGTGCGCAGATCGTCGCTCACCTTCGCAAAGGCCTTTTTCAGTCCGCCATCGTTCGCGTAAAAGCTCTTACCACCCGTCTGCTCTGCCAGCGTTATCAGCGCATGCTCACCGCCGGTGTCGCGTCCCGCACTGGCCATAATCGGCACATCGATGATGCTGTAAATCATCACGTCGTTGCGCAGCGCCTCCTCCAGCGCGCCTGCATACGTTGTGTTGTTCACCGTGTCTCCGCCGTCAGAGACCAGCACCAGCACCTTCCGTCCTTCTTTCGTGCCCAGCCGCTGTGAGGCCAGATAAATCGCGTCATACAGCGCCGTCGCATCACCGCCGCGAAGACGGTCCAGCCCGCGGTCAATCAGATTTGCCTTGTTCGTGAAGGGCGTCAACTCGTGCACATAGGTGGCAAACTCGATCAGGCTCATCTGGTCCTGCGGGCGCAGCAGCGCACGCACAAACTCTTTGCCCGCGTCGCGCTCCAGCGCCCTGTCCTTGTACACACTGTCGCTCGTATCAATGGCCATTGTCAGGTTCAGCGGCATCTCGGACTGCCGCTCAAACAACGCAATCTTCTGCGGACGCCCATCCTCTGCCACCGCAAAATCCTCCTGCGTCAGCCCGCCCACAATCGCGCCATTCTGGTCTGTAACATTCACGAAAAGCGTCACCAGCTTCACGTCCATACGGAGGGTCACGTCCTGGGCAGGAAGGCTGATTGCCATGCACCCAACGAGCAACCACGCAGCCCATCGCGAAGCAACCAGTTGGGTGCCCCAGGTCTCGATTCGGAGACTTGGGAACCTAAGCCCCTTACGAGCCATGCGATTCCTCCGGCCCAGTAACCTCAAGTTCCGGCGGAAACGGCTCGCCATCCGCCCACACCGCGCCATCCATAAACGTTTCCTTCTTCCAGATCGGCACAGTTTTCTTCAGCGTGTCGATAAGCCAGCGGCACGCCTCAAACGCCTGGCCGCGATGTGCCGACGCCACCACGATCAGAACACTTGTTTCGCCCACCACCAGCCGTCCCAGCCGATGCACAATCGTCACCTGCCGCACGCCAAACTTCGCGCGCGCCTCTCGCGCCAGTTCGGCCATCTGCTTCGCAGCCATCTCTTCGTAGGCTTCGTAGTCCAGGTGCAGCGTCTGCCGCCCGCGTGTGTTGTTGCGCACGATCCCGTCAAACACCACCACGGCGCCGTCAGCGCCGTCTTTTGCCGCAGCCACAAGCTTTTCCGCGTCAATGCGCTCCCGCGTCAGCGTCGTAAACAGCGGCTCTACCTCCGGCGCTCCACCCGAAACCGGCGGCAACAATCCCACCTCATCGCCCGTACACAGCACATGTGTCGCCGTGGCATACTCTGCATTCACGCTCACTGCAATTCCGCGCAGCATCAGCCCTGGATGGCTTACGCCCAGTTGCGCCAGCAAATCCGCGACCGTCGCGCCGTCTTTCATCTCGATCGGAACGGCCTCTGCGCCCAGCGAATCCTTCAGCACACCATAGGCGAACACACGTACCTGTACCATAAACAAAGAATACCGCCTGCCCTCGTTTTGACGCGGCAGGCGGCTCTTCATCGAATTCTGTCTTTCAGGTGTGTGGGATGCCTAGTCTTATGCGGCAGTGGTGGCCGGCTCCTCCGCGACTGCCGGTTGTGAGGCTGGCGGCGCTGGCTGTTCCGCCTGCTTTTCCGCCTCTCCTGGCTTTATCTTGAGCCCCGGCAGCACCACGGCCAACACGTCCTCGATGCGGTCGGCATAGTGGATCTCCACTCCCTCCAGCATCTCCACCGGAATGTCCTCTTCCACATCCTGTCGGTTGTCCTTGGGCAGGATGATTGTCTTTACCCCTGCCCGCCGCGCTGCCAGAAACTTCTCCTTGATACCGCCTACCGGCAACACATTCCCGCTCAGCGTAATCTCGCCTGTCATCGCCGTCAGTGGGAGCACTGGCTGGTCGGTCAGCAACGACGCCAGCACCGTCGCGATCGTCACTCCCGCTGAGGGGCCATCCTTGGGAATCGCCCCGGCCGGCACGTGGATGTGCAGGTCCATTTCCTTGTTGAAGTCGTCTGTCAGGCCCAGCAGCGCTGCATTCGACCGCACCCAGGTCAGCGCGGCCTGCATCGACTCCTGCATCACCTCGCCAATCTGTCCAGTCATCATAAAGCTGCCCTTGCCCTTCATCTTGTTGGCTTCGATGAAGAGAATGTCGCCGCCAGCCGGCGTCCACGCCAGCCCCACAGCCACACCCGGCCGCTTCACCCGCTCGGCCACCTCCGTCTCCACCCGCACCGTAATACCGCCCAGGAACTCCTTCAGCGTTTCGCGCGTCACCAGCAGCTTTTCCGTCTTGCCCTCCACGACGCTTCGTGCCTTCTTCCTGCAGATCGTGCCCACCATCTGCTCCAGCTTGCGCACGCCCGCCTCGCGCGTGTAGTGCCGCACAATATACCGCACGGAGTCCTCGGGAAACTCAATCTGCTCCTCCGTAATCCCGTTTTCCTTGATCTGCCGCGGGATCAGGTAGCGGAAGGCAATGTGCACCTTCTCCTCCTCGCTGTACCCCTGCAGCGGGATAATCTCCATGCGGTCCAGAAGCGGCGGCGGCACCGGGTCCAGCATGTTGGCGGTGGTAATGAACAACACCTTCGACAGATCAAACGGCACATCCAGATAGTTGTCGCGGAACGTGTTGTTCTGTGCCGGGTCCAGCGTCTCCAGCAGTGCTGAAGCCGGATCGCCTCGGAAGTCGCGCCCCAGCTTGTCCACCTCGTCCAGCATGATCACCGGGTCATTCGTCTCTGCCCTACGGATGCACTGAATTATCTGCCCCGGCAGCGCGCCAATATACGTGCGCCGGTGCCCGCGAATCTCCGCCTCATCATGCATGCCACCCAGCGAGATGCGTTGGAACTTCCGCCCCAGCGCCCGCGCAATCGACTTGCCCAGGCTCGTCTTGCCCACGCCCGGAGGCCCCACAAAGCACAGGATCGGCCCTTTCATGTCCGGCTTCAGCTCCAGCACGCTCAGGTAGTCCAGAATCCGGTCCTTCACCTTCTTCAGACCATAGTGGTCCTCGTCCAGGATCTCCCGAGCCTTCGCGATGTCCACGCTCGTGCCGGTGCTTTTGTTCCAGGGCAGCACCGCCAGCCACTCGATATAGTTCCGCGTCAGCGAGTAATCCGCTGCCATCGGCGACATATGCGACAACCGGCTCAGCTCCTTCAGAGCTTCCTTCTTCACCTCTTCCGGCATGCCGGCTGCTTCAATCTTCTGCCGCAGGTCCTCCACTTCGCGCTGCGTCTCATCCTGCTCGCCCAGTTCCTTCTGGATGGCCTTCAACTGCTCGCGCAGATAGTAATCACGCTGCGTCTGCTGGACCTGGTCCTGCACCTCGCTCTGGATCTTCGTGCGAAGCTGCTGTACCTCCAACTCCTTGGCCAGATGCTTGTTCAGCAGTTCCAGCCGCGTCATCACCGCCGGCGCCTCCAGCAGCGCCTGCTTGTCCGCCGTGGTCAGGAACGGCAGTGATGAGCCCACAAAGTCCACCAGCCGCGCCGGATCTTCAATGTTCACGGCAACCGTGCGGAGTTCGTCCGACAGGGTCGGCGACTCTGCGACGATTTGCGAGAACTGCTCCACCACATTGCGCATCAGCGCTTCCAGGCTGGCCGAGGACTCCGGCTCCGTCTCCTCCAGCACCTCCACTTCGGCCACCATGAACGGTTCGCT
Organism: Acidobacteriota bacterium; assembly: GCA_021818105.1. GTDB lineage: Bacteria > Acidobacteriota > Terriglobia > Terriglobales > Acidobacteriaceae > Telmatobacter. The sequence goes on from JAKAFB010000025.1 coordinate 22,868, forward strand.
CTGTACATACCGCAGAAGCCGCACTCGCTCCAAACCCTCCGTGAACACAAAACGGCTCTGGTTCGGCATCCGCACAACCTTGTGGACCGTGGCCAACGTGCCCACCTCATGCATGTCTTCAGGCTTCGGCACATCCAAACGCGGATCCCGCTGTGCCGTCACCACAATCGAGCGATCATCCCCCAACGACTCGATCAGTTGAATGGAACTTTCGCGTCCAACTGTAAGCGGAAGAACAGAATGTGGGAAAAGCACCGTATCCCGCACCGGGAGTATAGGCACCCGGCGCGGTCCCACCGGCTTTCCTTCCGGCTGGCTAACGGGCGGCAAAATGGAGGGAGGGTTTGGCATTGAGTGTCCCCTTATCAGGTTTTCTTCATTAGACAATGCAGCTTCTGAAAAGTTTCATCGCAGTATAGACGCATCTCCATCCGGCGTGTATCCCACATAGGGCAAAACTACGCACAGCCTGACCACCCGGTTCAGCGGCACACCTGGCAGATTGGGCCCAAGACCCTTCCAAGGGTGCTACTTCCTCGTACGCTTTTCGTCTGCTCCGCACCACGATTTTGGTGCAAAAAAGCTGAGGCCGGCGCTTCATGCACCGGCCTCACTTTTTGCTTGAATCTCTTCAATTGACACTACTTCGTTGCATCTGGGCCTTCTTCCTCTTCTTCCCGTATGGCCGACTCAATTCTGTCCCAAAGATCTTCCTTGGGTTGCTCTTCAATTGGCAACAATTGACGCGCCGCCTCGGCAATTGTTTCCAGATCTGCCAGCAGCGCTCTGCACGTTGGGCACGACTTCAGGTGCGGATGGTTTGAAACGTCCACACCTGAACCAATCAAATCCGCAAGTTGCGCCTGGAACTCCTCGCAGCTCATCTTCTTGGCCTCCTCAGTCATCCCTGCCCCTCCCGGCGTTGAGATGTGCGCAGCGCGTCGCGCAATTTGAGCCGCGCCTTATGCAATTGCGATTTGCTATTCCCGATCGAGCAGTCCAACATGGCTGCAATTTCATTGTGCTCATAACCCTCAATGTCATGGAGCACAAAGATCAGCCGGTAACCCGCCGGCAAATCCGCCACTGCTCTTTCCAGCGCCAGCCGGTCAATCGAACCCGACAACATCAGGTCCGGCGTTCCAAAACTCCGCCCAGGCCCCTCATCGTGCGTCGGCTCCATCGCTTCGTCCAGCGAGGTCAGTGCCAGCCCCTTCTTACGCAGGTGCATCAGCACCACATTCACTGCCAGCCGGTGAAGCCAGGTGGAGAATGCCGAGTCTCCCCGGAAGGTTGCAATCTTGCGGTGCAGTTGCAGGAAAGCCTCCTGTGTCAGGTCTTCTGCCTCGGCAACATTGTTCACCATGCGCAGGCAGAGCGAATAAATCCGCCTCTTGTGCCGCGCATAGAGTTCCGCAAAGGCCTGATGGTCTCCCGCCTGCGCGCGCGCCAACACATCATCTTCCACCGGTTGCGTGGGCGTCGGCGGGAACGATACCGTGGCCAGAGGGATAGCGACGCCGTTGTCGACTTCAGGCGCGCCACCGCTTATGGGAGTCTCCTCTGCTCGCTTCGGAGTACTGGATCGAGGCATGCTCTTCCTTTTCTGGGGAATGGCCGCTCTTAAGGCCGGGGATTGCTGCGTCGAGCTTCGTTCCTCGTTAGTATAAAGGGCAGGGCTTGGGCAAGCAGAAATCTGAGCTGCGCCTTGGCGCACTCTGCTCCGGCGCGGGGTCTGCCAGGTGCGGAACAATTCGTTCTGTTTGTCAGGGAGATTGGGTTTGAAGGCAAGGCCGGCAGGGCAATGGAGCATGCGGCGCAGAATCAGCATCCTGCTGGCTGGCATCCTTGTCTTCATGGTCGGTCCCGCCGCCTCGTCAGAAACTCCTTCTTCCGCCAGCATCACGCTGCATACGGGCACTGCAGCCGCCCCGGTGGCCTCCACACTACCGCTCAGCCTGGACGACCCCTCAAATCGCGTCTTTCAGTGGAATAGCCTCCCCGTCCGCAGCATCACGTTCAGTGGCGTCTCTTCAGAGCGCCTTGCACCTCTGCCAGAACGTTTACCCATTTCGGTCGGCTCCGCTCTTACCCAGCAGGCACTCGCCGAAAGTCTGCGCAAGCTATACGCCACCGGCCTCTACGACAACATAGAGGTAGAGGGAGCGCATGAAGGTGACGGCATCGCCCTCACCTTCAAGGGTGTTCCGCGCATGTTCGTCGGCGTCGTGAGCGTAGACGGCGCAAAGGGGGCAACCCTCAACACGCAGTTGGAGTACTCCAGCCGCCTCACCTTCGGCACGCGGTTCAGCAAGGCCAGACTCAGCCAGGCCTTGGCCGACATGCGCCAAACCCTCGCCGATAACGGCTATCACAAGCCCGTCATCGAGCCTACGCTCAATCCGCACCCTGAGGAGCAGTTGGTTGACATCCATTTTCAGGTCGTCTCCGGCTCTCGCGCCCGCATCGACGGTGTCGAGGTCACCGGCGATTCGGGCATGAGCATTGACGACTTCCGCCGCCGCGCCCATCTCCGCGAAGGCTCATCGGTTGACCATGACACCGCCAACCGTGCCCTTGCCGGCGTCCTCAAGCACTACCAGAAGCATGACCGGCTCGAAGCCGAAATCAAGCTTGAGTCTGAGACTTACCTGCCGGAAAAGGGCCAGACGCACTTCCGCTTTTCCGCCAATCAGGGGCCCGTCGTCAAAGTGAACGTAGAAGGCGCCAAAATTAGCGGGGAGCGTCTCAAGCACCTCGTCCCCGTCTATGAAGAAGGCACCGTCGACGAGGACCTCCTCAACGAGGGAAGCCACCGCATCCGGGACTACTTCCAGCGTGAGGGATTCTTTGACGTCAAGGTTGAACACAACCGCCATACTGAGGCGAATAAGGATGTCCTCATCGTCTACACCGTAACGCTAGGCCCCCGGCGCCGCGTTGTGCGTGTGGACGTTGCCGGCAATCATTACTTCGACTCAGCGACCCTCCGCGATCTGCTCAGTGTCCACGCGGCAGACGTATTGGACCGTCAGGGCCTGTACAGCCTGGCCCTGGTCAATGCAGACATCGACGCGCTCACCGCCGTGTATCAGAACAACGGTTTTTCGCAGGTAAAGATCACTCCAGCCACCCGCCTTGTGGAGACGGACAAAACCCGCAAGTCGAAAAAGCCCGCGGGACTCGCCGTTGTCTACAACATCGACGAGGGCCCGCAGCAGCGTGTCGGCTCTGTGCAGATCGAGGGCAACGAGCACGTTCCCACGTCCGCGCTGCAACCCCTGATGAACACAGCGCCCGGCCAGCTCTTCTCCCCACAAAACCTCGCCGGCGACCGCGACGGCATCATGACCAGCTACCTCAGCCGCGGCTTCGATCAAGTGCAGGTTACCGTTACACAGCAAGCCGAGCAGGCCGATCCCAGCAGGATGGATGTCGCCTTCCACATCACCGAAGGCAAGCAGATCTTCGTGCGCAAGGTGCTCATCACTGGCCTCCACTTCACGCGCCGGGATACCGTCGCCCGCGCCATCACTCTGCATCCGGGCGATCCGCTCGACCAGTCTGCCCTTGCGGAGATGCAACGAAACTTTTACGACCTGGCCCTCTTCAACGAGGTCAATACCGCCGTCGTCAATCCCCTGGGAAACGAAACGTACAAAACAATCCTCGTACACGCTATAGAGGCGCGTCGCTGGGCGCTCACCTATGGTCTCGGATTCGAGTCTCAAACCGGCACCCCGCAAAACAACTGCGCCGGTTACATCGCCAGCGGTATTCCCTGTTCGCCCAATGGCAAAACCGGCATCAGCCCCCGCGTGCTCTTCAACGTCACCCGCAACAACCTCTTCGGCAAGGAACAGTCGGCCTCAGTGCAAACCACCTACGGCCTCCTCGAGCAGGAGATCAACCTGCTGTTCCAGAATCCTCATGTCCGTGGCAACCGCAACATCGGCCTGACGTTTACCGGCGGCTACGCCAACAGCCAGGACGTGACGACGTACGTTGCCTCCAGGCTCGAAGCCGGCATGCACTGGACACAGAAATTCGAGACACCCGGCGCCCTGCTCTCCAAGGCCAATACTTTCGTCTATGCGGTTGACTTCCGCCGCGTCAAGGTGGCCGCCAGCAGCTTGCAGGTTGGCCCCTCTGAGATTGATGCCCTCTCTGCCGCCGTGCGTGTCGCTGGTCCCGGCATCACCTGGATTCGCGACACGCGCGACGCTCCCCTCGATGCGCATCGTGGAACCTACTCGAGCTTTCAGGAGTTCCTCTCCAACCATGCCTTCGGCTCGGAGGCACAGTTCGACCGCATCGACGTCTCGAACTCCAGCTTCTACAGCTTTGACAAGAATCGCTTCGTAGTGGCCCGCAACACGCGCTACGGCCAGGAGCGAGCTTACGGCAATGGCTCCGACATGCTCATCCCACTACCTGAGCGCATGTACGCCGGTGGACCCATCTCGCTGCGCGCGTTCTCCATCAACGCAGCTGGACCGCGAGACCCCTATACGGGCTTTCCCGTTGGTGGCGCCGGCGCGTTGGTCAACGCCACGGAGTTGCGTCTGCCTCCGCCCACCCTTCCCTGGGTCGGCAACTCCGTCAGCTTTGTCCTGTTCCACGACATGGGCAACGTCTTCACTAATGCTGGCGACGCCTGGGCCAGCGCCCTCCGCGTCACCCAGCCCGATCGCGACAAGTGCAAGATCCTCGGCCAGCCGCCCAACGGCCCAGTCACTTCCACAGGCCAATTCGGCGAGTGCAGCTTTAATTATTTCGCGCATGCCGCAGGCCTCGGCATGCGCTACCATACGCCCGTGGGGCCGATCCGGCTGGATTTCAGCTACACCTTGAATCCGCCTATCTACCCTGTCAACATCGACTACGGTCTCTCAGACCCTACGTCGAACCCGCATGTGGGAGAAGCCGATCACTTCCACTTCTTCTTCAGCCTGGGGCAGACCTTCTGATGCGCTCGCGAACCCCAATTCGGACGCAGCATCTGCATCGCCGCATCCGGCTCATGCTCGCCGCATGCGTTTTGTGGCCCATTGCCGCATACGCCCAGACGACTCCGCAATCGTCCTCCCCCATCGTGCTCGACCGAGTCGTCGCCGTTGTCAACAATCAGGCTATCCTCAGCAGCGACGTAGATGACGAGATGCGCCTCTCCATTCTCGAACAGCGCGCCGCCGCTCGCGCCAAGGAAACGCCACAGGACGCTCTGCAGCGGATCATCAGCCGCACATTGATTCAGCAACAGATGCGCGAGCAGGATTCCCAGGCATCCCAGCCCACCGACGAGCAGGTCACCGCACGCATCGCCACCATCCGCAACGAGTTGCCGGCCTGCATCCTCGCCAACTGCGCGACAGACGCCGGATGGAAAGACTTCCTTGCCAGCCACGGCCTTACCCAGCAAAGGGTTGAGAAGTACCTGCGGAATCGCCTCGCCATCCTCCACTTCATCGAGCTGCGTTTTCGCCCGGCCATCAGCATCCCTCGCAGCGAAATTGACACCTATTACAAAGACACACTTTTGCCCCAGTATCCCAAAGACCAGGCCATTCCGCCGCTGGAGCAGGTAGAGCCGCGCATTCGGGAGATTCTGCTGCAGCAGCACGTAAACATCCTCTTCAGTGACTGGCTCGACAATCTCCGCAAGGAGGGCGATGTCGAAGTCCTTGACCCATCGCTGGAAACCGACGCGGCTCCGGCCCCAACACCAGCGGGTGCACAATGACCGATTCCATCTCCATCACGGCCATCCCGCCTGAGCCACCCACCTCGCCTCGTCGACGCCGCAGGCTTCTCACGCTCTGGACTGGTGCAGGCTTCGCCCTGCTCTTCCTCGCGGCTGTCGCAAGCCTTGTCCTCTGGGTCAGGTCCAGTAGTTGCGAGAACCTCGTCCGCAAGGAACTGATCACGCGCATCGAGTCCTCTTCAGGCGGCCGTGTGGAGATTGCATCCTTCCGCTGGAAGCCCTTTCGCCTCCAGGCCGACGTCGATGGTCTCGTGATTCACGGCCTTGAAAAGCCCGGCGAGGCCCCGTACGCCCGTGTAGGCCACATGAGTGTCCAGCTCAGCATCCTCGGCTTCCTCAGCCCACGCATCCTGCTGCGCACTCTCGAGGTCGAGCAGCCCGCACTACACCTGATCGTTTATCCCGATGGGTCAACGAATCAGCCCCGCCCACGCAGCACCGCCAGAACCGCAAAGCCTGTCCTCGACACACTCTTTGACCTCAAGGCAGGCCAAGTCGACATCCGGCAGGGCATTCTGGACTATGAAAATCGCGCTGCCACGTTCGACTACCAGCACCGCTTCCTGCCCCTCGACTTCACCGCAACCCACGTGGCCGTCCGCGTCGTCTACGTTCCACCCGCAACACTCGCTCCGGTCAATGGAACTTCGTCCTCCGTGTGGCCAGCCGGAAAGAATCCCGAGTACTACCGCATCGAACTCGGCGCCCGCGACATCGACCTCACGCGCGGCTCAGCGCTTCACGCCATAGAGCTGCCTGTCAGCGGTTTCATGCAGGCCACACTCGACCTCACCCGCACTGATGCCTATTTGCGGGAGCTACGCCTCACCGCCCGCAGCAAGGATGAGGGCACGCACAGCCTCATCATCGCAGGCTCGCTCTCTGACTTTCATCGCCCCCGCTGGCAGGGCACCCTACAAGGCGACCTCGACATGCGCCTCCTTGAGCCCATCACCGGCTACACAGACACGCCTGAGGGCCTGGCTCATCTCGATCTCACCGCGCAGGGTGAGGACGGCCAATTCCGCATTGACGGCACCGTCCACGCCGATAAGGCTGCCTACGTCGGCTCAGGCGTTACAGCCCATGGAGTGGGTCTCGATGCACGGGTACACGCCGATCCGGAACAGTTGTTCATCTCCTCGATAGTTGCTCGCTTACAACAAGGCGGTCAGCTCGAAGGCACCGTCGCACTCAACCACTGGTTGCCTCCCGTCCCCGGCGCTACCACGATCGAGGAAGCACCGCCCATGCCCATCCTGCGCGGCAAGCGCATGCGCAGGCAGCCAACTCCCCAGCCACATCCGGCCAAGCCTGCTGATGTCATCACCATTCCCGTTGACGGCAAGGTCTCTGCCCAGTTGCACGATGTCCCGCTCGATGCTGTCCTCGACATCGTCAGCCAGCCGCCCTTCCAGCGGCTCGGCCTTGGTGCGCTGCTGAATGGTCCCGCCACGGCTACATGGGTCAAAGGTGACAATAAGACTCTCGCTGTCGGCGCTCACCTCGACGTAAGCCCGGCGACGCATCCGCTGGCAGGTGAGGTCCCCGTCACTGGCGTAATAGACGGCATCTACACACAGCGCAACGGCGCCGTTGATCTGCGCCAGCTCAACGTCACCCTGCCCGCAAGCCACCTTGAGGCTCACGGCCACATCGGCGCCTATCCTCTCACCAGTTCCACATCCATCAACGTCTCGTTCCGCTCCCGCAATCTGCGGGATTTCGACACCGTCCTGCGCGATCTCGGACTCAGGCGCCACAAACTCTCGGGTGCGGCTGCTCTCCCTGTCACTATCGGCGGCGAAGCAGATTTGGACGGCACCTGGACCGGATCGCTCGTAGACCCGCACATTGCCGGCTCCCTCCATGCCAACGACCTCACCCTGGAGATGCCCCCCAAGGCAGGAGAGGCCCCCGACAACCCCCAGCGTGTTCACTGGGACGCCCTTGAAGCCACCGGCAGCTTTTCCACACCGCAGATCTCCATCGAGCGTGCCGAGTTGCGCCACGGTCCTGCATCTATTGCCCTGCAGGGCACGCTCACTGCCGCCAAACCTGCCGCCAAATCCGCCAGCCTCGCCTACGACGCCGACTCCGTTCTCCACGCCCACATAAGCGCCTCCCAAGTCAGCACGGACGAGCTGCTCTCACTCCTGGGACAGAAGCTCCCCGTATCCGGCCAGCTCAGCACACAATTCCAAGCCGATGGTCCCCTGCAATCTCTTGATGGATCCGGCTGGGTACAGCTCGACAAAGCCACTATTTATAGCGAATCTGTCTCCCGGATCCGTGCACAGGGCAAAATCACAGGGCCAGTCATTCAGCTCTCATCCGTCACTCTCAATGAACAGGCCGGCAAACTCACTGCCTCCGGCTCATACAACACCAGCGATCGCCAGTTCCAGTTCGAGGCTCAATGCGCGTCCATCGACATCTCCCCCCTCAGCCATATTCGTCAGGCAAATCTCGGCGTCACGGGCAAGCTCAGCCTTAATGTCACCGGCAAGGGCACCCTCAGTGACCCGCAGATACAGGGCCGTGGCACCCTCACCAACGTCTCAGTTCGCGGTGAACAATTCGGCAACGTAATCCTCAACGCTCACACTATTCATCGCTCGTTGGTCTACGACCTCACCAGCCACTTTGAAACCGCCGAGCTCTCCGCGCACGGTAAAACCTCCCTGGATGTCGGCTACGAAACACAGGCTACTCTCCACTTTTCTCAGTTTGACGTTGGCGCGCCGCTACGCATGGCACAGGTTCCAGGCCTCACCGGCAAGTCCTCGCTCGCCGGTACTGTCACCATCGAAGGGCCCCTCGCGCATCCTCGCCAGTTGCGTGGCGATGCCCGCATCCAGCAGCTCGCTATGACTGTTGCCGGTGTCCACCTGCAAAGCGAAGGCCCTGTTCATGCCGCGCTCGCTGACAAGCGCATCAGTCTGGATCCCCTCCACGTCGTCGGTGAGGAAACCGACCTGCACGCGCAAGGCACCATCGACTTTGCTGCCCACCGCCAGCTTGACCTCGCAGCCAGCGGTTCCATCAATCTAAAGCTCATTGAGACACTCGATCCCGACCTCACTGCCACCGGCATCACCACCTTCGAAGTCCGCGCCCACGGCACCCTGCAAAACCCAGGCCTCACTGGACGCATCGATTTCCAGAACGCATCGCTCGCCCTCGAAGACCTGCCCAATAGCCTCAGCCAGCTCCACGGCACTTTGGTCTTTAATCAAAACCGCCTTGAAGTCCGCTCCCTCACCGCCACCACCGGCGGCGGGCAGCTCAGCGTTGCCGGATATCTCGCCTACCAGCAAGGCATCTTTGCCGACCTCACTGCCACCGGCAAGGGCATCCGCATCCGCTACCCCCAAGGCGTCAGCTCATTGGCCGATGCCACACTTCATTTGCAAGGAACAAGAAATAGTCTTCTGCTCAGCGGCAACGCGATGATTACGCGCTTCTCCGTCAGCCCGGACCTCGATATCGCCGCACTCGCCGCGCAGGCCACAAAGATCCAGCCCATTGCCTCGCCGGATGCTCCTTCCAATCACGTGCGGCTCGACTTCCACATCCTCTCCTCGCCGCAGCTCAACTTCCAGAACGCCTACGCCAAGCTTGCCGGCAATGTGGACCTCCAGGTCCGCGGTACACTCGCATCGCCCTCCGTCCTTGGCCGCATCTCCGTCACCGAAGGCAGTGCCAATATTGCGGGCACCCGCTACGACTTACAGCGTGGCGACATCGCCTTCACCAACCCAGTCCGCATTCAACCCGTCATCGACCTCAATGCAACCGCCCGCGTGCAGGACTACGACATCACCCTCGGCCTCCACGGCCCGCCCAGCAACCTCTCCGTCAGCTATCGCAGCGATCCGCCGCTCCCTCCCGGTGACATCGTCGCCCTCCTCACCCTCGGCCGCACTCAGGATCAGGAGCGTCTCTACACGCAGCAGCAGGAGCAGGCCAGCGGCAACCCTGCCACCGACGCTCTCCTAGGCGGCGCGCTCAACGCCACCGTCAGCAGCCGTGTGCAAAAAATCTTTGGTGCGGGCTCCGTCAAGGTCGATCCCAACTACCTCGGCGTCCTCGGAAACTCCACCACCCGCATCACCGTCGAAGAGCAGCTCGGCCGCAACGTCATCCTGACTTATGCAACGGATGTAGACACCACCGCGCAGCAGCTCCTGCAGGTTGAAGTTGCCATCAACCGCCACGTCTCCCTGCTCGTGGCTCACGATGAGTCAGGCGTCTTCTCCATGGTCATTAAGGCCACGCGCCGTTACCGCTAAAGCAATACCTGTGTGGCTGGGCCCTGATACCGCTGCATTGCATTCCCCCCGGCATTTTTGCCTTGACTCCCCGACACATTTACACGACTGTAATCATGCACGGCTTCCCAATCCCTACACTTGACTCGCTATGCTCCACGAAACTCCGCTGACCATCGACCGTCGTCCCGGCAAGTCCGAGCAGACCTGCGTCTACAGCCTCACTGGGCCGCTCATCCTCCGCAACATCTTTGAGTTGCAGCACGAACTGCGCCGCAATCCGCCGCAGCCCCTCACCATCTTCGACATCTCCGGCGTTCCCTACATGGACTCAGCCGGCATGGGCCTCGTGATGAATCACTATGTCCATTGCCAGACCAAGGGCCGCCGCATGGTCGTCGCCGGCGCCAACGATCGCATCCTCGGTCTTTTCAGGCTCACAAAGGTCGACACCATCCTTCCCCTCGCCGCCAGCCCCCAGGACGCCGAGCCCGACGCATAGTCCAACTTCCCTATCCGCCCTCGCCCCTCCATTACACTGGTACATGGAGCAGGCTTGATGGGAATGTTGGCTAAGACACGCACTACGCTGGAGATGATCAAGTGGGAGCACTCGATCTTCGCGCTCCCGTTTGCCCTCACCGCCACCATCCTTGCCGCTCATGGCCTGCCCGCATGGCGGACACTCGGCTGGATCATCGTTGCCATGGTCACCGCCCGTTCCAGCGCCATGGCCTTCAATCGCTGGGCTGACGCCGACCTCGACGCAGCCAATCCCCGCACTAGGGCCCGCGCCATCCCTGCAGGCCTTCTCTCGCGCCAGTTCGTACTCGGCTTCACTCTGCTCATGGCCTTGGCGTTCGTCCTCGCCGCCGCTCAGCTCAATCGCCTCACGCTCTATCTCTCTCCTATTGTCCTCATTGTCCTGCTCGGCTACAGCTATATGAAGCGCCTCACCCGCTGGTCGCATCTCGTCCTCGGCCTTGCGCTAGGCCTCGCGCCTTCAGCAGCCTGGATCGCCGTCTGCGGCAGCCTTGACCCACGCATCGTCGTGCTCACCGCAGCCGTCACCCTCTGGGTCGGCGGCTTCGATGTCCTCTACGCATGCCAGGACTACGACCACGACCGCACCGTCGCCTTGCACAGCCTGCCCAAGGCAATCGGTATCCCCGCAGCTTTCTGGGCCGCGCGCCTCATGCACCTCGCAATGCTTGCGCTCCTCGCATGGTTCGGATCTCTCTTTTCCTTCGGCCTCGCCGGCTGGCTCGGCGTCGCTGCCGTCGGCCTCTTGCTGGCTTATGAGCACGCCATCGTCTCGCCCCGCGACCTTCGCCGCCTCAACGCGGCTTTTTTTACCATGAACGGCGTCATTGCCATGGTCTTTCTCGCCTTTGTCGCAACTGACCTATGGCTGCGCCGCTGAGCCCTGCCCCACTCAAAACTGTGCTATCGTGCCATTGACCCCACTCCCCAAACGCGGCACAACCACGTCATCCGACCACAGGAGAACCAGCCTCGGCATGAGAGTTGCAATTCAGGGCGAACCCGGATCCTTCAGTCACGAGGCTGCCACCAAGCTCAACCCCGGCGCCATCATCGTTCCCTTCTCGCTCTCCGCCGATGTCTTCGCCGCCCTCACCAGCGGCCACGTCGACGTCGCCGTCATTCCTATCGAGAACAGTCTCGCCGGCTCCGTCTCTGAGCACTACGACCTGCTGCTTGCCCACGATGTCCGCGTCGAGCGCGAAACCGAGCTTCGCATTCGCCACAACCTCATTGCTGTCCCGGGCGTCACCATCGCCGACATCGAGCGCGTCTACTCCCATCCCGTCGCCCTCGCGCAATGCCGCCGCTTCCTTGCCGCCCACCCTGCCATGAAGGCTCTTGCTTTCTACGACACCGCCGGCAGCGTCAAGCAGATCATGGAACAAGGCGACCGCCAAGCCGCCGCCATCGCCAGCGAGGCTGCCGCCCGCGTCTACGGCGCACACATCCTTGAGGCAGGTATCGAGGACAACCCCGAGAACTACACCCGCTTCTTCCAGGTCCGTCGCTCTGCTGAAGCCGTCACCGACCCCGGCGCCAACAAGATTAGTCTCGCCTTCTCGCTGGAAAACCGCCCCGGCTCCCTCGTCGCCGCACTCGCTGCGCTCTCCGCCCTTGGTACCAACCTCACCAAAATTGAGTCGCGCCCCGTCCACGGCAAGCCTTGGGAATATATCTTCTACGTCGATTGCCAGATACGCTCAAGCGATGAAGGAGACCGCGCCATCGCAGTCCTAACCCCCCACTGCGCCATGGTCAAGGAGTTGGGCCGCTACCGCGAAGCTCGTGCCGCCGAATCCTGACCCGCTCCGGTCCACCCGCATCATTTCCACAAAAAATCAAAGGGGACAGCCATCAGGCCGTCCCCTTTTCTCTGTTCTTCTTCACTGCTTCGATCTGACTAGAAGTGGTATGCCACGCCGACCGCCGGCCAGAAGATGTTGTACCACCGCTTGGTTTCTAGCTGGGTATAACCAAACGTCGGAACCTTCGTCACAATCCCGCGATACTCCGCGCGAATGTCAAAGCTTGGGCTGATTTCGTAGGCGATGCCCGCGCCATACATTCCGCCCACGCCCGTCTGCTGCTTCACATCCAGTGACGTGGTCGTGGAGTTGCGGATCGGCAGGAAGATCAATACCGCCGGTCCTGCCTCCACAAACGGGTTGAACTTCTTGTAGATAAAACTCCGCACATACGCGAATGAGATCTCCTGCGTGCGCGTGTTCACCAGGTAGCTGTTCGTATTGCTCACCGTGTAGTGAATCTGGTTCTCGTATGTAACGCCATAGTTGGCCTCCAGGGCACTCGAAGGCGTCAGCATGAACCTGTAGCTGGCCATGGCTCCAAAGCCGCGCTGCGCGGCCACTTGTACGTTTGTGGATGATGCCATAAACGGTTCAATAAGGACCGTTCCACTTAGGCTGATGTCCTGCCTGCTCTCCTGAGCGCGACCTGCAGCCACACACACGGCCAGCAGGAATGCAATAAGGGCAATCTTCTTCATTCGGTGTAGAACCTCTCGACTGCACAACCGTCCGGCTGGCAACCAGCTTGGCGATTCCGGTGCGCCGGTTCGTGCCGGGGCCCCGCTCTCAGCATTGTAAATGGCCGGGGCGGGTCCGCGTGGAAGCACCACTGTGGAATGACCTTATGCTATGGACGCAACCCTCGGCAAATAGGCGGGCGCAGCCATCCGAACCATGCAAAATCATGCACAAGAACGCACCTCGCACAGCTCTCAGGCCGCCCGCTCCACGTGATAGTAAAATGGCGGCCCCTGATTCCGCGCCAGTGAACGCACTGTGCGCAAAAACGCCCGCGCCGCATACGACAAAGTCGCCTGCCGCCGGTGCACCAGCCGCAGCACGCGCTTCATCTCCAGCTCATCCACCGTCACTCGTACCAGCTCGCCCTTTTCCAGTTCCTGCGCCACTGCCAGGTGAGGAACCAGCGCCACGCCACCGCCCATCGCTACAAACCGCTTGATGGCTTCAATCGTCGGCAGCTCAATCGCCATATTCAGCGGAGTTCGATAGCGCTGAAACGCTTCAATCACTCTCCGCCGTAGCGGCGAGGCCACATTGTGCGCAATAAAATTCTCCTGCCCCAGTTCGTTAATCGACACCCGCCCCGCCCCGGCCAGCGCATGCCCCGGACTCACCACAAACGCCAGGCTGTCTCCATACACCGCAATCGTCCGGAACTGCGTTGGATCCGGTCGATACGACACCACGCCAATCTCAAACGTCCGCAGGTTCAGCCCCTCCGCAATCCGGCTCGCGAGCATCCGATTCACCGTTACGTTGATGTGCGGAAACTCCAGCCGAAACGCATCAATCGCCGGCAGCAGATACAGACACGTGTACTCATTCGCCGCCAGTTGTAGCCGTCCACGCTCCAGGCTCTTCAACTCGTCCAGCGCGCTCGCTGCCTCCCGCCGCAGCGCCAGCAGCCGCAAGGCGTAGTCGCGCAACAGTTCCCCAGCCGCCGTCAGCGACCCATCACGCGCCGCACGATCAAACAACGTCTCTCCCACCGACGACTCCAGCTTGCGAATCACCTGACTAATGGCCGGCTGCGTCCTGTGCAGCCGCTGCGCCGCCCGCGAAAAGCCCCGCTCCTCCGCCACCGCAAGAAACGTCTCAAGCTGGTTCAGATCCATCATTTTCCTCCCTCCTCTCTCACCCTCATCATAAGTAATATTAATCGACTTCCAAAAAAATATAACTTTGCGTTATACAGCCCCCATGCGAGAAAATAGTTATGTTCGCTAAGGTTTCCCCTGGCAGGCGGTTACATGACTTCAAATCACGTAGTCTTCTTTGACACCACACTCCGCGACGGCGAGCAATCCCCCGGCTGCAGTATGACCACCCAGGAAAAGCTCACCATGGCCCATGCCCTTGAAGATCTTGGCGTGGACATCGTCGAGGCCGGCTTCGCCATGGCCTCCGAGGGCGACTTCGCAGCCATCGCCACCATCACCCAGGCCATACGCAAGCCGCGTATCGCCTCGCTCGCCCGCGCCAAGACCGAAGACATTGAAATGGCTGCCCGTGCCCTAGAGCACGCTGAGCGCGCCCGCATCCACGTCTTCCTCGCCTCCAGCGACCTGCACCTCGAATACAAGCTCAAGATCGGCCGCCAGGAGGCGCTCGACCTCACTGCCGAATCCGTCCGACTCGCCCGCTCGCTCGTCGATGACGTCGAATTCTCTCCCGAGGACGCCACGCGCTCTGACCGCGACTTTCTCGTCGACATGGTCCGCGTCGCCGTTGAAGCCGGCGCCACCACTATCAATATGCCTGACACCGTCGGCTACACCACGCCCGAGGAATACGGCCAGATGTTCCGCGAGGTCCGTGAGCGCATCCCAGCGGTTGACGCACAGGGCGTCATCCTCTCCTCGCACTGCCACGACGACCTCGGTCTCGCCGTCGCCAACTCCCTCGCAGCCATTCAGGCTGGAGCCCGTCAGGTCGAGTGCACCATCAACGGCATCGGAGAGCGTGCAGGCAACGCCGCGCTTGAAGAAATTGCCGCAGCCCTCTACGTGCGCTCAGACCGCTACCCCGTCACGTCCAGCATCAAGCTCGACCAGCTCTATCCCACCAGCCAGGTCCTGGGCCAGATCATCACCTTCAAGCCCTCGCCCAACAAGGCCATCGTCGGCGCCAATGCCTTCGCGCACGAGTCCGGTATCCACCAGCACGGCATGCTGGCCAATCCTCTCTGCTACGAAATCATGACGCCTGCCCTTGTCGGCGTCTCGCGCACGCACCTCGTGCTCGGCAAGCACTCCGGCCGCGCCGCCCTGCGCCACCGCTTGGAGCAGCTCGGCTACACGCTCTCCCGCGAAGAGCTGCAGCAGACCTACTACCGCTTCGTTGCGCTCGCCGACCGCAAGAAGAACATCTACGACCAGGATCTTGTCAGCATTCTGCCGGATCCCATCCGCGAGCGCCGCGGCGAGCCTGTTGCTGAAATCAGCTAGCGAGTTTTACCCCAACCCAAAAATACACACACCAAGAGAGAGCAGGAATGAAGTTAAAGATTCTCGTTGTAGCTGGCGATGGCATTGGCCCGGAGGTCACCGGCGAAGCAGTCGCAGTTTTGCGTGAAGTCGCCCAGCTTGGCGGCCACGAATTCACTTTTTCTGAGCGCCGCATCGGCGGCGTCGCCATCGTGCAGGACGGCACCCCGCTGCCCGCTGACACCCTCAATGGAGCTCTTGCCAGCGACGCTGTGCTCCTCGGCGCTGTCGGCGGCAATGAATTCAATTCCCTTCCTCCGGACAAGCGCCCTGAGGCCGGCCTCCTGCAGCTCCGCGCTGCCCTCGGCGGCTTCGCCAACCTGCGCCCCGCCTTCGCTTTCAAGGAGCTCACAGTCAACAGCCCGCTCAAGCCCGAAGTCGTCGACGGAGCCGACATCATGTTTGTCCGCGAGCTTCTCGGCGGCCTCTACTTCGGCCAGCCCCGCGAGTGGAATCGCACCACAGGCGAAGCATGGAACACCATGCGCTACACAAAGGATGAGGTCGCGCGCGTCGCGCGCGTCGCCTTCAAGCTGGCGCAGGGCCGACGCAAAAAGCTCACCAGCGTCGACAAGGCCAATGTCCTCGAAGTCTCACAGCTCTGGCGCGCCACCGTCACTGAGGTCGCCTCGGAATTTCCCGACGTCACCCTCGAGCACCAGTACGTGGACGCCATGGCCATGCACCTCATGAACCAGCCGCGCAACTACGACGTCGTAGTCACCGAGAACCTCTTCGGCGACATTCTCTCTGACGAAGCCGCCGTCATCACCGGATCGCTTGGTATGCTGCCCTCGGCCACCATCGGCGGCAAGGTTGACCTCTACGAGCCCGTCCACGGCTCCGCGCCAGACATCGCCGGCAAGGGCCTCGCCAATCCGCTCGGCGCCATCCTCACCGGCGCCATGATCCTGCGCCTCACTGCCAGGCTTGAAGCCGAATCCAATGCCATCCGCGCCGCCGTGCGCAAAGTGCTGGAAGACGGCTACCGCACGCCAGACCTCGCCCGCAACAACCCCGAGGGCTACCAGGTGCTCTCCACAAAAGAAATGGGCGCCATGGTCCGCGAAACCGTCAAGACATTGCTCGTGAATGCATAAGCCAATCAATTACACAGGGAGTTTCATGAGTTCCGTACCCAAAACGCTATTTGAGAAAGTCTGGGAGCAGCACGTTGTCGTCGAGCCCAAGGGTGAGCCCACACTGCTCTACATTGACCTGCAACTTCTCCACGAGGTCACTTCCCCGCAGGCATTCGAAGGCCTGCGTCTCGCAGGCCGCAAGGTGCGCCGCCCTGACCGCTCCATCGCCACCGTGGACCACAACGTGCCCACCACCAAGGAAGGCCGGCTCCACATCGTCGATGAAATTGCAGCCAAGCAGATTGCAACTCTGCGCAAGAACTGCGCCGACTTCGGCATCGAACTCTACGACGTGAACAGCCGCGAACAAGGCATCGTCCACGTCATCGGCCCCGAGCTGGGCATCACCAAGCCCGGCATGACCATCGTCTGCGGCGACTCGCACACCAGCACCCACGGCGCATTCGGCGCGCTGGCCTTCGGCATTGGCACCAGCGAAGTCGAGCACGTTCTCGCCACGCAAACGCTCCCGCAGTCCAAGCCGCAGACCTTCCGCATCTCCGTCGAAGGCGAGCTGCCCACGGGCGTCACCGCCAAGGACGTGATTCTCGCCATCATCGGCAAAATCGGCACCGACGGCGCCACCGGCTGCGTCATCGAATACGCGGGCTCTGCCATCCGCTCGCTCTCGATGGAAGGCCGCATGACCGTCTGCAACATGAGCATCGAAGCAGGCGCCCGCGCCGGCATGATCGCTCCCGATGAAACGACCTTCGCCTATCTCAAGGGCCGCCGCTTCAGTCCCAAGGGAGAAGCGTGGGAACGCGCCGTTGCCGAGTGGAGCAAGCTGCCCAGCGATCCCGGCGCAAAGTTCGACCGCGAGCTCGTCATCGATGCTGCCACGCTCGTGCCCTACGTCAGTTGGGGAACCAGCCCCGGCATGGTCGCTCCCGTCACAGCCTCCGTTCCTGACCCGGCATCCGCCGCCACTGAAATCGACCGCAAGTCCTTCGAGCGCGCCCTCGAATACATGGACCTCAAGGCCGGAACGCCACTGGAAGAAATCTCCATCGACCGCGTCTTTATTGGCTCCTGCACCAACGGCCGCCTTGAAGATCTCCGCGCCGCCGCGCGCATCGCCGCCGGCCACAAGGTCTCCGCGCACGTCAGCGCCATGGTCGTTCCCGGCTCGCAGGCGGTCAAGGCGCAAGCTGAGGCCGAAGGCCTCGACCGCATCTTCATCGAGGCTGGTTTCGACTGGCGCGAGCCCGGCTGCTCCATGTGCCTCGGCATGAATCCCGATATTCTTTCGCCCGGCGAGCGCTGCGCCTCCACCAGCAACCGCAACTTCGAAGGCCGCCAGGGACGCGGCGGACGCACGCATCTCGTCAGTCCTGAGATGGCCGCTGCAGCCGCCATCGCCGGCCACTTTGTCGACATCCGCAACTGGCCCGTTCGCGAGGAGGTAAACGCCTGATGGAACCGTTCCGCACTCTCACCGCACTCGCCGCCCCGCTCGACCGCACCAACGTCGACACGGACCAGATCATTCCCAAGCAGTTCTTGAAGCGCATCGAGCGCACCGGCTATGGCGACTTTCTTTTCTTCGACTGGCGCCGCACCTCGTCCGGCGATCCCGATCCTTCGTTCGTGCTCAACGATCCGCGCTACAAGGGCGCGAAGATCCTCATCGCAGGCAAGAACTTCGGCTGCGGCTCAAGCCGCGAACACGCCGCATGGGCGCTCTCGGACTTCGGCTTCCGCTGCGTCATCGCGCCCACCTTCGCTGACATCTTCTTCTCGAACGCCGGCAAGAACGGCATCGTCCTCGTCAAGTTGAGCGAGGAGCAGGTGGACC
>JAKAFB010000026.1 GCA_021818105.1 Acidobacteriota bacterium
GTGGTCTGCTTCTATATAGGCTACTTCGGAGCGGGCGCGGGATTTCTGATCATCACGCTGCTATCACTCTTTGGCTACCAGGACATTCATGAGATCAATGCGCTCAAGGTGGTTTCCACCACGATGGCCAACGGTATCGCGTTCGTCCTCTTCGTGGTGAACGGACAGGTGGTGTGGCGCTACTGTCTGCTGGCCATGGCCACCTGTGCCATCGGCGGCTACACCTCGGCGAGTCTTGCGCGCCGAATCCCTCAGCCGGTGCTGCGCGGTTTTGTGGTCTTCATCGGTCTCTTCATGGCCGCATGGTTCTTCTACAAGAATCCCTGAGTTCCGGATGCCAATGTGCCTCCCGTCAACCCGCGCATCCGAGCCTCTGCCTTCGATAAAATAAGGTCATGAGCCACGAAGGCATCCGTTACATGACGAAGGAAGAGCAGGAGCGCGCATCTGCAGAAGATCGGCCGCTGCCGCGCATCGCCATCACTCCGCAAAAGGTGAGGGTGCTGCTGACCGAGGGCAAGGGGCTGGAGATTGATTGGGTCGATGGCCACCGCAGCGCGTGGAGCTTCACCTGGCTTCGCGATGCCTGCCCATGTGCCACCTGCGTGGAAGAACGCAAGAACGAGGGCCGCAAACCCGGTCAGCCCCGGCCGAAATCCGCTGAACTGCTGCCCATGTACAAGCCGCCGGCTAAGCCTGCCAGTGCGCAGGCTGTTGGGCGCTATGCACTGCAGTTCAACTGGCTCGATGGCCACTCGGCCGGTGTGTACTCGTGGGAGTATCTGCGCCGCAACTGCCAGTGCCAGGAGTGCACCTTCGCTGCTTCCGATACAGAAGGCGCGCCCAACTAGCGCCACATCGGGCGCTCATTTCACCGCAGGGAACTCAGTGTCCGCTGGCCAGTTCCCAGGGACGCGCCGGTTCGGGCTTTGCGGCTTCGCGGCCCTTCAGCCGGTCGTACTGGTACAGGTCGCTGGTCGTGCCGAGCGACTCGTTGTACAGGCATGCGTCGCCGATCAGCTGCTTTAGCTCTTCGGAAAACGTGTGGATTGCATGAAGTTGGGCTGCAGTCGCTGGCAGCTCAAACTGGCTGGTGTGTATGAATTTCTGATAGCCGCGATCCAGCAGTCGCGCCACCTCGCCGCGTACCAGCGCCCCAGGATGCACAGCATAGGCCACTGGCCTTTCGGTCTGTCGCGAGGGGACGAGAACCGCTGCGGCGCCGTGTTTGCTCACCAGCATGCCACCCGGCACACCGGCAAACGGAGCAACATTAAAAGAGTGAGCGCGCAAAATATCCAGCGTCTGCTCAAAGCTCGGTACGTGAGGCTTCTTGGCCATGGTCGCTTTCCTGTCTGCGAAAATGGAGTGAGAGCGGAACAATCCGGCCCACTCTCCACTGTCGCACATGGGGAGCAGGGACCGCAATGCGTCCGCAGGCGCAGCATGGACACCACCAATCCACAAACTATGCCTCAAGCCACACTGCTCCTGCCCCGGATTGCGTATGACGCGCTGCGTGCACACGCCGAAGAGGCGTATCCGGACGAGTGCTGCGGTGTGCTGCTGGGCCATGCGGTCCCCGGCGGGTGGCGCGTGAACGAGGCCGTCCGCGCCGCTAATGAGCGCACGGACACACCGAGCAACCGCTACAGCATCGCTCCGGCGGAGTTGGTGATGATTGTGATTGCAGCACGCCGGCGAGGATTGCAGATTGCCGGCTTTTACCACTCCCACCCCGATCAGCCGGCCCACTGGTCGCGCACTGACCTTGAGGAAGCGCACTGGATCGGCTGCTCCTATGTGATCACTGAGGTGGCGCAGGGCAGGGCTGCGGCGACGTGTGCGTTCCTCCTTGAGGGAACTACGGAGGAGGACAAGCAATTCACGCCGCAGGTTATTCATCTACAGGATGACTCTGGGCCATACGCGCCAGGTAAAGCAAGTCGCTAGTGAATCGCTGGATCGTGCGGGCGTCAAGCAGTCACAGAAGCCCCTGAACCCCCCTGCCAGGGCCCCTTTGCAAGAGCCAAACGCCATGCGCACTAGCGCATGCCCCCTGCACTATCCTCATCATCTCTATTGCTAAGTGTAATATGCACCCTATCTTGGGTGCATTGTAAGCCGAACGGGACGTCGATTTGGCGAATCCGGGCTATATGGGTGTACACTACACCTTGTACGGTGTAGGTTACACCCTCTGTCGTTCGCTTCCCTGCGCGGCCCGCCTTCTCATGCAATAAATCCGCATAAAGATACGCTGATCCGTGACAGCTGTCACGGATCGCTCATTGATGCTCGCATATAGTCATCTTGTGTTTGCGAGATTACGCAAATAAATGAAGACGGCGAGGAGGAGCAATGAGGCAGGCCATGACGGATGGATCATGTGAGATGCTTGGATCCTTCTTTGCCACCTTTGCGCATGCCACGCGCATGCGTATCTTCTGCGCTTTGCAGAGCGGCCCCAGGACAGTCACCGAGATCGCCGCAGAGGCGGGCATATCCATCACAAACGCATCGCAGCATCTGCGCCTGATGCGCGACCGGGGTGCGGTCGTTGCTGAGAAGCGCGCGCAGAATGTCTACTATCACCTCGCCGACCGCCGCTTTGTGGAAGCCGCTGTTCTTATTCGTGAAGTGCTCTTCGAGCGCCTGCTGCTTGAAACAAGGCTGGCCTCAATCCAGCCGCAGCGGCGCAGGTTTGCCGGCGCTCTTCAAACCGTGTGATGCGCGAATCGCCGCGTCACCTTAGCTACAAGGAGATGTTTCATGACCGAGGTACTTGCAGTTCCAACCGCCGACAAAATCATTGATGCACGAGGCACGGCCTGCCCGGGTCCACTGCTGGAAGCCAAGAAGGGAATTGGTCAGGTAAAGGTGGGACAGGTCATCGAAATTAAGTCGAATGACAAAGGCTCGCGCAAGGACATTGCAGCCTGGGCCGGGAAAGTAGGACATGAGTTTCTCGGCGTCCTCGAAGCCGAAGGACACGACCGCCTGCTGGTACGTCGTAAAAAGTAGTCGCATTCGACTTTAGAAAAACCAAACGCGTCGGCTCGATGCTGGGTCGACAGGAATTCATCGCTGAAGTCCAGCGATGCAGATGTGAGGTGTGGGATGACGGTCCCCTTTGTCCCGAAGATTCTAGTGCTGGCTACGGAGAAATGTGCTTATCCCGGAGCCGATGCCGTCGGCAAGGCACACCAGGAGTACCCCTCCAACGTGTATATCCTGCGCGTGCCTTCACCGGTTCTCTTCCCCGAGGATTTTTATCTCGGCTGCTACAGCAAGGGAATCGACGGCGTGCTCATTGCAGCCTGCGGTTCTGACTGCCCGTATCACGGCGCGTATGACCGGCTGGCGGGGCGCATCGACCAGCTCACTTCGCGCATGAGTGCGGGTGGGCTCGATATTGAGCGTATCCGCCTTACCGCGATTTGCACTGTTTGCATCAAGGCATTCCTCAAGGAAATTGCGCAGATGAGTGACAATCTTCAGCGGCTAGGCCCGGTAAACCGCACGCTTGCTGAGCAACTTCGCCGCACATCCATCGAGCGCCTGCAAGGCTCCACGCGCTCTTTGCAACCTGCGCCAGCGCTTCAGGGAGTTCTGTGATGAATACACACGTCAACTCCGATTTCACGCCAGATGCGCTGGTGATTGGTGCGGGAATCGCTGGGCTGCAGTCGGCGCTCGACCTTGCCGATCAGGGGCTTCAGGTACTGCTGGTTGAGCGCCAGCCCAGTATTGGCGGCCACATGATTGCCCTCAGCAAGGTGTATCCCACATTGGACTGTGCAAGCTGCATCACCACGCCCAAGATGTCTGCGGCCGCACACCATCCCAACATTACGATCCTCACCAACACAGAGGTTGAGGGCATTGAAACGCGTGACGAAGTGCATCATGTGCGCCTGCTGCAAAAGCCTACGTACGTGAACTTTGACAAGTGCATCGGCTGCCGCCTGTGCGAGTACGCCTGTGACACGGAGTATCCCGATCCCTTTGAAGAGGGACTCGGCTCCGTGAAGGCCATCGCTGTGCCCTTCACCAACGCCATTCCGCAAAAGGCTGTGCTGAATGCAGAGGTCTGCGGAACGTGCGGTAGCTGCGCGCGCGTATGTCCCACTGGAGCTATCGAGTATGACCAGCAACCTCGAAGGCTCATGATTCGAACCGACGCGGTGATCGTTGCCTCCGGCTTCAACCTGAATGCCTTGACAGTGAAGCCGCAATATAATGCACAACGGAGTCGCAACATCATCTCGCCGCTCATGCTGGAGCGGTTGCTGGCTCCGCATGGTCCCTACGGCCGCGTTCTGCGTCCGTCTGACGGCAAGATGCCCTCCTCCATTGCCTTTGTACAGTGCGCTGGGTCGCGCGATGAATCCATCGGCGTGTCCTATTGTTCGCGCGTCTGCTGCATGTATGCGATCAAGCAGGCCATGCTGCTCTCCGGCGCGCTGCCTCTGGCAGACATCACGATCTACTACATGGATATTCGCGCCTTCGGCAAGGGGTACGAGCAGTTCTATCAGAACGCCAAGGCGATGGGCATCAACTTCGTCCGCGGCAAGGTGGCACGGATCAACCCTGTGGAGGACGGTGACCTCTCGCTGCACGTGGAAACCACGGAGGATGCGGAGAACCCCTTGCAGGAACGTCGACACGATCTCGTAGTCCTTGCGCAGGGCATGATCCCCGGCTGGCAGCCGTCTGCTACTACGCCGGTCACCTGCTCCGCGAACGGTTTTGTAGCGGCGCCAACGTTGACTGCACCCACGGCAACCACCGCGCCAGGCATATTTGTGGCAGGGACGGCAGCAGGTCCCAAGGACATTGTGGACACAATTGCCGAAGCGGGCGCAGCAGCCATGCAGGCCAGTCAATATCTTTACCAAAAACGTTCCGCGATCCTCGTCGGCTGAGGCGCGCATGCAGGTAGGAACACGAAGAGAGATGCAATGAGTACCAACGACAAGCTCAATAGCCAAGAACACAGCCAGGAAGATGAGTTCCCTTGCGAAGAGCGGGGATGTGATGAAGAGGCGCGCACATGGCAAAAGGCTGCGCATGCGCAGCTGCGTGGGAACCCAACCGAAGAAGCCGGTGCAGGGGCCCCGTTGCGCATCGGCATCTACATCTGCCGTTGCGGAGGCAATATCTCTGACGTGGTGGATGTGGAGCGCGTGGCGGAAACCGTGCGCCTTATTCCGGGCGTTACCACGGCAAAGGTGCACACCTTTGTCTGCTCTGACCCCGGCCAGCACATGATCAGCAACGACATTCTGCAGGAAAATCTTGATCGGGTTGTCGTGGCCTCCTGCACACCCTTCCTGCACGAGCAGACATTTCGCGGTGCGGTGGCTCGCGGCGGCATGAATCCCTATCTCTACGAACACGTCAATATTCGTGAGCAGGCGTCGTGGGCGCACAAGCACGATCCCGAGGGCGCGACGGCCAAGGCGATTCGCATGATTGCCGGTGCGGTGGGCAAGCTGCGCTTTGCGCAACCTCTGGAACAAATCAAGTTGCCCAACCATCGTCGCGCGCTGGTGATTGGCGGCGGTATCGCGGGGATGAAGGCTGCGGCTGATCTCGCAGCGCGCGGCATCAAGGTCATGCTTGTGGAGACCGCACAGAAGCTGGGCGGCAAGCTAAACCAATGGGGAAGAGTCTATCCCAGCGAGCGCCCTGCGGCAGTGCTGGTTGCGGAGTTGGCTGAGCGCATCCAGCAGGATCCGAATGTCGAGGTATTACTGGGCGCAAATGTGACAGAGGTGAGCGGCTTCATTGGGAACTTCAAGGTTGCAATTGAGCTGCAAGGTTCCTCAACAAGCACGCCGTCACGAAAGGACGCCACCGTTGGCGCCATCATCATGGCCACGGGTTTTCGGCCGTATGTCCCGCGCGACGGTGAGTTCCTCTATCGCGCTGAGCCGTGCGTGCTCACCATGCCGGAATTCATCCGGTTCTTTCAAGGCTTGAGCGGCGGAGCGAAACAAATCATCTTCAACAACAGAAGCATCCGCAGAATTGCCTTCCTGCATTGTGTGGGTAGCCGCCAGCTGGATGGCGTGCATGAACCCGGTGCAGACGGTCGCCTGAATACCTACTGCTCGCGCACATGCTGCACCACCATTCTGCAGCAGGCGCTTGCAGTGCGCGAGCGCTTCCCAGGTGTGGAGGTTCTGGATTTCCATCAGGACATCCGCACGTATGGCAGTGGCGAGGAGAACTACTACATCGAGGCGAGCAAGGCCGGCGTTCTCTTCTTTCGCTATGACGGCTCGGAACCGCCAACAGTGCAACCTACATCTTCCTCCAGGATTAAAGAAGGTGCATTGACCGTCGCTGTCAAGGATGTTCTTACTTGGGGTCAGGAACTGGAAGTTCCGGTGGACATGGTGGTGCTGGGGACCGGCATGGTCGCCGGGCAGATTGGCGACCTGATTGACCAAATCAAGCTGGCTACCGGCGAGGACGGATTCCTCCAGGAGGTGCATCCCAAGCTGCGTCCTGTTGAGGTTGCGGTGAACGGAGTATTGCTGGCCGGCACAGCGCAGGGGCCCATGAACATTGCCGAGACACTTGCAGCTGCCGGAGCAGCAGCGGCGAAGGCAGCTTCGATGTTCGCAAGGGAAGATGTGGAACTGAACCCGTATGTGGCGCAGGTGGACCCCACCCGGTGTTGCGGAGAAGCGGAGTGCGTGACGCAGTGCTCGTACGAGGGAGCACTCAAGATCGTGGAAATGCAGCTTGACGACGAAGTCATCAGACGCGCTGAAGTCAACGCAGGCCTGTGCGTAGGCTGTGGGGCGTGTGTGGCAGTGTGCCCGCATCGCGCGATTGACCTCAACGGCTGGCGGCTCGATCAATATGAAGCGATGGTCGATGGCATTGCAGCGGACCTGCCGTCCACGGCGTGTGCTTCGGAACTGGTGAACATCCATTAACATCGGCCCGGCAGGGCCACTTAGGAAACGCCTCATGACAATGAAAACACTTACCCCCGAGCAGAAGCAGGCGCTGGCAACGCTGCGCTCTTCCCTGGGCGGCATCAGCGAGCAGAAGAGACAGGCGCAAAAGCGCCTGGTGACTGCACGCAAGGCCATCCAGAAATTTCTTGAAGCGCATCCGGCTACGGTGCCGCAGATTGCCGCGGCACTCCAGATGCCGACGGATGAGGCTCTCTGGCATGTAACCGGAATGCGCAAGTACGGCAAAGTGGCGGAGAGCGGTGAAGAGGGCGATTATCCGCTGTATGCCTTGGTTGTCCAGGAAGACAGGGTAGCGGCGGCCCAATAGCGCCGGGAGAGAGAATGCGATGGCACGCGTAGTCAATCCATCCCTAGTGAAGACAATCCGCAAGCATGGAGCGGGAAGGCATCTCGACATCAGTGCATGCTTCAACTGCGGCAATTGCACGGCCGTATGCCCCCTGGCCGAAGATTCAGGCGGCTTTCCGCGTCGGGTGATTCGCATGGCTCAGGTGGGCATGGAAAAGGAACTTCTCGCGAGCGAGGAGTTGTGGCGCTGTTATGCCTGCGGTGAATGCACGCAGACATGTCCTCGTCAGGCCGATCCCGCAGGATTTATGGCCGCAGCGCGCAGCTATGCTATCGCGCGTTATGACGTCACAGGCCTGGCTGCACTCGCCAATCGCTCGCTGCTGGGCAACTTGGCAGTCTTCGGGCTTTTCTCCTCCATATTCTCTGCTCTGCTTCTGTCCAGGATGGCGCCCGGCAACCCAAGTCTCCCGCTGTTTCACTTTCTTCCTGGAGAGTGGATTCACAACATCGGCGTCGCATTGTTCGTCGTCGTTGGCCTCAGCGCATTCTTCGGCATGGCGTCGATGACGTGGCGCGTCTGGAGTCAGCAGCGCAGTGGGGGCACATCTCTACGACTGGCCACGCTGCCCGGCGCCTTTTACTCTGCAATTGCAGAGGCCCTTCTGCATCGCCGCTTCCAACAGTGCAATGAGGACGCCGGTGCAACAGAGCATGCTGCACAGCCCTGGTACGTGCGTCCATGGCTGGTGCACGCCTCCGTGATGGGCGGCTTTGTTGCCATGCTGATAGCCACCACGCTGGACTTCCTGATCAAGCCCATCGGTTCAGCCGTTCCGCCATGGTACCCCATGCGCATTCTGGGCACCGTGGGCGGCTTGGTGTGTCTCTATGGTCTGTCCATCGTGCTGCTAAGGCGTGCGCAGGGCAGGGAGCACCCGTACAAGAAGAGCGCCTTTGCTGATTGGTTCTTCCCCACACTGCTCGCGCTTACTGTACTCACGGGAATCGTCTGTGAAGTGATCGTTTATCTGCCCGCGCCCACAACTTTCGGTCACATGGTCTTCTTCGCGCATGTGGTGCTGGCCATGGATGTAGTCGCGCTGTTGCCGCTCACCAAATTTGCGCACGTACTCTATCGAACGCTGGCTCTCACGCTGTTTGCCTGGAGGCACGCGCCTGCCAAAGTTACAGCTTCAGCGCAAGCTGAGGCCTAGCCACAACGCATTTGCGAAAGGAAACACAATCATGCTCGCCGCATCGGCCGACATCGAAGTCCAAAACATGATTCAGCAACTGGCGGAGCGCGTCGACGCGCTTGAAAGATCTGCAGGCAACAACCGCCTCTCGATCGGCGTTATGAGCGGCAATCTCGATACGACAATGGCCGCATTCATCATTGCCATGGGTGCCGTGGCCTATGACATGGAGGTGGACATGTTTTTCACGTTCTGGGCCACCGCGGCGTTGCGTGATCCAAGGAAGTCAGCAAGCAAGGGACTGCTGGACAGAATGTTCGGATGGATGCTGCCGCGCAGTTCGCAAGCGTTGCCGCTCTCCAAGATGCAGATGGCGGGCATGGGACCAAAGATGATTCGCTCTGTGATGAAGGCGCGCGGAGTCAAGTCACTGGAAGAACTGATGCGGGATGCCGCTGAGCTTGGGGTTCGCATTCACGTGTGTGAAATGTCGATGGGCGTGATGGGCCTCAAGGAGGAAGAGATGATTGATTATCCCAATCTCGACTACGTGGGTGTCGGATCCTTCATCCAGATGATCGGCGAGTCGAAGCAGGCGATCTTCCTTTAGCAGAAGCTCCGCGAAGGCAAGTATGCTTACCTATCTGCCCTGGCTTTGCTGGTAACGGGCTTTCGCGCATCGCGCACAAATCGCGTCATCGATTTTGACAGATGTTCGAGCACGGCGGCCCATTCTTCCAGATGTTGTTCTCCCTGCCGGGTCAGTCTATACACGCGGCGCGCGGGGCCACGGCCCTCTGTTTCCCATTCGGATTTGACGTTTCCATTCGTCTCCAGCCTGCGCAGGGTCCGGTAAAGCACGCCCTTTTCAATCGTGGTATCGGTAAGCGCGTGTCCTTCCAGGGCTGCGGAGAGATCGTAGCCGTAGGTTTTGCCCTTCATCTTCAAGAGCAGAAGGACCACCGGCTCTACAAAACGATAGAGATTGCCCATTCCGCAGGAGCAGGGATAGTCTTTGCCGTGACGTGCGCAGATACGCTTTCGCATGTGTGCCTCCTCCAGCCAAGAGTCAGCATCTGTCAACGGCTTCACACTATCACAAATTGCCATCAGGGTGCGAACTGCACTGAATGCGCGTGCGCACTTGCGGCAGACATATCAGGGAACTACAATATAGGTGTTATGTACACCTAATCGCCATGACCGCTTGCTCATATTGCACGTATGGATCAAGAGTGCTGGATTGCAACAGTTCCTGCGCGATGTCACAAGCGGCCGTTCCAAGGAAAGGATGTTGAACGCCATGCGTATCGCCATACCCGTGACGGGGCAGTGCCTCGAGCCGCATTTTGGACACTGCGAAAAGTTTGTCTTCACCGACGTCGATCCCATATCGCACCAGATTCTCGCCACCACCGAGGCGCCCGCGCCTGAACATGAGCCGGGCCTTCTGCCGCCATGGCTCACGCAACGAGGAGTGACCCATGTAATTGCCGGCAACATGGGAGCCCGAGCGCGCTCTCTGCTAGAGGATGCATCAGTTGAGGTGATGACCGGCGCACCGGAACAGCCGGCTCAGGCGCTCGTGCGTCAATATCTTGAAGGAACACTGGTGACCGGCGAAAACTCCTGTCACCACTGAGTGCAGGCTCAAGAGGCCGGAGATGTTTGTCGCAGAACCATTGGGTGCTGGATAGACGCCTATCGCGTACAAGCACTGCCTGCACTGTCCTTCCCTCACGCGGCTCTCGCGATCGATGGGATTCTGGCCCTACCTGACTCCGGCCTCTTGAGGCGTTCGCCCAAAGCGAACGGCCACGCTGACATGTCTTAATAGCTGTGAATCGGTGCTGAACCGAGGCCACGCCGCGAGAGGGAATTCCCTTTACTTCCCGGCGATTCAGTCGCATAATCGCGCAGACATAGAGTACGCGTTTCCCCCGGTCCTCCTCCAATCTGTCTTATCGCGAGTGATCTCTATGCAATTCAAGGAGGCTATTCCAAATGAAAATGTTCAGGCCAATTCTGTTGGGACTGTCTTTCGCTGTTGCCTGTGGTTCGATGGCCAAGGCGCAACAAGCTGCCACTCCAGTGCCCAAGATTCTGCAGATTACGCGGGAGTGGGTGAAAGCCGGCAAGGCCGGCACGGTTCATGACAAGTCTGAGAGCGCCTTTGTGAAAGCCATGGCGGAGGCAAAGTCGCCCACCCACTACACGGCGATGTGCTCGCTCTCCGGCAAATTGCGCTGCCTATACTTTACGGGTTACGCATCGTACGATGCGTGGCAGAAGGACACTGAGGCGGTAGGAAAGAACAAGGAGCTGTCATCACAGCTGGATGCGGCGCTGGTTGCCGATGGTGACCTGCTAGATTCAGTGGACCAGGCCGTCCTTACCTATGAGCCTGACCTGAGCTATCACGCAAAAGGGGATTTGTCCGCGGCGCGCTTCATGGAGATTACTGAGTTCCATGTTCGCCTGGGTCACGCCAAGGAATTCGCTGATCTGTCAAAAATGTACATCGCCGCTTGCGAGAAGTCGGGAAGCAGCGCGCACTGGGCAATATTCCGCTTGGATTACGGTGGCCCCAGTGGCGTCTATCTTCTCCTCAGCTCTGACAAATCGATGGCCGAAATTGACAGCAGCGATGCTGAGGGCAAAAAAATCCAGGCAGCCATGGGCGAAGAGGGCATGAAGAAGTTCAGGGATCTCGAAACTTCGGCGGTGGAGAGTGTGAGCAGTCAGTTGTTCGCCATCAATCCGCACCAGAGCTACGTTCCCGACGAATGGATCAAGGCGGCTCCTGACTTCTGGAGTCCTGCGCAGTAGAACGACATGTAGAATTTGATCCTCTGGTCCACGCATTGCGGAGTGCGGCTTCGGGTCGGCCGAAGCCGCTTCTGCATTCGCTTCTGCAAGTGGGCCTCTCCCGCCAGGGAGGGCGAACCTCAGGGCAGAACTGTCCGTCTTTGTTACCCTATAGAAGCAACAATGTGAAGGCGCGCTTTCGAGTTTCCCTTGACAGCCTCGGAACCGTGCGGAGCGGGCATCCGTTGATGCATGCCTTCACGCACGAGGCCGCGCGCAAGCGTGCCATCCCAATGCAACGAGATATCCACCATGGCATCCACACATGACCCCATCTCTCTGCCTGAGCTCACCACGGACGAGCTCTCCCGCTACTCGCGCCACATCATCCTGCCCGAAGTGGGCATCGAAGGCCAGCGCAAGCTGAAGGCGGCTAAAGTGCTCTGCGTGGGTACGGGTGGACTCGGTTCACCGCTCGCATTCTATCTGGCTGCTGCGGGCATCGGCACGCTCGGGCTGGTGGATTTCGACGTGGTGGACGCCAGCAATTTGCAGCGCCAGATCATCCACTCCACCCAAGACATCGGCCGCAAGAAACTTGACTCTGCTGAGGAAAAACTCAAGGCGTTGAACCCTGCGCTCAACGTTGTAAAGCACGAAACAATGCTTTCCAGCGCCAACGCGCTTGAGATTCTCAAGGATTACGATATCGTTGCCGACGGTACAGACAATTTCCCCACACGTTACCTCGTCAACGATGCCTGCGTGCTGCTCGGCAAACCGAATGTCTATGGCTCCATCTTTCGCTTCGAAGGGCAGGCCAGCGTGTTTGCAACCAAGGAGGGCCCGTGCTATCGCTGCCTGTATCCTGAGCCCCCGCCGCCGGGGCTAGTGCCTAGCTGCGCTGAGGGAGGCGTGCTGGGCATACTTCCAGGACTGGTGGGCGTGATCCAGGCTACTGAGGCCATCAAGCTGATTCTGGGCAAGGGCGATTCGCTCGTGGGCCGGTTGCTGCTGGTGGACGCGCTGGGGATGCGCTTCCGCGAGCTCAAGCTGCGCAAGAACCCCGAGTGCCCCGTGTGCGGCACAAATCCAACCGTGACCAAGTTAATTGACTATCAGCAGTTCTGCGGCATCAAGCCGGAGACACAGGAGGAGAAGTCGTTGAAGAATGGAATTCCGCAGCTCTCCGTCAAGGAGCTGAAGCGGCGGCTCGATGCCGGCGAAGACATGTTCATCCTTGACGTGCGCGAGCCCTACGAGTACCAAATTGCCAATATCGGCGGAACACTGATTCCGCAGAATGAAGTGCCGCAGCGCCTTGGGGAGATTGACCGAGATCGCGAAATCGTGGTGCAGTGCCGCAGCGGCGCGCGCTCGCAGCGCATTGCAGAGTTTCTCAAGCAGGCTGGCTATGCAAAGGTCGTCAACCTTGCCGGCGGCATCCTGGCCTGGAGCGACGAGATTGATCCGACCGTGAAAAAGTATTGAGAGCTATGACTCGCTCAACAAAATGAGCATCATCCAACAAGGCCCGACTCCATCTGGAATCGGGCCTTCCTTTGTTGACAGCCTTCGGTACTATCGCGCAATCTCCGCAGGTGTCGAGCGCTGCGGCTCCCCATTCCGCGGCGTCTCCTCCATCTTGCCGAAGATCATTTTGCCGCTCGCGGTTTGCAGAACGCTGGTCACGGAGATGTCTACGGGCTTGCCAATCATCTTGCGCGCATTGTCCACCACGACCATGGTGCCATCGTCCAGATAGCCAACGCCCTGGTTGTATTCCTTGCCTTCTTTCAGAATCAAAACGTTCATGCGCTCGCCGGGCAGCACTACGGGTTTGAGCGCATTGGCCAGGTCATTGATGTTCAGCACCTCAACATGATGCAGGTGGGCCACCTTGTTCAGATTGAAGTCGTTGGTTACCACCTTGGCCTCCCACTTCTTTGCCAGTTCCAGCAGCTTCAGGTCCACCTCGCGAATGGACGGGAAATCGTCTGGCACAATCTGCACCTGAATTTTGTCGCTGGCTTGCATGCGCTGCAACATGTCCAGGCCGCGGCGCCCGCGCTGGCGTTTGGAGCCGTCAGTCGAATCCGCCACAATCTGCAGCTCGCGCAGCACGAACTCGGGCACCACCATCATGCCGTCGATGAAGCCGGCTTCGGCAATATCTGCGATGCGGCCGTCGATGATAACGCTCGTATCCAGCACCTTGGCGCTGCGTCGGTTGGGTCGCTCGCCGGAGAAGATCACACCTAGCGCCGCCGGATTGAGCAGATCTCCCTTGCTGGCGCCGACAAGTAGGCCTACGTAGGTCATCAGCAGCAGCACAAAGATCTGCAGCACCGCTGAGGTTCCGCTACTGATGGGCGCACTGCGCAACACCAGGCAGAACAGCGCCGCGCCAAAGATGCCCAGCACGCTGCCCACCACGGCTCCAATCAGCCGCCGCAAGCTCAGCGCGCGCACGCGCAGCTCAAAGACGATGACAGCGCCTGCTCCTGCCGCGCCCGCCAGTGCCGCAATCCAACCCGGCAACCCAAACGGACGAAGAAAGAAACAAACGCCAGCCAGGACAAGGACAAATAGAAGACGAATCAGAACAAGATCCATGGTAAGCCCGCCTTTGCTGGCTAGCACACCATACACCAGCCGGCCATAGTTGGCGAGTATGCCTACCCGTGCTTTGAGCCGTCAAGTGGTTCCGTCGTCAGGATTTTGTCATGCCAAACGAATGGGGGCGGGGCGGGCTCCGGCAGGAATGGTCTGGAGCCGCCACTCCCCGCGCCATCTGTGGCTCAGGAAGCCACGGCCAGTTCCGGAGCTGCAGGCATGCGGTGCATGCCCTTGCGCGGCCCGCGCTTGCGCGCGCTCATCACCTTCACGCGTTCCAGCAGCTCCTGTGGCGAGCAGTTCTTTTTCGCCAGTACCGCGTCAGCGCCGTGCGCCAGGCCATTCATCTTCTGCGGGTCGCCAAGCAGGACCATCGGCACATGTGAGGCAATCTCCTTCAAGCGGTTCACCAGTTGGTCGCCGCTCATCTGCGGCATGGCATGATCGGCCAGCACCAGGTCAACCGTGTTCTCGGCAAACAGGCTAAGGGCGTCCTGCCCGTTTGTCGCGGCCAGCACCCGATAGCCGTTTGTAGACAGCATGAACTTCAGTACGGATAGATCCTGCTCATTGTCGTCAACACAGAGAATGACTTTCTTCGGCCTCATAATAAAGCGTTCCACTCCTTCCAGCGAATGTGTTGACCGTTCCAGGAGACGCAGCTCCCTAGTACCCGCTGCAAAGGCGGATTTACAAGCTGCGTTGCCAGGGCCGGTGGCCGCGATGTGGCTCTATTTCCCTGCAGCGGTTCCGTTGCTTCCTGCTCACCGCCTGCCATGATCGTGGCGGCGGTGTGTAGTTGCAGGGAGAACCCGGAATCCAGCCAGAGAAGGATGCCTATTTTCACGGCCAGATTGTGTCAGAAACCTAAGGCATGTCCGACATTTCTGTCGGTTCAATTGTGTCAATGCTTGGCAAGACTACGAGCCGCGGCGCGGCGTGGGAAGAGGGAAAGAGAGGCGAAAATTCGCGTGGAAATCTGCAGGCATCAAGTGGAAATCGGGTAGCTCCCTCACATTGCATTACTTGCGTTGATGAAAGTCTGTTGAAAGCATGTGCATCACGGCAGGAAAATGCGTCCGTTTGCAACAGGAACAGTGCTCCCACCCACGCGCACATCCGTCACCCTCGCCCCCTTGCGTGTCGCGCACAGATAGAGATGGCTCGTGCGGCCGATTTCCACGCCCTGTTCCAGCAGGATTTGTTGTTGCGATGCTACCGCTCCGCGAGCCACAAGATAGCTGATGGCGCATCCAGCCGCCGAACCGGTTGCCGGATCCTCGCCGCCGTAGAACTGCATCCGCGCTCGCCACGCAGGTTCTCGTTGCCCCGTCGACCCCAGAACGTAGAACCACCGCGCGCCGTGCGCGCGCAGCCACGGCGAGGCTTCCTGCTGCATCACGCGCAGACGCTCCAATGCGGATGCCGAACGTAATCCCACAATGGCGAATGCGGTTCCAGTGGAGACAACCTGCGGCGGCAGCGCCGGGTAGAGGTCCTCGCTGCGCAAGCCGGTGAGCCGCGCCACCACTGCTGGATCCAACTCCTCGCCAAACTCTGGATCAGCCTGCGTCATCTCGCCAAAGAGCCGGTCAGCTGCAAGGCGTACGGGCACCGGACCCACGTTCAGTGCCAGCGTGACCGTTCCTTCTTGAATCGTCTCCGGCGCGTGTAGACGCAACACCGTTGCGGTGCCCAGCGTGGGATGCCCCGCAAACTGCAACTCTTCTTCCGTGGTAAATATGCGCACGCGCACGCCCTCCGCGCGCTCCACGGATGCAGCCCTGCGTTGAATGAAGGATGTCTCAGAAAGGTTGAACTCGCGCGCAATGGCCTGCATGCACTCCGTGGGCAAGCCCACGGTATCCATCACCACGGCCAGCGGATTGCCCGCCAGCGCAGTCTCAGTGAACACGTCCACGATGAAGTACGCGAGCGAAGGGCGCTCTGCATCGGAAGGCTGCGACATGCTCTGATTATGCAACAGCCTGACCGCCTGCGTAGCAGAGACGACTGTGGCCTCCTGCATCGTTCTGTGTAAGAGGCCACAACTGTCGCATACTCCGCGTGCAGCTTAGGTAAAGATGATTTGCCCGCCCGCTGCCATCTCGTAGAACTGTCCCACCGAGATAATGCCATCCACTTCCGGGCAGAAATCATCCTTCGTCAAATGGAACATGTCCACCGTCGCACGGCAGGCATACATCGGTGCGCCCGTGTCGTGAATCATCGTGAGGAACTCGCCCACCGGCGGGATGTCGAGCTTCTCCATCTCTTTCTTCATCATGCGCGTGGCAAAGCTGGACATGCCCGGCAGCGCGCCGATCAACGTGGGAATGTGCATCCCGGGATTCCCCACCGTCGCCACCTTCAGGTTGTTCATCCGCCTCTTGATGACGGCATCCAATCCGAAGAAGGTGAAGAACAACGATGCCTCTATGCCTTCCATGCGCGCCCCGTTGGCCATGATGAGCCCCGGATAAACGCCTTCCAGTGACCCGCGCGAAATGATGATTGAAACTTTTTCAATCGCTTCTGCCATCTCATTCTCCTGTCTCAGATGCAGCCTTTGGGTTTCGGCAGACCGGCGATCTTGGCAGCCTTCTTTGCCGGTCCTTTCGGGAAAAGCTGGTAGAGCGTCTTGGTGTCAACGCCGCTCTCCTTGGTTAGCCGGCGGATGCTCGGCGCATCGCCTTCCTTGGCAAAAACCTGCCGCATGAAGTTGATGACCGCCCAGTGTTGCGGCGTCAATTCCGTTATGCCCTCCTGGACTGCGAGTTCGCGGGCGACCTCTTCGTTCCAGTCATTCATGTTGGCCAGATTCCCGTCTGCATCTAGTGCAAGTGTCTTCGTCCCGATGGTCATTGTTGCCATGTATCACCTCTCCGTTTCCTGTTTGGGAGCCGCCTTTTGTGTTGTCACGCTTTGCGCTCCTACAACCTTGAGAAATTCAACGATGATTGAGATGCCGCGCCGTGCGTCCTTCGAATTCAAATCCTTCACAATCTCAAGCAGCGACTTGTTTACGTTCATTGTTGCCTGCACGCGTCCGAATCCATGGATGATGGCCTCCAGTGCGGTTAGCACCTCGGGCCGCGTCAGTTCGCGCAGGAAATTCACGAATTGAGGCACGCTGGCCTCTACCTGTTGCAGATCCTCCGCGGAGTGCGACTGCACCAGCGCATCCGTGATGCGGATGCCCGCCTGCGCAGCCCGGAAGTAGCCGTGCTGCTCCAGGTGCAATGCCGTTTTAACCGCCTGCTGATACACGTCGCGTAGGATGGGCTGCGCATCCTGGAAAAAGTCGGCTGCGCTTTCCACCTGTTGCAGTGCCACGGTGAGCAACTGTGCGTCCTGCAGAAAGGTCTTCATCAGGTACGCGATATCCCCGGGGCTCAGCGTCGTGGAGCCAAGCGCCTCGGCGCCATATCCCATGGCCCCTCTGCCCACCAGCGTGAGATCCGCAACAAGATCCTCTGCGCTGTTGCGAACTCTCTTCAGGTGCTCGATCTCTTCAACGATGAAATCGAGCTTGCGATCCAGTGCACTGATTCGGTCTTCCGTCATAACGGTGCTCATCGTCACACCCGCTTTCCGGCCATCGACATTTCAGCCTCGATGGGCAGCTCCATGCCTCTCAGCAGCAGATTCCAGTACACCCAGCGGAACATCAGCTTGCCGTAGTGATTGATGCGGCTCTCCCCGAGCAGCGTGAACGGTCCTACGCCGGGCAGAGGGAACTCGCCGGGCAGAGGTTCGGTCTTGTAGTTGAAGTCGATCAACATGCCCTTATCGAAGCCCGATTCGATGAAGCAGTTCGAAT
The DNA here is from genome assembly GCA_021818105.1 of Acidobacteriota bacterium. GTDB lineage: Bacteria > Acidobacteriota > Terriglobia > Terriglobales > Acidobacteriaceae > Telmatobacter. Next base: position 17,739 of record JAKAFB010000026.1, read on the forward strand.
GCCCGTCGAAGTGTGCAACCGGAGGACGTCCGTCAATGTGCTCCAGGAAGTTCTGGAACAGTACCTCAGACTGGAAGTGCACCACTGATCCGGCCTTGGAACTGGGCAGGTTTGTCGCATCGCCCAGCACAAAGACGTCCTTCAATTCTTCTGCCAGCAGCGTCTCCTTGTCCGTGGGAATGAAGTTCAATTCATTGCCCAGCCCACTACGCTGAATCGCTGCGTCTCCCATGTTTGTCGGGATTGAGACCAGCACGTCGTAGCTCACTTCGTTCTCGTCCCAGGACACGATCTTCTTTTCCTTGCTGTCTACGCGCGCAATGTTGAAGTCCGGCACCACTGAGATGCCCTTGCGCTCCAGAAACTCGCCCAGAACGCGACTCGACGTGGGTTTGGTAAAGGCGCCTGAGAGCGGCGTCACCAGTTGCAGCTCTACCTTGTCGCGCATCCCACGCTTGGTGAAGTAGGAATCCGCAAGAAACAGAAACTCGAGCGGAGCCACAGGGCACTTGATCGGCATCTCAGCGATGTTGAGCACCAGCTTGCCGCCCTGCCAGGTCTTGAAGAACTGCGCGAGTCTGTTCGCGCCCTTCGGCGAGTAGAAATCGAACTTGCTGCGGCCCCATTCTTCATCCATCAGGCCTTCGATCTGCTCGGGATGAATATCGGCGCCTGTCGCGATGATCATGTAGTCGTACTTCAAGACAGCCTTGTTCGCCAGCGTAACGGATTTCTTCTCCGCATCGATGTGATCAATGCCGGAGATGATCACATTGACTCTGCGTGGCAAATACTGCCGGCGGGGCTTCACAATATCGCGAATGCGATAGGTGCCGAAGGGCACGAGCAGGAAACCCGGTTGATAGTAGTGTTGCTCGGTGGCATCCACGATTGTGATTTGCCACTCCTGCTCATCTAGGGCAGCGGCAAGCTTGTTGGCCATGATTGTTCCGCCGGTTCCACCACCCAGAATTAGTAGATGCCGCATTGTGTTTCTCCCTTCCTGCAGAACCGTTACGCAGATTAAAGTCACCAAACGTGACGGTGTTACATCCTCTTGTCAAATTTCTTTCTTCGTTCTTCTTATGCGGTTTGTGTTGCCGCAGCCAGCCTTCGCCGTGAGGGGCGAACTGCTGCCTGCTCCGCTTCATGGCGCAGGCGCTCATGCAATGCCTCGCGAATCATAATAGCCGCCTGGATGTAGCGTGGGTCGGCGATATGGTAAAAAACGCTCTGTGCCCGCTTCTCCGCAATCACAGCACCCCGGTCGCGCATCAAGCGCAAATGCTGAGAAGCGTTGGTGATGGAAACACCTGCCTCCATCGCAATCTCTGTCACAGTTTTGGACTGCTTCTGCAGTGCGCAAAAAATGCGCATGCGCGTGGTGTGTGCAAAAGTGGCGAAGAAGTCGCCCAGCATTTCGCAGGATGCATCGCTCATCGTCTGCTTCATTTGGCCATCTCCTCGTCCGCATCTGCGTACTTGCGTAATATCGCAACTACGTATGCAGTGTAGGAGTGGCGGGCGGCATAATCAGTGACCGCTGTCACGTTCGCATGTACCCTGGCGCACGGTCGCCATGCCCCGCTGCGCTCCATGCCCAGGCTGCCCGCAGTAAACAAGGGGAGGGCAGCACCCTTTACCGGCGGTGCCCGCAGCGTATGTCTCACAATCTCTGCATAGAAGTGCGGCGAGCGAAACGCCGTGCGTGGACGGAAAGTGAGGTGCTGCTAACGGGCATGCGGGGGGTGGCTCAGCCGAGCCTGTGAGGAGTCCAGAAACAGCCGCAGCCTCCGCACCTCCGAGCGTTCAACGGCAACCAGCTTCATCTGCCGACGGATATGGTCGGCATCCTGTAGCAGGGATATCTGTGCTTCGTCGTGGTCTGCATCGCGCTCCAGCCGTTCGATGCGTTCTTCCAGTGTGCGGCGAAACTGAAGGCTCCGTTGCAGAAAGTCAATCTCCGTTCTGTTGAGAAACATGGCTACGGCTCCGCTCTGCAGCACGCATCACGGGACTATGGATACACAGACGCGCACAGCATTCGAGATACCGAGCCGATACTAGCCAGAACAGCGCGCAGGCGCCAGATTACGGCTTGCATGCACCTTGGTAATCAGGCGTTTGGATATGAAAAAGCCGCGCCTGCGTCAGGCAGCATCTCAGTCTGCCTGGCCGGCGCGGCCCCCGCATCCCGCTCTCAAGCAGGAGCGTGTGTTCTACCTTTGCTGCAACTGCGGATCCTGCGTCGGCGTGTTGATCGCGTTGCCGGAGGCGTCCACGGTCACCGTCACCGTGATGGGAGACTGCAGCTTGAAGTCCACAATGGACTCCGACGGGATTTGCACCTCCTCGCCGCGTGTAACAGCATTGATACCCGCTCCTGTGCCGCCGCCCGCCGCGGCGCCAATGGCAGCTCCTTTGCCGCCGCCCGCCAGCGCGCCAATCAGGGCGCCCACCGCCGCGCCAGCGCCAGTCTTCACGGCCGTGTCCTTGCCCCGCGCCTTGCCTTCTTTGCTATAGGAGTCCGTAACCAGGGTTACCTTCTGCCCATGTGCGGTCAGTTGTGTCAGCTCAATCGAGAGCAATGAACTGCCCTTGAAGTGCGCAGCGCCTTTGGCGTCCACCACGCGCCCCAGGATAGGCGTTCCGAGCGGCAGTGCCACCACGCCCTGCGAGTGCAAGTCATTCGCCAGCGATCCGTGGAACACATCATTTGGCTGTGCTGTTTTGGTGTCCAGCGCATCCGTCATGCGCACGGCCAGCACAGTTCCGGCGGGAATCGTAATCTGCTTGTCCACCGGGCCCTGCGGGGCGGCGGGCTGCCGGGTCTGCGTGGGCGGTGCGGCCTGCATCGGCGGTGCTCCGCCATAGGCCTGCTGCTGTGGCGGAGTGTACTTTGGCCGCGCAGGTTGTTGCTGTGCCGGTGCTGGTCCGGCTCTGCGCGCGGGAGCCGCGGCCATGGCCCGCTCCTCCGGCTGCACGGTCAGATTGTTCACCACCGTCTTTACGCCGTCCACCGTGCCCGTATCATTGCCGGCCAGCGCGCGCGACGCGTCATCCTTCACCGTGCCGCTCAGCGTTGCCACGCCATTGCTCACGCTGATCTGGATGCTCTGTCCTGTGAGCGCCGATTCAGCTTGTATTTTTCCTTGAATATCGTTCGCAATCTGCTGGTCTGTCCGCGCCACTGGCGGCTCGGTGGGCTTTTGGCTCTTGCAGCCGCTGATCACAGCGGAGGTCAGCGCCAGCGCGGCAACTGCCGCCAGCCAGGTGTGCTTCGAACTGAGCGCACGTATCGTCATGGGGATTCTCTCCTGTGCTCTTTGCTATGGCTGCCATGCTGTCTGCGTACGGCAGCACTCATTCAGTTGCAAGGCAGATGAGTTCTCCGCTGCGGTGAGCATTGGCATACCGTAGCGAAGCGCTTCAAAGTTGGGGCAGCTCAGAGGTCCCCGCCGGCGGCATGCGTACTCTCCCCGGACGGCTGGGGTCATGCACTATGGATTGTAGTCCCAGGGCCTGTTAATAGGCCCTAGCTTCCTGGCACCGGCGCGTAATAGCCTTTTCGCACCTGGACCTTCATATCCTTGCCGCATGTGACCGCAACATGGCGATAAGTGCCGTCCTGCTTGGCATTCGTCGGTGTATAGCTGGCCACATACTGGGTGCGCAGCTCGTCCTCAATCTGCTGGAAGGCCGCCTCAAGCTTTTTGCCGTTGTTGCCCACGTTGATCAGGCGCCCGCCCGTCTCGTCGGCCATCTTTTTTGCGGCGGAGTAGCCGCTATAGCCCAGCCCGAAGTTGCCGTAGAAGCCTGTGTCGGCAATCAAAATCACGTAGATGATGGCGTTCGAGCGCTGGGCTGTGGCAATCGCGTCGTTCAGTTTCGTCGTGCTGCCCTGGTCGTCGCCGTCCGTCAGGATAATCATGGCTTTTCGGCCCGTTTCCTGATTCAGCTTCTGGTTGGCGGCCAGGTATACGGCGTCATATAGCAGCGTGCCTTTGGGCGTGCCAATCGTCGGCACTGTTCCGCCACCGGCTCCGGGAATGCCTCCCGCGCCATTCCCGCCGGCCGTGTTGATCTGAGCCTTGTTCATGGCGTGCTCCAGCATATGAGCGCTGTTTGTGAAATCCTGCAGCAGGTCGACGTTTACGTCAAACGAAAGCAGAAAAGCCTGGTCCTTTGCCTTCAGCACGCGGCTCAGGAACTCGCTGCCTGCCTGCTGCTCCAGCGGCAGCACGCGATACTGGCTGCCGGAGGTGTCCAGCAGAATACCCAGTGTCAGCGGTTGATTGGTCTCCGCGGCAAAGTGCTTCAGCGTCTGCGGCACGTTGTCTTCCTGCACGGAGCAGTCGCCCTCGGTCATATGTGGCACCAGGTTGCCGCTCTTGTCCTTTACCGTAAAGTAGAGGTCCACCAGGTTGACCTGCAGTTTGAACGTCGCCACAGACTGGTCGTCTTCAGGAGCCGCGGGCGCGGTACTCACCGGGGGGGCGTCGGGCGAAGGGGCTAGCTGTGCCCACGCCGCCGGGGAAACCACCGGCAAGGCAAGCAGGAACACTGCGAGGCTAAGGGAAGAAGGGCGCATCCTGACCCACTTAGACGGAAATCGCCGTACGAAGAGAGCATACGCCATTCCCTTTGGTGCGCAGGCAACCTGTCGACCTCTGGCGCGTCTGATACTCTGACGAGTGCAGCCCTATTGGGCTTTCTCTGCGGTCGGCAGTCGATCCGGGCGCAGCAGACTGGCCGGGCGAGGCATTCGGGAGGAAGATATACCTGTGAGATTCGGTTGGACGGCATTGGCGCTGGCGGCGCTTCTCGGTTCGGGCACCATCCATGACTCGGCGGTGCACGCCCAGCAACAACAGCAAACCACCGTGCCGGACGCCCCCAAGCCGCAAGGTGCCGTTCCGTTGAGCGATGTGACATCCGGGCCCATTACGCCCGGCATCGGAACCACCGCGGTTCCTGCTACCGGTACATCTTCGTCCACCCAGGCCCAGCAACCCGGCCAACCCCCCGCGCCAGAGCCCAAAGACTCCATCCAGACCACCCCGCCTGAGATGCCTGCTCCCGGCGAAGGCTTTGAAAAGACAGGCACAATCATCCGCCTGAATGTGAATTTCGTTGAGGTGCCGGTCACGGTTAAGGACTCGAAGGGCAATCTTGTCGCCGGTCTCACCTACCGCGATTTCAGGGTCTACGAGAATAACGTGCGCGAGCCTCTCCGCCTGTTCACAGTCGATCCCTTTCCGCTCTCCATCGCCTTTGTCATCGACCAAAGCGTGACCAGCGACGTCATGTCCAAGGTCAATGACTCCCTTGACGCCATTCAGGACGCACTCACGCCTTACGATGAGGCCGCCGTCTTCACCTATAGCAATGGTTCACAGGAGCGCACCGGCTTTACCGGCGCGCACAGCGCCCGTCTGCCGGCTGTTCTGGCCCTCACCAAGGCCACTGGCAGCGAGGAGATGATCCCCTACAACTCAGGCCCCATGGCCGGTTGCAACGTCCACGTCAACGGCAATTGCGCAGACCCGAACATCCAGCCCGGCCGCTCAGTGGGCTCAGGTCCGTTCATTACCATCCCCAAGGAGATTCATACCCTCAACGATGGGATTCTGGCCGCGGCTAAGGAGCTATCCACACGCCCCAAAGGCCGCCGCCGCCTCATCTACGTCATCTCCGACGGCAAGGAATACGGCAGCAAGGCCTCCTACCGTGATGTGCTGCGCTATCTGCAGACCAATCAGATTGCCGTCTACGGCACGTTGGTGGGTGATTCTGCCCGATGGGGCGTGGGCTATGTCAGCCGTTTCCACCTGCCCTTCACCATGTACAACAACCTGCTGGCCAAGTACAGCCTCGCCACCGGCGGAACGCTTGATGCCGAGCGCGGCGTCAACGGCATTGAGAAGAGCTACGCCAAGATCGCCGAAGAAGCCCGCACGCAATACACCCTTGGCTACCTGAGCCACCAGCCGGTCATCGACGGTAAGTTCCGCAAGATTGACGTCCGCGTCGACCGCCCGGGGCTTGAGGTCATCGCCAAGTCCGGTTACTACCCGAACGCCGAGGATTTGCGGTAAGGATGTCGTAAAGCCTATGCCTCAGCAACTTCCTGAAAATCAAACCCCGCCATGCGGCGGGGTTTGTTGTTGGGCTGGGCTGATTTTCTGCTAGGCCGCTCAATCCTGAAAAATGGAAAGGCCTGCGCATCAGCACAGGCCTTTCCATAAAAATTCTTCACGCACGCATGCCCTGCACTGCGGCGGCAATGCAGAAATCTCCGCGACGCTCGCCGGGCACCTGCGCTTACTTCTGCTCGTGCGGGGCAGTCGTCTGGGGCGGGGGAGCGGCGGCTGCGCTTTGCTGCGTGTTCGGCGCTGGAGCGGATGGCTCCGAAATGCCCTTTAGCCCTTCCTTGAAGCCCTTCAGGCCCTCGCCAAGTCCCTTGCCCAGCTCCGGCAGCCGCTTGGCGCCAAACAGCAGAAACGCCACAACGCCCAGCACAACCAGATGCCAAGGCTGTAACAGATCACCCATAACGCTATCCTCCGCACGCCGCACGTGCACGGCGCGCCCTATCAGTCTGTATTGTCGCACAAAGCCACATCGGCGCGCTCACTCCATGCCGCCTGCTAGTCGGGGGGGGGTGAGCAGACCCTAATTTACCCGAGCGGGATCGCCCAGCCGCTCCGTCACCATGGTGTAAAAACTGATCAGATCCTCTTCCTTGCCCATCGTCAGCCGGCGGTAGACCTTCATCAGAGGGAAGATCCTTGAGCCGCGCACTTCAACGGCCGGCACCGCCGCCAATCCGCCCGGATAGACCGTCATCTCCCAGCTGCCCGCGTAACGCCGACGCAAGACTTCGCCCAGGTAGCCGCCCCACAGCCGCGTCTCAAAGTCCACGTCCAGATCCGGGTTTTCACCCACCTGCACAAGGATCTCGTCGAGCGTTTCAATCGAGTCGGCGGTAAAATCCAGCTTCTGGCGGTACTCGGTGCGGGCCGTCTCCACTGCGCCCAGGGCGTAGGCCTCCATCATTGCACTTAAGTCAGCATAGTTGGCGGCTTCCAGCCGCTTGCGCAGTTCAATTGCCACAGTTCAGGGTACTATGTTCCGCTCCACAATGCGGGGACGGAAATGGCGCCACACGCAGACGTTGTGGCAGACTGAGATTGCCCCCGGAGGCTTTCCAGGCTATGAAAATCACCCGACTGCTCACTGTTTTCGCCGGACTTGCACTGGCAGCCGGAGCGGCTCACGCCCTTTTGCGCGATGTCTACCCGGACCCCGTCCGTGCCAAGTCTGACCTGGCCCACGCTCTCAAAGTGGCCACCGCCACCCACAAGCGCATCCTGCTAGACTTCGGCGGCAACTGGTGTGGCGACTGCCACGTCCTCGACTACTACCTGCACAATGCGCAGAATCAGCCTATTCTCGATGCCAATTTTGTGGTGGTGGATGTGAACGTTGGGCACTACGATGCCAACCTCGACCTGGCCAAGGAGTACGGCATTCCGCTGGAGAAGGGCGTCCCTGCGCTGGCCGTGCTTACGGAGAAAGGCAAGCTGCTTTATAGCCAGAAGAATGGCCAGTTTGAGCGCATGGGCAGTCTGCAGCCCTCAGCCATCACCGAGTTTCTGTTGCAGTGGAAGCCCATCAGGCCCGGATGTTCCGCGGTGATGGTCACCTGTTAGCGGGCCGTTGTGGCAGACAGGGGCCGCTTCTCGCCCTGGATAATCGGCGGCAGATGCTTCGTGTTCTGGTAGGTGTACTGGACGCGGTGGATCACCGTGACAGTGGAAAGCACCGCCAGTACCCACAGCACCGGAGCCATCACGCCCCAGTGGTTGAACAGTGCTCCCAGCAGAATAAGAACAATGCGTTCCGGCCGCTCCATAAAGCCCACCTTGCACTGGCCGATCAGTGCCTCAGCCCGTGCCCGCGTGTAGCTCACCATCAGCGACGTCACCATGACGAACGCCACCAGCACCACGTAGCGGAAGCGGTTGATGCGCCCGTAGTACACCAGCAGGCCAAAAAATAGCACCACGTCAGAGTAGCGGTCGATGACGGAGTCAAAAAACGACCCGAAGACCGTGACCTGGTTGGTCCGGCGAGCCACGCGCCCGTCCACCATGTCAAAGACCCCTGCGCCAAAGATGACCAGGCCTGCATAAAAGAACATACGCCCGGCGTTCGTTGCATTGGCGTGGCCAAAGAAGAAAGCTGCGATGATATTGATCACCAGGCCGAAGAACGTCAGCACGTTGGGGGAAATGCGCGTCAGCGCCAGACCGTGCACAATGCGGTCGAGAAGCCAGCCGCACCCGCGGCCAAAAGCACTGGTCCAGGTCATTCCAATCGTCCTAGCTAATTTGCTGTGCTGCCACTGTCGTCGTCATCATCATCATCGTCAGCTTCATCGTGAATGGTGGTGAGCTTCAGTATTTCCAGATCGCGCTTCCCGTTGGGTGTAACCACTGTGGCGACATCGCCGACGCGGCGCCCCACAAGCCCGCGTCCAATCGGCGAAGTGGTCGAGATAAGCCCCTTGGACACATCGGACTCTTCGCTCGTCACCAGCCGATACACAATCTCTTCTTCCTTGGTCGAGTCGTACACCACGACCGTTGACCCAAACCCGGCCTTGTCCCTGGGAATATTGGCCAGGTTCACCAGTGAGAGCTCTGCCATACGCCGCTTCAGCTGGCCCAGCCGCGCATTCACAAAGTCCTGGCGCTGCTTTGCCATGTGATACTCGGCATTTTCTGACAGGTCGCCCAGCGCCACGGCCTTCTTGATCTCTGCCGGCAGTTCATGGGCAAGCTCGTGCTCAAGTGACGCGATCTCTTTCAGAAGCTGTTTTTTGATGTGATCAGGCATCCTTGTTCCGTAACCGGGGAGCGCGCGCTGCGCATACCGCAGGGGTTCAACGTTCCAATCTTCACTCAATTATACGCGGGCCATGCTCCGTCAAGGAATGTGAGCGCGAGCCAAGTCCGTCAGGCTGGTGTCTCCGGCTGCTGCCCATGCTTCCGCTCATCCAGAAACGATTGCAGGATCAGCGTCGCGGCCACCTGATCCACCACGCGCCGGTGCTCCTGCCTTGGCTTGCCCGCCTCGTAGAGTATCCGGTGCGCCTCCTGCGTCGTCAGACGTTCGTCCCACAGGTGGATCGGCAGCCCCGTCAGCTCCCCCAATTCTTCAGCAAACGCGTGTGTCCGTGTGGAGCGGGGGCTCTCTTCGCCGGAGATGTGCAGCGGGTTACCCACCACGATGCCAGCCACGCCAAAGCGCCGCGCCAGCCGCGCCAGTGAGCGCAGATCCTCTCGTGTGTTTCGCCGCCGTTCCAGCGTCAGCACCGGCTGCGCCGTCAGCCCCAATTCATCAGACACTGCGACCCCAATGCGCTTTGCGCCTACATCCAGCGCCAAATAGCGGGGGGCTTTGGCAGGTTCCGGCATATGACTCTTCAGGCTCCAGTTATCGGACTCCGGCGCAGGAAAAATCCTGTCTGCGCCCGACTCCCGATACAATCATAGTTGGCAAAAGGAATCCGCCGGGGCAGAACTAACATCTTTAAGCAACGTAAGGATATTTCAGCTCGGGAATGGCGCGCCGCAAACAGAAGAAGACTCGGGGCAACCCCTCCGGCGCAGCGCGGCTCCTGCTGGTTGCGTTCCTGTTGCTGCTGGTTGTGGCAGGCGGGGCCGTCTGGCTCGTGTACACCCCCTATGGGCCGCACAGGGAGATCTTTGTTGATATTGCTCCCGGCGCCTCGGCCGTGCACATTGGCCGCCAGTTGGAAGAGGCGGGCGTTATCCGCAGCCGGTTTGGGTTTTACCTTGTGCGCTGGCTCAGCCGGGGCAAGCTCCTGGCAGGCGAGTACCGCTTTGACCACCCTGCCACGGTCGATGAAGTATATACGCGCATTGTCCGCGGAGATGTGTACACCGTCGCCGTCGTCATTCCGGAGGGGGCAACCGTCTTTGATATTGGCGCGCGGATCCAGCAGGCTGGGCTTGGTACCAAGCAGCAGTTCGTAAGGGAACAGGCCCGGCTGGTCGGCCTCATCGCCGATCTCGATCCCGGCGCAAAGAGCCTGGAGGGGTACCTGTTCCCGGACACGTACCGTTTTACGCGCAAGGCCACCACGGCGCAGATTGCCGCAGCCATGGTGCACCAGTTCAGGCTGGCAGCCGCGCAGTTGGGTTTGAAGGAGAATGTGCACGCAGTGGTGACGATGGCTTCGCTGGTGGAACGCGAGACCGCAGTAAACGCGGACAGGCCGCTGGTCGCCAGCGTGTTTCAGAACCGTCTTGACCGCAAGATGCCGCTCATGACAGACCCCTCCGTCATCTACGGCCTTGAACTGGCGGGCGAGTGGCGCGGCGCCATCTACCAGAGCGACCTCAAGCGCAACACTCCATACAACACATACCTGCACGCTGGCCTGCCGCCCGGTCCCATAGCCAATCCAGGTATCCGCTCGCTGCGCGCCGCCATGCACCCGGCCCGCACGGACTATCTCTACTTCGTTGCCGCCGACACCAATCCTCAGGGCCAGTCGCATTTTTCGGCCACGCTCGAAGAGCATGCCCGAGCCGTCGCCGGATACCGCTCTGCCGTCAAGAAGGCAGGTGCCCGGTGAGCCCGCTCCTTCACAAGCTGGCCGTTGCCGCCATCGGCCTGCCCGCTCTGCTGCTCTCAGGTTGCCTTTTCACCACGCGCAAGCTGCCTGTTCCCCGGCAGCCCGCTGTCGTGCAGACCGTCAGCCCGGATGCACTGGTGCAGCAGATCAACCAGCGCTGGGCCGCGATGAAGACACTCAACGCCACAGTCGAAATCCAGGCCAGCGTCCTCAAATCCAAAGAAGGCATCTCCAAGGACTACACCTCCTTCCGGGGACACATACTCATGCGCAAGCCCGAAGAGCTGCGCGTGCTGGGTCTGGTGCCCGTGCTCGGTATGACCATGTTTGACATGGCCAGCGACGGCAAGCGCTTTACGCTCTACATCCCGTCGCGTAAGAAGGCCGTCGAGGGCCCCGCCAAGCTTACCAAGAAATCCAAAAGCCGGATTGAGAACATGCGCCCCGGCTTCTTCTTTGACGCCATGATGGTCCGCGGCCTCGATCCCGATGACGCATTCATGGTTACCGCAGATTCCGACACCGTGGAAGACGCCTCCAAGAAGCACCTGCTCATCATTCCCGAGTACATCCTCAGCGTCATGCGCCACGTACACGGCAGCCAGCAGCTTGCCCCAGTGCGCGTCATTCACTTCCACCGTGACGACCTGCTGCCCTATCAGCAGGATCTCTACGACGCCGACGGCAACCTGGAAACGGAGGTCTTCTATCGCCGCTACCGCGACTTCGGGGGCGGGCTGTATCCATCCACCGTCACCATCAAGCGCCCCATGGACGACTACCAGGCCGTGTTGACCGTCGAAAAGGTCGTCGAAAACATGCCGCTTACCAGCGACGAATTCCAGATCAAGGTGCCCGAAGGCACCGTGATTCAGGATTTGGAAAAGTAGTCACTCAGCCCGCTGCGGCGCTGGCACGGCAAGGCTACTCCAGTCGTACCAGCTGGCTCATTTGCCTTCGCCCGCCCCGTGCATCAGCATCTGATACCGCCGCGCGTACTCGGCCTTGTACGCCTCCACGGCCTTCTCGTAGCTCATCTCCGGCACGTTCGGCATCCTCTTCCATCGCAGGCGAATCTCCCGCGTATTCGCCGGCACAATCACCACTCCATTCGAGGCGTGTGCCATCCTGCCGTACACCGTCACGCCCTTCAGATCCATGAACCACTGCTTATGCAGCACAATCTGCTTGGGTGCGCGCGTAAAGTGTGTGTCCAGGTGCAACACAGCCTCCTCCGCGCTGGGCTGCTCCAGCGTAAAAGACACCTCGCCAAAGTAGGTGGGGGCCTGGCTTACGGCAATCGTCTTTCCCGCGCCAATCCAATCCGGTGAAAGCACACTCAGCAGATCCAGTTGGTCGCCATCCTCGCGCAGCAGCATCATGCGCAACAGCGTGCGATACTCCGCTGAGAACCACCCATGCGGTGCCAGGTTGTCCTGGAAGTTGCGGTCGCCCCAAGGCAGGATGGCAAACTCAAACCCCGCATGCGTTGAGCTGGTATGCAGCAGCAGCGCATATAACTCCTTCACCGCCTGCTCCTGGTCGCCGCGGATCGTCTCCGTCATCGTGTTCTTGATGGTCAGGTAGTGGTGCAGAAACATGCCGTTGGCATAGGTCATGATGCCCTCGGCATACTTGGCTTGCGTGGCCTTCAGCGTAGCAGTCACGCGCCGGTCATTCGCCGCCAGTGTCGGCTCCGGTACCACTGCCAGCAGGTTGCCCCAGTCGTAGCCGCCCTGTTGCCCGTCCAGCGCCGGTGGAATATATCCGTCGTGCAGCCGTGTTTGCTCATCCAGCACCTTGGCGAAGGCCTCGTTATAGTCGTCGTACTCGGCTTGCCACGCCTTGGCCATGTCTGCGTGGCCTGTTTCCTCCGCCATCTGGACCGCCAGCTTCAGCCCGCTCAGCGCCAGAAAGTTGTAGCCCGTCAGGTGTCCAGGGACATACTCGTTGTCGCGCACGTCGCTGGCCGGCATAATGTGCAGCGGGTCGGCTGCCCGCGCCTGCTTCAGCCAATCCACAGCGCGCGCAATCTGCGGCAGCGCCCACTCCGCAAAGGCAGCGTCGTGCGTCATGCGGTAGTGCTGCGAATACCCCCACACCGCTTCGCCCCAGCCGTCATACTGCTGCGGCTGCGACAAAAAGTTCCCATCCGGCTTCTGCGACTTCGCAAAGAACTCCAGGTCCTGCTTCGCAATTTCCGGGTATCCTGTCACGTCATAGCTGTGCACAATGTCCGCGCCATCGCGCAGGTAGAACGAGTGATAGTGCAGCTTGTTCACCGTCTGGATGTAATCCGGCCCAATGTGGTCCCGCGCTATCAGGTCGTAGATCAGGTTCGTGTAAAACGTGTCCACCGGCTTCTGCTCCGGCAGCGTAATCTGCATGCCCTGTGCCAGTATGTGATTCCAGTAGTTGGTTGTTTGTTCCTTTGCATGGTCAAAGGTGGCGTGCTCCAGCGCCGCCAGCGTCGCTGCGTCCGCCGTGGGCACCACCGGCATCTTCAGGTCCAGCGTGTACTCCTCCCCCGGATGCAGCAGCCGCGAGTAGGTCACAATGCCCACCGCCACCGTCGGGTCCGCAACCAGTTTCGCTGGCTTGCTCACGTCCTGCGGATAGTTGTAGCGGCCGTGCAGCGTGTAGCCGCGGCTCGCATAGCCCGCCGGATACAGATACAGCACGCGCCCGCCGCGCAAGAAACCATCCTGCGTGAAGGAGTACGTCCAGTTCGGGTTGAAATTCTCGCCAATCTGCCGGTAGTCGCCGGGGAATTTGCCTTCGCTCGGCCTGTAGAAGCGGTTGTCGCCATGGGGAGAGTTGGTGTTGCCCGGTGCGTCGTAGCGCACGCCGGTGGCCAGGATCGCCCGCGTCGTCTCTTGGCCCTCGTTGTGCATCGTGATGCGGATGAAGTTCACCAGCGTGCCCTCGGGCCTGCCGTCGAGCGTGGCCGCGAAGAGTGTAAAGCGGTACAGAATTCCGTCGCGCTCAAACTGGTAGTGGTCAATGGGCAGCCGCCCGTCCTCCAGTGTGCGAATGCGCGCGCTCGTCGGCGTAAGCTCCGGGCCTGAGAAGAACATCAGCTCGCCGTAACCCGTGCGCAGGTAGCCCTCCGGAGTCACCTCCGTGGCGGCCTCGGCATCCATCATGCCAATCTCGTCCGTGGGCTTGGAAAAGTAGGAGAAGGGCTGTCCCGGCTCGTCAATGCTCGGCGAAACCATCTGAGCGTGCAGATGAGTGCCGGGTGCCGCAGTCAGCAGCAACCCGGCAGCAAGAAAGGCCAGAATACAGTTGTTCCTCATGGCAAAAGACTACAGCATCCAGCGTGCTGAGCGCTGTGCGTGCCTTCCTTACGACAACAGCAGCACGGAGAAGCCGCAGTATCCGCCCGTGTGGTTCATTGGAATTGGCCCCGGCGGCTTGGGTGCATTGCGGCTTGTGGGCAGTGGATAGTCCATCAGCATGTCCAGTCCGGCAAGATTCGCCATCGCGAAAATCGCCATACGCTCGTGCTGCGGTGTGGGCACGTAGGGGACTTCGTCTTCGAAGATCAACACGCCCGATTTGCTCCATTGTGAGGCGAGCATGTTCTGCACGCTCGGGGGCGCGCCGCACAGCTCCACGCCCGTCACGTTCTTGAAGGTCAGCCGTTGCGTGGACGAAACAGGCCCTTGCGGCGCATCGCTACCGCTAAAGCAGGGAACCGTGTTCCCCTGCGCATTCACGATCTGCGTCGGCGTCGTCCCACTGGACACCCACACATCCGGCCCGCAGGGAATCGAGAGCTTCAGGTCCCAGCCGCCCGATAGCGGACGATGGCCCTTCACGCAGTGATTCACCCCGGCGTCAATGCCCGAGACGGCCATGCCGGCTCCTGACTGGGAAGCGCGTTGAATGTTCAGCGTGTGGCCGTGGTTGTCCAGCATGAAAAAGCTCGCGGGAGAAGGCCATGGAATGGGGTTAAGGTCCGTACTGAACGTGACTCCCTGCGGATGTCCGCAGGCAGGTGAGTACACTTCCACGCCAATAATGCGGCTGGACGCATCGACGTAGGGTGCAATCACCCACGTCCCTTCCAAAACAACGTCGATCTGTGTTGCGATGACTGGGGAACTACCGGCTTGTGTCATGCAAGACCTCGCGCAGCGTTGTGCTTCCTGCACCGGAGGCATAGTAGGCCGCCCAATAGTACGGATGGCGGTACCGAGGATCACGAGAGAGTGATAGGCGTGCCGCGGTCAGCGCCTCCGGCACGCTGCGCCCGCTGGCCAGACCCCGGTAGAATGCATCCATCATCGGAACAGCCGAGGCGGAGTCGATCTGCCAGCGGGTGGCCACCACGTCCGGCACGCCCAGCGCCGCCAGCGTATCCACTATATCCCCCATTCCGTGATCCCAGCCCGCCTCATTTCTGCCCGATGCGCAGGCTGAGAACACAATCAGCCGCGCCGCCTTGGGCGGCTCCTTGAGAAACACGCTGCTGTCAAGGTACGGCCTGTCGCCGTGCGTGCCCGTCGGTGCCAGCAGCAGCCGCGTCTCGCCGTCATACTGCGTGGCATGTCCGGCAAAGTGAATCAACGGTGCTGAACCCAAGTGTGCCGCCACCCTCGGCTCCGTGGCCTGCCCAGCCAGCAGCAGGTTCGTATTGGACCCAAATCGGGCCACAGCGCGCGCTTCCTGCAAGGCCTCCGGCAGTAACGTGCTGGCTCCTGCGCCTACTGAGGCTCCCACTACCAGCGGCTGCTCCTGCGCACCTCGTGCCAGAGCGCGGGTTCCGGGCAGCAGTACGGCCGGTGACTCCTCCAGGCTGAATCGCAGCCCCAGCGCCCCGCCATCAGTTTCCACCGCTGGCCACGGCAAATTCCCCAGCAGCGGGTCAGGCTCCAGCACCAGTAGATCGCTCGCCCTCTGCGCATGTACATTGCCCACCAGCGCCTCGCCCAGCCGTCGAGCTACCGGGTCTATGGCCGCCTGCGTAGTCGCAGGTGAGCTCACAGCGCGCTCCAGCGCCGCCGCCGATCCCAAAACGTCGTCCAGCCGTAGCGGAACCTCGTTCCACTCCACGTGCTGCGCACGTGCCCGATACACCAGTACACGGTCGTGCAGCACAATCTGTCCCACCAGCCAGTCCCGATCTCTGGGAGCCTGCTCGCGCCCCAGCGCGCGTTCCAGTTGCGGCTTCAGGCAGTCCACCGCGCCGCGCGTGCAGGTTGGCACCGGCTGGCCCAGAATGCGCAGCCGGTAGCGCTCCCAAAGCGCCAGGATGTCCATCCCCGGACGCTTCTCCGCCAGCCACACGCCGGCCAGCGTTGCATATAAACCCCTGTCCGCGCGCGCGTAGATGATGTTGTCTTTGCCCGTACCGCGCGCCTGCAACTCCCCTTTTACAATCGCCTCGCGCAGCGTGGCCTCGGCCATCTCCGGATGCCCCAGCGCCAGTTCCAGCTCGCCTCGCGCAACCGCATAGTTCTCCAGTTGCAGCGGGTTGTCCACGCCTGCAAGATGGCTGCGTGCGTCATCCAGCATGTGTCTGGCCGCCTCCAGATCGCCGCGGTCCAGATACAGCTCCGCCATGTCGATCTCGCTCTCCGCCTGAACACCCATGAGCCCTTGCCGGTCCAGGGACTGAGCAAATTCCTTCCGTGCCAGCCGCATCTGTTTCTGCGCCGTCTCCAGTGCGCCCGCGCGGATCGCCGCGCGAATCAGGGCCACGCGTTGTTCGGCAAGAATGGCGCGGTTGTGCGCCAGCTCAAACAACCCAAAGGTCTCCTTGTTCACAAGCAGATCCAGTTGTTTTCGCGGCGTCCCGTCCTCAATCAGCGCCAGTCCGGCCATCGTTGTTGCTACGCGGAAAGGCGGATAGTCGCCCTCATAGAAACGGCGGATGCTCCGGAGGTTCAACCGCCATGCAGCTTCCGTATCGCCCGACTCCACGGCTGCGGAGCCCAGTTGGTTTCTTGCACGCAACTCCAGCAGCACATAGTGCGCCGCCTGCGCCGTCGCGAGCGCATTCACATACTCGGGATTATTCACCGAGTCAGCGCCGGGGCCGGTATCGCAGCCTGCTCCCAGAGCCATTGCATTGGCGTTAATCCATGCATAGTGTGTCTTCTGCGCCAGCAGCGCCTCCGCCTCTTTCCGGCATGGCGCAAGGGTATACGCGCGTTGCAGCGCATACACGCGCTCCACTTCAGCCCGGTCCTCCCCGGCTGTGTTGCCCAGCTTGTGGAAGAGCGTGCGGCTCTCCAAGCCCCAACGTTCCGCGCCGCCATAGTCGCCTTGGTTGTTGGCGTCAATGGCCTTGCCCAGCGCATGTGCGCCACGCACAAACTCATCGCTTATAGGAGATGCAGAGGAGGGAAGAAGGTCGGTGAGCCAGGGGTCTTGGTGATTCTTTTCAAGGGAAGCAGCGAGGGCGTGCAGCAGTGTGCGGGCAGCGGAGCATCTCGCGTCGCAGGGTGAGCCGCGTGAGCGATCCACCGGCAGCGGAAACGCGGCATCCAGCAGCCGCGGCAGCAGCGACCATGAAAGCTCTTCATCAATGCCCGCCAGCGTTGCTGTATCCGCCGCCAGCGCCGTCATCGCCTGCGGAGTGGCCAGGTGCTGCTCCATGCGGCTCTCGTGGCTCTTTATCTGGTTCAGCTTCTCTTCCAGTGTCTGCAGCCGCCGCTGGCCCTCCGCCAGCCACTTCGGGTCGTGTTCAAACTTTAGATAGCGGTTCCAGGTCTCCACGGCATTCATCACCTGCCCGCGGTCTTCCATCACCACCGCTTCGTTGAACAGCACCACGGGGTCGCCGGGGGCCATCTCATCGGCACGCAGCAGATAATCGAGCGCCGTTGCGCGGTCGTTCTCGCTGCTTGTGGCCAACCCGCGCTGGTAGTATGCACACGCCCCATCCGTAAGCAGGCTCGTCGTCACAGGTCCGGCTGCAATCAGCCGGTCCAGAATCTCGATGGCCGCGTCGTAGTTCTCGCTCAGCAGGTCCGCGCGCGCCTGCAATTGCAGCCAGTGGGGATCGTTGGGGTCCTTCTCAAGCCGGCTTTCTATCTGCGCGCGTGCGGCCAGCAGCGGAGCCGATTCGCGATCCATCGCGCCACCCCGCAGATGTTCCCCAGGAATCACCGGGGCGTAACCGGCGCCGGCCACCCGCAGATCAAACGTGCGCTCGTGCGTGTAGGCCTCCGCAAGCAGCTTCTCCGGCGCATGCTCGTGCTGCCACCACAGCGCCACTCCCACTGCCAACAGCACTGAGGCTGCCAGCGCTGACCCCGACCATCCCAGCAACTTTAGCGTGCGCCGGCTTGTGCTTCTCTTTGCCTGTGGCGTATACGCCAACTCCACGGCCATGCGATGCTGCCATTGCGGCGTCATGGCCTCCAGCTCCGCCATCTCCGCTGTTTCCTGCTCAGTTGCCTCTGCTGCCAGCACGCGCTGGCTCATGCGCAGCCGCTCCAGGCAGGCAGAGCATGCGGCGGCATGCGCCAGCAGGGTCTCTGCCTCTTCAGCCGAGGACTTGCCCATCGCCATGTGCAGCCAGGCGCCCGGCTCCGGGCAGGGCTCTTCTCTCGGCGGCCCAAATCCGCCTCCGCCTCCCGCACCCGCTTTGCTGCGTAAAGACTCGAGCGAGGCCAGGTCCCCCCATGCAGACTCCAGCTCGCCCCCGTGGCTACCTGCGTGCCGGGGAAGTGGCTGGTCGGGGATTAAATCGCTTTGCTTCATCTCTCGTACTGAACTTATCGCAACTTGGTGGTAGTTTCCTTTGCGTGCCAATCGATTTTTCAGGCCATCTGAGCCGTTTCCCCCGGCTTGCCGGGGTCCATCTCCTTGCGTAACCAGGAGGTTACGCGGCGCAACGCGCTCTCCACGCCCTTTGCAGTTAACCCTGTCACGGGCAGCGATGCAATCTCCTCCGCAGTCAGGCCCTGCAGATAATACAGCCAGAAGATCGCCCGGTCCCGCTCGGCAATCACCCCCGGCGCCGACCGCATCTTGCGGTCCAGATCCGCATACAGCAGCGCCTTCTGGACGGATAAGCTCTCCTGCTCGTTATCCTGCTTCGCTTGTGCCGTCGTTTCTTCCAGCGTGATGGTTACCACTCTGCCACCCCGTTTGGCAGAGTACTGCCTTCGAAAGTAGTCGTTTGCCACCGACGTCGCCACAATGCGAACGAGCCCCAGAAAAGAGTCCTCGCCTCGCGGCTGAAACTCCCGAAGGATGCGTCTTTCCTGCTCGCAAAATTTAAGAAAGATTTCCTGCACGATGTCGTCCACGACGGAAGGCGTTGCGCTCCCCAACCATACCCGGGCCACGCGCCCGGCCACCAGTGCGGCCACCGGTGTGCAACGCCGCAAAAGTTCCTCCCACTCCGCGGCATCTGCGGAGCAGGCACAGGCTTTTGCCAGATCGTTGATTTGAATACTCATTCCAACCGCCGTGCGGAATCCCAGTTTAGCGCAACTTGCGGCCGTGATTATTACTTTATAAATGACAACGATTGCGCAAGGCACTTCCACACACTCGCTTGGTTCCCGCTGTGCTACCATCCCCGCAAGCGTCCCACGCATTCCGGCCTACCGGCCCAGGACTCGGCATGGACACCCATTTCCGCCCCCTCACTCTCGGTGAAATCCTCGATCGTACTGCCTATCTTTACCGGTCCAACTTTCTGTTGTTTGCCGGTATCGCCGCTGTCTACTCCGGCACTCTGCTGGTTCTCAGCCTTCTGGAAATCGGCCTTCAGGAGCTGCTCCGCATCGCGCACATGGTGCGTCCCCTCGTCTGGGCCACCTACAGCGCCACGGCCGTCTCGCTCCTGCTGGCCTTCGTCTTTGCCGGAGCAGCCGTGGCCGCCAACAACCGCGCCGTGGGTTGGCTGTACCTTGGCCAGCCGGCCACCATCCGCAGCGCCTACACCAGCATCCTGCCGCGCCTGGGCCGCTACCTCTGGCTCATGACGATTACCGCTATCGTCGTTTGGCTCCCCATCGTCCTGCTTTACGCCGCTTACTTCGTCGTTTTATTGCGCTTTAACCACCAAAACGCCGCCGCGGCTCAGGCTGCGTCCGCCGCAGGCCGCCCATCCCTAGTCTTCTTCGGCATCGCCACTGCCGTATTCCTTCTATTGCTCATCCCCATCGGCATTTACACCGTCCTGCAGGGCCTACGCTATGCCCTCGCCGTCCCTGCCTGCGTCATGGAAGACATCACGGCCCGCCAGGCCATCCGCCGCAGCATCACGCTCAGCAAGGGTTCGCGCGGCCGCATCTTTCTCCTCGCGCTTCTTGTTGTCGCCGTGCAGTTCGGCCTGCTCCTCATCACGCAATCGGCCTTCTTTTTCCTCGGCGTGCGCAACCATGGGACGCTCCCCGTCGGCATCCGCGTGCTGCAGCAGATCGTCGCCTTCTGCACCAACACCTTCATCGGGCCCATCTACGCCACCGGCCTCACGCTCTTCTACTACGATCAGCGCATGCGCAAGGAGGGCTACGATATCGAGCGCATGATGGAGCTGGCCGGGCTCATCTCAGCACCTGCCCAACACGCCGAGAGCACTCCGCCATCCGCCTCCGGCGAAGATCTCGCCTGACCTTCCAGCGGAGTACACTGGCACGGACCCGGCAACCCCGGAACTGTTGCACCTGAATCTGATCCGCTTTGCACGGAGGTTCCATGTCCGCTCGCCATCTTTCGCTGCTCTGCCTTCCAGCGGTCTTCGGCGCTGCACTTCTCGCGGCGCAATCCAGTCAGCCATCCGTGACGCTCACATCTCCCAATGGCCAAATTACTTTGCGTCTCTTCGATGCAGCGCAGCCCGCTGGTGATCTGCAATACGCCGTCGAGTTCCACGGCAAGCAGCTCATTGCCGACTCCAGGCTCGGCCTCGAATTGGCCAGCCACGCGGCCCTCGGCCCCGGCATGCACAAAGTCAGCGCCGACACCAGCACCGTCGATGAGACCTACACCATTCCCGTCGGCAAAACCAGCAGCGTCCGCGACCACTACAACAGCGTGCGCGCCGACTTTGCCGAGGCCGCCGGCCACAAGCTCACCATCGAAGCACGAGCCTTCGATGACGGCATCGCTTTCCGCTACCTCGTGCCGCAGCAGCCCGGCCTGCAGCAGGTGCGCATCGCGCACGAGCTCACCGGGTTCACCTTCGTCAAAGACGCCGTCACCTATCCGCTGGTCCTCGACGGCTTCCATTCGTCCTATGAGGATGAGTATCAGTTACGCATGGTCAGCGGCCTGCACAAGGACTGGCTCATCGCGCTCCCATTTCTCGCCCAGGAGCCCGAGATCGGTTGGCTCGCCATCACTGAGGCCGATATCGATCACTACGCCGGCATGTATCTGCGCAAAGGCCAGCACCCATTCAGCCTGGCTGCCGAGCTTGCCCCGCGTATTGACGAGCCCGGCATCGCCGTTGATACCGCTACGCCCCTCGCAAGCCCATGGCGCGTCTTCATGATCGGCGACGAGCCGGGCCGCCTCATCGAATCCAACATTGTCCTCAACCTCAACCCGCCCTCCAAAATCAAGGACACCTCGTGGATTCAGGCGGGCAAGTCTGCCTGGGACTGGTGGTCCGGAGAAGCCGCGCCCAGCGTCAAGTTCAAGCCCGGCATGAACACCGCGACAATGAAGCACTACATCGACTTCGCCTCTGCCTCGGGCTTCCAATACATGCTCATCGACGCCGGTTGGGCACTCGCGCATCGCAGCGGACCCGAAGACTACGCAGCACTCGCCGACATCACGCAGGTCACGCCGGAGATCGACATGCCCGAGCTGCTGCGTTACGCTCGCGAGAAGCACGTAAAGATATGGCTCTGGTCCCACTGGTCCTCCGTCGACAAATACATGGACCAGGCCTTCCCGCTCTTTGAGCAGTGGGGCATCGCCGGCGTCAAAATCGACTTCATGAATCGTGACGACCAGCAGATGGTGGACTGGTATCGTCACGTCCTCGATGTCGCCGCTGAGCATCACCTGATGATTGACTTCCACGGTGCCTTTAAGCCCGACGGTGTGCGCCGCACCTACCCCAACCTCATGACCCGCGAAGGCGTCATGGGCAAGGAGTACCTCAAGTGGAGCGCGCGCGTTACACCTGCGCACAACGCCACGTTGCCCTTTACGCGCATGCTTGCCGGGCCAATGGACTACACCCCCGGCGCCTTCGGCAACAGCAATCTACAGAACTTTGTGCCGCGCAACTTCATGCCCATGAGCCTCGGCACCCGCGCGCAGGAACTCGCCCTCTACGTCGTCTTCGAGAGCCCGCTTGAGATGGTCTCCGACTATCCCGAACACTATGAAGGCCAGCGCGACTTCGACTTCATTAAGCGCGTTCCGGCCACATGGGACGCCATGCACGTCATCGGCGGCCAGCCGATGGAGTGGATCACTGTGGCGCGGCGCAGCGGCAATGATTGGTACGTCGGCTCCATCACAAACTGGGACCAGCGCGACATCCATGTACCGCTCAGCTTTCTCGGGGATGGCAAATATGTCGCAGAGATCTACGCCGACGCGCCCGATGCCTCCGACGTTGCGACGCACACCACGTTCGCAACGCAGGCCGTGGACCGCAACACTGTGCTTAGCGTACACATGGTCTCCGGCGGCGGCAATGCCATCTGGATTCACCCCGCCGCGCCGAAATAGCCTGAACGCGAACAGCGCGTGGCATCCATCGCAGGTCTGCCCCACACTCCGGTATCATCGCCGCATATGGCACTCGGCATCCGGTACCGGACGAGAGCAGGCGCGTGCGCCCTTCTGCTGTGTGCCGCAATGCTGGCGGTTACACATGCGCGTAGCCAGGCCCCGATCCCTGCGCCTTCCGCGCCAGGCCCAGGCAAGTGGCATGACGTCTCCCTCGATGACTACCGCAAGCATCTAGCCTCACTCCTCCCCATCGTGCAGGCCTGCGGCAATGCCCGCGACATTGCCCATTGTGACCCCTTGCTCGTCGGTCCCGATGACCGCGTCCCCATCGGCTCCGGAGTCAACGCACAGCGCCGCCTCATCCGCTACGGCTGGCTCCGCGTGCTCTTTTCCAAGGCCGTGGAGCCGGACAACTACGTCGCCCCGCCTGCGCAGTCTGCCCGTCCCAGCCTCCCGCAGCCGCGTCGTCAGCCTCCGCCGCCCTCCGATGCGCAATCACCCGAGCCCACCACTACACAGTTGCTTCAGGCCGCGGAGACCCGCCTCGCATACGATCTCGCCCAGGCCGCTGCGCTTGCTTCACCTCCGCCCCTCTACACTGCCCAGCGCGCCACCATGCGCCAGGTGCTCGCCGGGCCAGACTTCCGCAACCTCGAGCAGCCCACCGTCAGTGACGCGCTTCTTGAAAAGCTAGGCGCCTGGCTCAACCGGCTCTTTGCCTCCGCCGCAAAGCTCCAAAGCCGCTCCCCGTGGATCGGCCGCCTCATCGTGCTCGGCTTCATCCTTCTAGTCTGCGTCGCTCTGGGCTGGGGGCTTCTGCAACTCGAGCGCCGCTGGCGTACGCGTCTCGCGCCTGAACACATCGCCCCCGCGCCGGGCGCGCCCTCCTCCCGCGACTGGCAGCACTGGCTCGACGATGCCCGCCGCGCCGCCGCGCAGGGCCAATGGCGCGAGGCCATCCACTTCCTCTATTGGGCCGCCATCGCTCGCCTTGAGGCAAAGCGCCTGTGGCCCGCCGACCGCGCCCGCACGCCCCGTGAGTATCTCGCTCTCGTTGCTGCCAATGATCCGCGCAAGCCCGGCCTTGCCCAGCTCACCCGCAGCTTTGAGCGCATCTGGTACGGCGGTCAGCCCGCCTCTGAGCCCGACTACCAGTGCGCCGAGTCCCTCGTTGAACAATTAATTGCCAGCAGCGCCGGCCGCGCCCAAGGTGGTGCC
>JAKAFB010000027.1:0-23018 GCA_021818105.1 Acidobacteriota bacterium
CCACGCTGAAGTTGTCGCGGTCGCCCGTAATGACAAATCCGGCAAAGTCGCGTACGGAAGGAGCGTCAGGCTTGAGCACGGACGAAACCATCGCCACCACATCGCCGCCAATAGCGTTCTTGAGGGAGTGCAGTTCAATACAACCGATGCCGTCGCCCAGGTCCACGAGCGAGGCGCCTGCGTTGCTGCGCACCACGCCGCGTGCGCGGCGCGCGCTTGCCACACGCGCGTGGCCCGGCAACGTGGCAATCTTCTCCATCCGGCCCGTTTGCGGTTGGAAGCACGCCCCGTCTGCATACCACGTGGCGTGGCCCGCAGCCAGCAGAGATTCAACGCGCGCGCTGGGAGCAATGCCCATTGACTTCATGCGCGCAACGCTTGGCTCAATCCCCACTGCGTCCCACATCTCGAACGGGCCCAGATCCCAGTTGAAGCCGGCGCGCATGGCCATGTCGATGGAAGCGGCATCGTTCGCAGCCTCGCCGATACGGTCTGCGGCAAAGTTCCACAGCGAAGCAAGAAATGGCCACAGGAAACGGGCAACCTTGTCCTTGCCGGGGTCGTTGGCCAGCAGCAGGCGCAGGCGCTCCGCCACGGTGGCCGCGTTCCTTGCCATCTCCAGCGAGGGCAAGGCGGGCTTGGCGACGGGGCGATACTCGAGTGTATTCAGGTCCAGGACAAAGCGCTCATCCTTGCCGTCAGCGCCGCGGGTTTTCCAGTAAAAGCCCTGGCCCGCTTTGTCGCCCAGCCAGCCGCGGCGCACTATCTCCGCAAGAATGCCGGAGAAGCCGCCGCCACTGACACCCTGCGGGAAGTTCGCCGCGACGTGCGCCAGGATGTCGATGCCAACCATGTCTGCGAGGCGGAAGGTGCCGGTGCGCGGCCAGCCGATGGCCTGCCCGGTGAGCGCGTCCACCTCTTCGATGGTGAGGCCCTGCTCCAGCATGAGTGTGGCTGCCGTAAACATAACCGCGATGCCGATGCGGTTGGCGATGAAGTTGGGGGTATCGCATGCATAGACCACCTGCTTGCCCAGCATGCGGTCAGCAAACGCCGCGAAGGATGCGACCACGGCGGGGTCGCTCTCGGCCGCGGGGATGACTTCCAGCAGGCGCATGTAGCGCGGAGGATTGAAGAAGTGCGTTCCGAAAAACCTCTCGCGCAGCGAACCCAGATCCGCTGCGATAGCTGCAATGGGAAGGCCGGAGGTATTGGTGGTGAGCACGGTATGTGCGGACAGATGCGGCACCACGCGGCTGAGCAGCCCGCGCTTGATGTCGAGATTCTCCGCAACTGCCTCGATGACCCAATCGCAGGCGGCGAGCCTGGGCAGGTCATCCTCAAAGTTGCCGGGTGTGATGAGCGCGGCGAGCGATGGCTCATAAAACGCCGCCGGCCTGGCCTTGGCCAGTGCACCTAGCGCAGAGAGAGCCAGGCGGCTCCTTCCTGCGCCGCTCTCACCCTCCGGCACCATGTCCAGCAAGAGCGTGGGAATGCCGGCATTGGCCAAGTGGGCAGCGATACGTGAGCCCATGGTGCCGGCGCCCAGCACTGCGGCGCGACGCACCAGAAGCGGTTGTGCGGCAAAGCCCGGTGATGCATTTGCGGCTGCGACTGCGGTGCTCATGGATGTGCTCCCTGCACGGGTGTAACAAGTCACCAGCCGCCCGCGCGAAGACGTTCCAGAGCATACGGAAGGGCGCATCTTCGGGTCAAGGCGGGCACGGCTCATAATGCCCACGGTTTGAATTGATTGCCAACCCGGTCTACAATCTGCTGTTCCGGGCTTCACGTTCGGGGCAGTGGGAGCCTGTTGCCATGGCAAGCACGACTGAAGAGCTGGATCGGGCGGACAGTGTTCCCTTGACCAGCACTCTAACCAAGGCCGCTCTGTACGGAATTACGCGCGCTCTGGCCTCCGTAGGCCGCGCTTTTGTCTGCCTGGACCCCGACTTCAGGATCGTGCATGTCTCCGACCTGATTGACCGTCTGCTGGGCGTGGGTACCGCAACGCAGCTGAACGGTCGACGCGTAGAGGAGTTGCTGGGACCGGAATTGTTTGGCCCGCGCGGACCGCTGCGTCAGGCGCTGCTGGATGGGCAGATGCGCGAGGGCTGGCGCGCCACGCTGCGTTTTGGCAGCGGACCACCGCGGCTGGTCTCCATCACCGCTGCACCCATGATCCCGGAGCACAGCGAGATTTGCGACCCGCGCGTGGCCTACCTGGTGCTGCTGCGCCCTGCGGAAGAGGAACAAACCTGCCCCGAAGCGCCAGTGTTCTACTCCGGCGTGGTGGCCTGCTCACCATCGATGCAGCGCATCTTTCGGTTGGTGGAGACATTGCAGCACAGTGAAGCTACGGTGCTCATCACGGGCGAGAGCGGCACAGGCAAGGAGGTGGTAGCGCGCGCCATCCATGAGCGCTCAGCGCGTGCCGGCGGGCCCTTCATCGCCGTCAACTGCGGGGCCCTGCCGCCGGACCTGCTGGAATCCGAGCTGTTTGGCCACGTGCGCGGGGCCTTCACCGGGGCAATTCGCGACCGCGTGGGACGCTTTGAGCTGGCTTCACAGGGCACACTATTCCTGGACGAGATTGGCGACCTGCCCCCGCTGTTGCAGGTGAAGCTGCTGCGCGTGTTGCAGGAGCGCCAGTATGAGCGCGTAGGTGAAAGCACACCCCGCACTACGAACGCCCGTATTGTGGCCGCCACCAATGTTGACCTGCGCGTGGCCATGCGGGAAGGCCGTCTGCGCGAGGACCTCTACTACCGCTTGTGTGTGGTGCCCATTGAAGTGCCACCGTTGCGCGAGCGCCGCGAGGATATTGCCCCGCTGGCCATGAGCCTGCTGAACCGCATCACGGCGCAGCATGGCCTGATGCGCCGCATCTCACCGCAGGCCATGCGTTCGCTGCTTGACTACAGCTGGCCGGGTAATGTGCGGGAGCTGGCCAACGTGATTGAGTATGCCGTGGCCGTAGCGAAGATGGAGACCATCCTGCCCGAGGACCTTCCGGAGGAGATCCGTCTGGCCGCACACGGCGCATTCGTACCTCCCCAACCGCTGGCCTGCCCTTTGCCTTCACCCCGCGGCGAAGCAACTTCGACGGCGGCTGGCGAGGTGCAGCAACTGCTGGCCGCGCTGGAGGCCAACCACTGGCGCCGAGCAGAAACCGCCAAGGCGCTCGGACTGAGCCGCTCTACCCTGTGGCGGCGCATGCGCGAGCTGAAGCTGGGGTAGATTGGCTGCATCGCATAGAACGTGAAACGCGGTGAAGCAACGTCGCAACATTTCGTTGCAACGTTGCGTTTCGAGCCTGCCTCCAGATTCCCCTTAAATTCTTTATCTACTGTGTCTTGCCCTTTGGCATTTGGCATGCCACAGCATGTAGCGAGACACCGTTCCGGCCGCTGCTTTACCAAGCGGGATTCGGAAACGGCCTCCAGGGGAAACGAATTTCATGAAGATGCATACAGGCTCAACGATTCTACCCACAAGATCTTTGCTGGCAGTGCTCGTATTGCTGCTCTTCCCCCTTGGCGCGTTGGCGACCGATGGGCATTTTCTGCATGGCGCAGGACCGGTGAATGAGGCCATGGGCGGTGCCGATACCGGCATTTGCCTCGATGCCACCGGCTCGATTGCCTGGAACCCTGCCTGTACAGTGCAGTTCAAGGGCCGCCGCTTTGAGTTCCACGGCACCATTTTCATCCCGTGGCGCTCCCTGTCGAGCACGGTGGAGGCCAATTCCTTCGGGCCCGGCATTCCGCCTGTAACGCTCAGCGGAACCACGGTCAGCCACACGGATACCGCGTTCATGCCGGGACTGGCCTTTGTCTATCACCCAGCTGGAAGCCGCAATGCCTATCACGGGGCGATGATCGCGGTGAGCGGATTTGGCGTGGACTACGATGAAAACACCGACTTCTCCAACCCCATCCTGACGCCGCAGCCGCCCAACGGCTTTGGCTTCGGCAGGTTGCGTTCCAACTATGCCCTGCTCACGATGCCTCTGGGCATGTCGCGCGAGTTCTCAGACAAGCTCTCCGCCGGCATCTCGGTTGTGCCTGCATTCTCCATGCTGAAGGTGATGCCAGCGCCCTTCGCGACGCCGGTGTCCGCGGGGAGCACAATTCCTTACTATCTATCCTCCTCTGACAACGCATGGGCCTTTGGAGGAGGCGCGCAGGTTGGCGTGAATTACAAGGTGAACGATGTGTTAAGGTTGGGCGCCGCTTACCACACGCCGATCTGGTTTAGCGACTTCAAGTGGAACATGGCCGACCTGACCGGCGCCAAGCATGAGGTGGAGTTCGAGATGAATCTGCCACAGGTCGTCTCCCTGGGCGTGGGCATTTCTCCCAGCGAGCGCACGCACATCGGCGTGGATGCCCGCTGGTTTGACTACGGCCACACCACAGGCTTTGACAAGTCCGGCTACAACAACGACGGCGCCGTTGTGGGGTTCGGCTGGAACAGTATCTGGGCCGTGGGTGGCGGCGTGGAGCAGGAAGTCACCTCCACGACGAAGCTGATCGCCGGATACAACTTCTCGCAGAATCCGATTCCGGACAAGTTCTCCTTCTTCAACACGCCTGCTCCCGGCATTGTGCAGCATCATGTGGCGGGCGGCGTCGTGCAGAAGGTCGGCAACTGGGATGTGAACGTGACGTATTATCACGCCTTCCAGAACTCCATTACCGGCCCGTGGATTTCCACGCAGGGGCCGATACCCGGTACCAGCGTCACCAACAAGATGTCAGAAAACTCGGTGACCATCGGGCTGGCAAAAAGCTTCTAACTTTTCCTCCAAAGGACCGATTGCCGAACGGTCTTCCGCCGCTCAGTTTACGCTGAGCGGCGTCTTTTTATTCTTTAGAACCGCCGGGAGCTCTGCGGTCCACATTGTGGTGGCGAAGCAGACAAGAGGGATAAGCGCGGGAGATGAGCTGCGATATTCTCGTACTGGGACACCGGGGTGGCGTCCCACCTCGCGATGAACTTCCTCAGCATATCTGCCTTGAAGACTGCCAGTGAGTTAGCCGTACTGGCGATATTTGCCGTGAGCGCTATCTGGATTTTCGGTCGCAAGCGGCTGACGGAAGAAGAGATCGAGCAGGCGCGGCGGCGCTTCCTGGCGCAGTCTGGCCGGCTGGTGGATGGCATGCTGTTGGACATCTGCACGATGGAGGCTGAGGATGGCCGCACGCTTGCACTGCTCGTCTACAGCTATCGCATTGGCGGCGTGGACTACCAGTGCTCGCAGGACATAACCGGATTGAGCGAGGTAATAGGGCCGGATGTGCGCGTGGGCTTTCCCTGCTCCGTGCGTTACCAGCCGGGCAGCCCACAGAACAGCATCGTGGTGGCAGAGACCTGGATCGGCCTGCGAGACAACCTGCCAGAGCTGCCGCTGAGCGGACATGCGGCAGATACGGCTGGACCACAATCGCCCACCCAACCCTAAGCTAATCCTCCCTTCGATGGAGGATCGTTGAACACATTGGCGCGCGGCATCGGGGCACATTTACACTGCCCCTATGCACATGCATGCTGCGCCTGTGGGTCCCGGCGCGCGGAGAGCACAATCCGTACTGCGCTTCTCGCTGGTGGCCACCTTTGCCTACGTGGTGGTGACCTTCGTGGCTGGTTTGCGGGCGCACTCGCTGGCACTGCTGTCAGAGGCGGGGCATAACGTCTCGGATTTTCTGGCCCTGCTGCTGAGCTTTGCCGCCGTCTACTTCCAGAATCGACCGGCTGACAACACGCGCACCTTCGGGTACCAGCGAGCAGGCGTACTGGTGGCCTTCGTCAATGCATCCTCTCTAATTGTCATCTCTCTATGGATTGGCTTCGAAGCGATCGACCGTCTGCACACGCCGGTCGCCGTGCATCCCGGACTGATGATATACGTGGCCGCAGCAGGTGTGCTGATGAACGGTGTGATTGCGGCCCTGCTGTGGGGCGTGGCAAGGGACGTGAACCTGCGGAGTGCCTTCCTGCACATGACGGGCGACACACTCTCCACCGCAGCCGTGATTGTCGGCGGCGCGGCGATTTATTTCACCGGACAGAACTGGATTGACCCGGTGCTTTCGCTGCTGATTGCCGCCCTGATCCTCTGGTCCTGCATCGGCATTGTGCGCGAGACATTGAACATCCTGCTGGAGGGCGCGCCGCGCGGCATGTCGATCAAGGGAATTCGTGCCGCCATGGAGGGAGTGGAAGGTGTCATCGACGTGCATGACCTGCACGTCTGGAGCCTCGGCTCTCATTCCCGCGCACTGGCCTGTCACGTGACCATCGCTGATATTCCCCCGTCAGAGAGCGCCGAGATTCTGGCGCAGCTGAACCACGTGCTGCGTGACCATTTCCGCATCAGCCACACTACCATCCAGTTTGAGCACATCGGCTGTGGAGATGCGCAAGTCTGCGTTGTGCCCATCAATGAGATGACGGACGATATCGGCCACAGTCATCACGGACACGTACATTAGTTTCCCTGCAAGAGGAGGTCAATCCGTTGAATCGCCGTCGCGTCGCAGTCTCCTTTCTGTGCCTGGCACTGCTTGTCTGCATTCCCTACCGTTCATGGTCCATGCCCCAGGCGGCGCAGCAGACCGCCTCTGTTGCCCTTTCGGCGCTTGCCGGCGAGTACACCAACCCGGAAGACCCGGACACACCGCTCAGCTTTTATGAGCAGGACGGCAAGCTCGTGGCTGAGTCCGAACGGCAGGTTCCCGAAGAGCTTTCGCCGATTTCAGCCACGGAGTTCAGCCTGAGCAATGCGAAAGTCAGCTTCCGCTTCACGCTGGACGGCGCAGGAAAAGGCGCAAGCGTGGTGGTGTCTACCGAGCCCGAGGCCATCTACAAGCGCACTGGCGAGCCTGTTCACCATGTCTTCCACGACTACCAGCGCTCTGATCTGATTATCCCCATGCGCGACGGCGTGAAGCTGCACGCTGTGTCTCTTAAGCCCAAGGACATCGCCGCACCGCTGCCCATCCTGATGCAGCGCACGCCCTACGGCTGCGACGGCACAACGCGTGCCTCATTTTCTGCGTCGCGGCCCGAGCTTGCCCGGGACGGCTATATCTATGTCTGCGAGGACATTCGCGGACGCTTCAAGAGCGAGGGCCAGTTTGTGATGATGCGCCCGCTGGCCGACCACAAGGACCCCAAGGCGATTGACGAAAGCACGGACACCTATGACACCGTGGCCTGGCTGCTGAAGAATGTGCCCGGCAACAACGGCCGCGTGGGCGTGGTGGGAACGAGTTATCCGGGCTTTCTGGCCATGATGGCCGGCATTGATCCGCACCCGGCAGTGAAGGCCATCTCGCCACAGGCGCCGATGATTGACGTGTGGCGCGGCGACGATTTCTTCCACAACGGCGCGTTCCGCCAGACCTACGGCTACGACTACGTGCTGATGATGGAGTCGACCAAGGAGAACTCCGAGGTCAGCTACGGCAAGGACAAGGACGGCAAGCCGCGAGACGGCTACGACTTTTTCCTTGAGCGCGGCTCCTTTGGCGAGGACGTGAAGAAGTCCGGCTCCAAAGTGCTGCCCACGTGGAAGCTCTTCCTCGAACACCCGGCCTATGACACGGAGTGGAGTTCGCGCGCCGTGGAGAACCACCTGACAACTGTGGCCGTGCCCACGCTGACCGTGGGCGGCTATTACGACCAGGAAGATATGTGGGGACCGCAGGAGGAGTACGCGCAACTGGAGCCGCACGACACGAACCACCAGAACTATTTGACGCTGGGACCGTGGCGGCATGGGTCGTGGGCTTCCTCCTCGCGCCGCCTGGGTAACCTGAACTACGGTGAGCCCATCGGCAAGGAGTTTCGCACGCAGATTGAGGCGAAGTTTTTCGGCCACTATCTGAAGGATGAGCCCGGCTTCAACCTGCAGGACTCCGCGAGCTTCCAGACCGGGTCGAACACCTGGCAGCATTACTCGGAGTTTCCTCCACTGAAGGCCGAGCCCAATAATCTTTACCTGCAAAGCAACGGCACCCTCGGCTGGAACGACCCCAAGGATCAGGGGAAGACAAGCTACGTAAGCGATCCCGCAAACCCCGTGCCCTACCGGCACCGGCCTATCCAGCCCACCTATGGCGAGGGATCGCAATGGTACAACTGGCTGACCGAAGACCAGCGCTTTGTGACCGACCGCAAGGATGTAGCCGTGTGGAAGATGCCCGTGTTGAAGAAGGACATGATCCTGACCGGCGAGGTCATCGCGGACATCTTTGCCTCCTCCAGCGGCACGGACAACGACATGGTGGTGAAACTAATTGACCAGTACCCGGACGACGATCCCGACCCTAAGATGCGTGGCTACCAGCTGATGACCAATGCGGAGATCTTCCGCGGTCGCTACCTCTCCAGCTTCGAGAGGCCCACGCCTCTACGCGCCAACTCCATCCACGAGTACCGCTTCAGCCTGCATGACGTGGACCACGTCTTCAAGGCCGGGCACACGGTGCTGGTAGAGATTCAGAGCAGTTGGTTTCCGCTCTACGACCGCAACCCGCAAACCTTTGTGCAGAACATCATGACGGCCAAACCTGAGGACTATAAGCCGGCAACGATCACGATTTACGAGGATCCAAGTCACCAGTCGGGCCTGCAGATGCCGCTGATGAACGCCTGCGACCAGATTGAGTGCTTCTGATGCGGACGCCATCGCCCTGGCTTGAGGCGCTGATGGTTTGGCTCAGGGGGCCGGTCCGGGGTATACTGGGAATTCGGCAAGCCGAGGGGTTGTGCGTCTTTGTGCGCCCCGGATGGCCGGTCCGGCTTATGTACCGGAGCGGGCGCAATAGAAGAAGTGCCCGGGCGGCTGCGGCGGCGCGAAACACCGACAGGATTTGGAGCAAAGCAATGGCACAGGTATGCGAGGTTTGCGGCAAAGGACCGCAGTTTGGCAATAACATCTCTCACGCGCACAACGTGACGAAGCGGCGCTGGAACGTGAACCTGCAGTCTGTGAAAGCACTGGTGAACGGCTCGGCCAAGCGCATTCGCGTGTGCACAAGCTGCATCAAGGCCGGCAAGATCACCAAGGCTTAAGCGCGGCCGCTGCGGCCAGATCCGCGACTATTATCACCCGGAACAACCGAGCTTGCCCAAGGCCCCGTCCATCTGCGGACGGGGTTTTGTTGTGCACATAGAGTTCTATTCGGCGTCAGGGCTGGCTGGCCGCAGGATTGGGTGCCGTGCGCGGTGCGGCGGGCCGCAGCGGGTTCTCCCACGGAAAAGCGTCGGCATCGAGGCCGCCCGGCGACCAGCGCGCAACGATGGCCTGCGCCAGCCGGCCCAGCGTCTGCTCGGCCTCGTTGTCGCCTGTCCAGCGCTGGTCGGCATTGTCAAACGTGAAGGCGGCAATCACCACTGGCCCGGACTTGGTGGAGATGAGCGCCACATCGTTGCGCACGGCGTCGAGAGCGCCGGTCTTGTTGGCGATGGCCGAGCCGTGCTCGCTGGTGTCGAGCGATTCAAGATAGCGCGGCAGGCTGTCGCGGTCCTGCTGGTTGCGCAGCATCTTCAGGATGGCCCCGCAGATGAGTCCGTCGGCGGGCAGCGGTGCGGAGCCGTCGAGGGCAAGGCGGCAGGTGGCAAAGCGCTCCATGATGGAAGCCATCTCGCGTGGTGTGGTTTTGCCCAGTCCGAAAAGCGGTTGATCGGGCGGCATGGGCCCCTGGGGCGGCTCGTAGACCTTCTTATAGAGAACTGTCTGACGCAGCCCGGCGGCGCGCAGCGTGGCGTTAATGTGGTCTAGCCCAAGGCGGTCAATGGCCATATTTGTGGCCGTGTTGTCGCTCAGCACGACCATCAGCGTGAGCGTGTCGCCCAGCGTGAGTGCAATGGGCGGCGTAAGCACTCCCAGCACCCCGGATCCCGGAACCTGGTTAGGCTGCGTGAGGACCAGCCGCTCTGCCAGTGTTGCCTTGCCCGCGCGGATCTGTTCTGCCGCGTCGAGCAGGATGCCCATCTTAATCACAGAAGCGGTTTTCACGGGAAGGTCGGGTGAGAGAGACGCCGTTTGCCCGGTGCGCAGATTGTGCGCATAGAGCGCGACCTTACCCTTGTGGGCATTTGCAATTGAGGCGATCTGCTGGTCGAGCTTCTGGTCTTCTTGCGCGGCGAGAGGATGCACAGGGGCAAATGTGGCGAGAAGGCAGGCAGCAAAGAGTGTGCATCGTGTACGGGACCGGGGAAAGATCATGCACACAGAGTAGCGCGGCTGCCTTTACTTGGCGCGCTTGAATGTGAGCGAAGCGGAGTTGATGCAGTAGCGCAGGCCAGTGGGGCGCGGACCATCCGGGAAGACGTGACCGAGGTGGCCGCCGCAGCGCGCACAGGTGACCTCAATACGGCGCATGCCGAAGCTCAGATCCTCGTGCTCCTCCACGGCCTTGGAGTCGGCAGGAAGCATGAAGCTGGGCCATCCGCAGTGCGAGTCAAACTTGGCGCCGCTGAGAAAGAGCAGCGCGCCGCAGCCCGCGCAGTGGTAGTTGCCGGTCTGGTGATTTTCGAGCAGCGTGCCGGTGAAGGGCCGCTCCGTGCCTTTTTCGCGCAGGACATGATACTGCTCGTGGGTAAGCATCGAGCGCCATTCTGTATCGCTGCGCATTATCTTCTCGGGGACATCGCTCATTTAGGGACCTCCTGCAATCCACAGCAATTGGACTTGCCCGGCCGCGGGAAAGATGCGGCCCGGGCCTCAAACTTCAGCTACCAGTTCAATCTCTACAAGCACATCTTTGGGCAGGCGCGCGGCTTCAACCGTGGTACGCGCGGGAGGGGTGACACCTTCCGGCGCGAGGAAGGAGCCGTAGACTGCGTTCATGGCGGCAAAGTCGTTGAAGTCCTTGAGGAAGACGGTGGCCTTGACGACGCGTGCCATACTGCTGCCTGAGGCCTCCAGAATGGCCTTCAGGTTTTCAAGCACGCGGGTCGTCTGCTCCGTGATACCGCCGGTGACGACCTGCTGTGTCGCGGGGTCCAGGGCTATTTGCCCAGCGGTAAAGACGAGATTGCCGCTGCGGATGGCCTGCGAGTAGGGGCCGATGGCTGCGGGCGCTCCGGTGGTGGAAACGACGTGTTTGCTCATGCCCTGATTGTAGTGCGGGGGGGCGGCAGATTACCGCCAGGTTGCGAGGATGCCACCAGTCACGAGTAGGCCGATGAACCAGTAACCGCTGTTGATGAAGAAGTACTTCAGCGGCCGTCCTTCGTAGATGCTCTGGGGGAAGTTGGGTGCGGCAAAGAAGCCAAGCCAGGCGATGAAGCCGACGACCGCTCCCCAGCCGAACGTGGAGGCGCCTGACCAGATGATGAAGTGATCGAGAACGAATGCCAGAATAATGTCGCCGATAAAGGACCCGATCATGCCTTTGGCAACGCCTTTGGGCTTCTCACCTTCCTTGCGGCCGATGATTGCAAGCCACGGCCTGGCAAAGAGCAGCGGCGAATACCACGCCGCGCCGAGGAACCACAAAAAGATGGCCGTAACGAGGATGGCTCCATGATTGAGCACATGATGAATGTGGTGCATCGGACTGCCTCCTCAATGAAGGAGCGATAGATAGACGTGGGGAAAAGGAACGCGCAGATGAATGTCTCGTGCGATGTGAGTTGATGTCAAGGAAATTTGTGCTGTTCCGCAGCGATGCAGACGGTTCAAGGGGATTGCCGGGGCCGGCGGGAGAGGCGCACAAACTAGCATCCCATCCTGACCGGCGCAGCTGCACTGCGGTAAGGATGGGATGGCTATCGAGCACGTCTTTCCTGAAGCTCAGTCGCGATTAAACGAGCTTCGCGTCGAGGGACACTTCGGTATTGTTCGCAAAGAGTTGGGAGATGGGGCAGCCCACCTTGGCGTCGGCCGCGGCCTTGTCAAAGACTTCCTTGCTGGCGCCGGGCACCTTGGCGGTGGTGGTGAGAGCGATCTTCGTCACGCGAAAACCGGCATCGGTCTTGGCCAGAGTCACAGCGGCGTGGGTTTCAATCGACTCCGGCGTAAGGCCTGCGCCGCCGAGCTGCGCGCCGAGCGCCATGGAGAAGCAGCTGGCATGCGCCGCCGCAATGAGTTCCTCAGGAGTGGTGCCTGAGTCAGCGCCTTCAAAACGGGTGGCGAAGGAGTAGTTGGCGTTCTTGAGCACGCCCGTCGCCGTCGAAATGGTGCCTTTGCCTTCCTTCAGTGAACCTGTCCAAACCGCACTTGCCTTGCTTGCCATAGTCCCTCCTTGGGGTTCCTTCTCTCAAAGAAATTAGGTTGATTGCGCGCGCCGTCCAAGGGGAAGTGAGGACAGCGCCTCCACGTTGATGCCTGAGGCACCTCGCAGGTTGCAGCGCGATGGTGTGCCTTCTTCTCTATGCTAATCTCTCCAGCATGTTGCCGCAGCGGCCC
The DNA here is from genome assembly GCA_021818105.1 of Acidobacteriota bacterium. GTDB lineage: Bacteria > Acidobacteriota > Terriglobia > Terriglobales > Acidobacteriaceae > Telmatobacter. The sequence goes on from JAKAFB010000027.1 coordinate 12,428, forward strand.
CGAGCCTTTGACCCCGATTTTGCCTCAGATTTCCCACAAAGTGGTGCGTCATGCCCTGCTGTGGCCGAGCCGCCCGTCGATCACCACTGCCAGATCTGCCCCACCTGCGGCAGCCGCCTCACCGGCCACCGCTGCAAGCTTGTGTGTACACAATGCGGCTATTACCTGAGCTGCGCCGACTACTACTGAGGACTGCGCACAACCACCCGTCTCTCCCCAGTGCAGCTACTTTTCGCTGGCCTTGCGCGCGGGCTCAAACTCGTCGCCATGCTGCCATTCGACAGGCTTGGGCTGCTCGCTTGCCAGCCAGCCGAGGACGAATCCAAAACGCGCCAGCTTGGCGTTGCCGCTGAAATTCCAGTCGGCGTGGAACTCGTCTGAAGGGTGGTGATAGTCATGCGCCACAAAGTCGGCGAACTTCTGGTGGCCCCAAGCCGCGTCATGCCCTTCGAAGAGTTCGCCCTGATTCAGGGAAAATGCCGGGATGCCGACGCGGGCCAGCGAAAAGTGGTCACTGCGATAGTAGTGGCCGGCCATGGGATTCGGATCCGGCAGCAGGGCCAGATGAAAGGCCTCGGCCACCTGCTGCACAGAGGGCCAGAAGCTTGTTCGCTCAGCTCCATTGAGGTTCATGGAAAGCGGTACACCGAGGGGCAGAACCATGTCGTAGTTCAGGTCGAGCGTGAAATCGCGCGCGGGAATCGGCGGATGCATACCGAGATACTCCGAGCCGAGCAGGCCCTGCTCTTCGGCGGTGACAGAGGCAAAGTAGACATCGTGCGGCGGGCGCTGTGAAGACTGCGCGTAGGCGCGCGCCAGCTCCAGCAGGATGCCGCAGCCGGTACCGTTGTCGGCCGCACCGTTGTAGATGTTGTCGCCCTTGGCATTGGGATCGATGCCGAGGTGATCGTAATGCGCCGTGTAGAGCACGGCGGTGCCTGAGTGGTCTGCGCCGGGCACCTTGCCGATGACGTTGGCGCTGACGTAGTGACGCACGCGGCTCTCAATGTGCGCCTGCAGGCGGACGGGAAGCTCCACGGCATGGAAACCGCGCTTGCCGGCGCGGTCAATGGCCTGGTCGAGATCTCCGAGACCGGCCAAGTTAAACAGGCTCTGCGCCACGGGATGCTGAATCCACGCGGCGGCGCGCAGGGTGGCGGTCGGATCGCCGACAAGGAAGCTCTTCTCAATGGCCTGCGAGTTGCGGACAACGTCCCAGCCATAGCTGGCCAGATCGGTGCGATGAATGATAAGCACGCCCACGGCGCCGCGGCGCGAGGCCTCTTCGTACTTGTACATCCAGCGGCCGTAATAGGTGAGCGCCTTGCCCTTGAAGAACTTTTCATCGGTCGATGGCGGCTCATTCACGATGACCAGCGCGACCTTGCCCTTCAGGTCCACGCCGGCATAGTCGTCCCAGTTGTACTCCGGCGCGTGGATGCCGTAGCCGATGAAGACAATGGGCGCATCAAACTCCGCCGAGTTCTGGCCGGTCTCGTCGATGGAGACGATCTGCGAGCCGTAGGCGAGGCTTTCCGCATTGCCCTTTGCCGGCACGAAGGTGAACTTCGTCGTGTCCACCTCAGTGTGGACGGCATAGAGCGGCACGTTCTGGAACCAGGTGCCGTTGTCGCCCGCAGGCTCAAGGCCGTCAAGCGCAAACTGCGTGGCGATGTACTGCGCGGCCAGTTCCCCGCCCCGCATGCCGGGGCCGCGACCCTCGAGCAGGTCGAGCGAAAGGAACTGCACATGCGCGCGCAGCTTTGCTGGATCAATCGAGTCAGCGGCAGCGCGAGCGGCGGGCGGCAGGCCTGGAATCGGCGGAACGGAGTCGTTGGATGCGTGCTGTGCCTGCGCCATGCTGATTGCCAGCGCGGCAACTGTGAACGCAATCCCAATGCGCGTGTAATGCATGAACACCCCACGAAACAGAGTTGGGCCAGAAAGGGCCGAAGAGTCAGGATACGCGGGCGGTGGATTCAGCGGCAATGGAGCCGGGCGGCAGGTGCCGCAGCAGGTGCGCGCGGGTAAGCACCTTGCGCGTGAGTCCGGTGAGCGCCATGGCTGCGGCCTCTACCAACGGCACCCAACGCCGCTCACCCGCAGCAACGGCGAGCGTGTCCACTTGGTTCTGCGCCACTTCGCGTACGCGCACGTAGTAGTTGACCTGCATGATGGCGTGGCGCACAGTGAGGCGCACATCCTCCTCGGGCATGGCTGCCTCGCGCAACATGGGCAGTTGCCACAGGCCAGGCATCACGCTCTCCGTGGCAGGACGCTGCTCCAGAAATACTTCGCGGACTTGTTGGCCTGCGTCGCCAGTGGTGCGGACGACGAGCGCGCAGGCAATTGCCTGGCTGCGCATGCGGGGGCGGGGCTGTGTCTTGTGCTCGCCGCGCGTTTTACAGTCGCGGGTGAGCGGACAAAGCATGCACTTGGGATTGCGCGGAGTACAGATGAGCGCGCCCAACTCCATCATGGCCTGGTTGGAATCGCCGGGACGACCTGGAACGAGCAGCTTGTCTGCAAGCGATTCCACGCGGCGGCGCTGCGTGGTGGCGCGGGAGCGGCTAGCCGCGCTCCAGCCTTGCATGCGGCATAGCACACGTTCCACGTTGCCATCCACCACTGCCACGGGCTCACCATGCGCAATGCTGGCGATGGCTGCGGCGGTGTAGGCGCCGATGCCGGGTAGCAGGCGCAGCTCAGCGGCCGTGGTGGGCATGCATCCTGCGTGGTGGCTGACCACGAACTGTGCAGCCTTTTGCAGCATGCGCGCGCGGCGATAGTAGCCAAGGCCGCTCCAGAGCGCGAGTACGTCCTGCTCGGGCGAGGCGGCTAAGTCCTGCAATGTGGGGAAGCGCTGGAGAAAGGCGCGATAGCGCTCCCCCACCACGGCCACGCGCGTTTGCTGCAGCATGACCTCAGAAACCCAGATGGCGTAAGGATCGCGGGTGTGCCGCCAGGGCAGGTCGCGCCGGTTGATCTCATACCAGACGAGCAACTGATCTGCCAATCTTTCCAGCGTTGCAGCGTCGCGCTCCTGCCGTGCCATACGCCCAGATTACGGCATCGGCGGTCCCAGGATCGACCGATGTGCCTTTCGAGTACATGCGTTCGCTACAATCCAATGCGGAAGGAAGACGCCTTGATGAAGATCACACAAATGATGCTGTTTGGAATTGTGTTGCTGGCAGGGCTGTGCGCCGGTGAACTGCGCGCGCAGGCGATGAACGCCGTGGATCTTAAGCCCTCTCCGCAGCAGGTGGAGTGGCAGGACCTGGAGTTCGGCGTCATCATTCACTTCGGCACCAACACGTTTCTCAACCGCGAGTGGGGCGATGGCACGGCGGACCCCGGCGTGTTTGATCCGACGCACGTGGACCCCGAGCAGTGGGTAAAGGCCGCCAAGGCAGCGGGCGCGCGCTACGTGGTGCTGGTGGCCAAGCACCACGACGGCTTTTGCCTGTGGCCATCTGCGCAGACAAAGTACAGCGTGGCCAGTAGTCCGTGGATGAACGGCAAGGGCGACCTGGTGCGCATGACTGCCGAGGCTGCACACAAGTATGGGTTGAAGTTCGGCGTGTATCTTTCGCCGTGGGACCGGCACGACCCGCGCTACAAGGATGCGACGGTGTATGACCGCTACTACGAGGCGCAACTGGAAGAGCTGGCGCAGAACTACGGCGACCTGGTTGAGTTCTGGCTGGACGGTGCGGGCAGCGAGGGACACGTGTACAACTTCAAGAAGATTGTGGAGACGCTGCGCACCTACCAGCCCAACACGCTGGTGTTTGCAGACATGGCGCTGTTCGACTACGGCGACATCCGCTGGGTGGGCAATGAGAATGGCGACATCCCTTATGAGAACTGGAATGTGATTGACCGGCACGGCTTTCTGCGCTGGCGGCCGGTGGAGGCGGATACACCGCTGCACAAGAAGCACTGGTTCTGGCATGCGAGTGACGAGAGCTCGCTGAAGTCAGTGGATGAGCTGATGAGCATCTACGAGAACACCGTGGGCCGCGGCGGGCAACTGATGCTGGGCCTTGCGCCAGATGACCGCGGGCTGCTGCCGGAGGCCGATGTGGAGCGGCTGGCGGAGATGGGCGAGGCGATTCGCGCGCGCTATGGCAACAATCTGGCCGCGCATCATGAACCAACCGACGCCAACACGGCCAGCGCGCTCGATGGCGATGAGGACACCTTCTGGTCAGCGCCGGCGGGCTCGCATGCGTCGGCGCTGGAGGTGCGCTTTGCCCAGCCGGTCACCTTTGATTGCGCGCTCACGATGGAGTGGCTGAACGACGGCCAGAACGTGGAGAAGTACGCGATTGAAGCGTGGCAGGGCGGCGCATGGAAGCGCGTGACGCAGGGTTATGCCATCGGGCACAAGAAGATTGACCACTTTGCGCCGGTGACGGCGAGCCGCGTGCGCTTGCGCATCCTGTCGAGCACCGGCGAGGCGCACATCCGCGAGTTCCAACTGTTCGGCGCGGAGGACGCTAGCCGAGCAACTGCGCAGTGAGTTCGGGCGCGGCCTTGAGCGCTGCGTCAATCTGCGACTGGTCCTTGCCGCCGGCTTCGGCAATCTCCGGCTTGCCGCCGCCGGAGCCGCCCACGAGTTTGGCCACCGCGCCGACGAGCTTGCCCGCCTGAATGCGCTTGGTGAGTCCCGGCGTGACGCCGGCAATCAGCGCCACCTTGCCCTCGGGCTGGGCCGACGCCAGAACGACAACGCCCTCGCCGAGCTTCTGCTTCAGGTTGTCCACGAGTGTGCGCAACTGGCCGCGCTCAAGCGAGTCAGCACGCAGTGTGACGAGGCGGACGCCCTTCACCTCGACGGCGTGGCTGATGGCCTCGCCCAGCGCCGCGGAGGCGGACTTCATGCGGGCCTCTTCCAGTTCGCGGCGCAGGTGCTTCAGCTCATCTTCCTGCGCAGCAAATTTTGCGCGGAGGCCTTCGGCCAGATTTTCCACTGCGGGGACGTATTGGCCGGCAAGCTTCGCCACCTCGAAGTCGCGGCGGAAGGTGTCGAGCGCGCCGAGGCCGCTGATGGCCTCCAAGCGGCGCACACCGCTGGAGACGGAGCCCTCGCCGATGAGCTTGATGAGACCGATTTCGCCCGTTGCCGCCGTGTGCGTGCCGCCGCAGAGTTCGGTCGAGAAGCCGTCAGACAGCTTGACCACCCGAACCTTGTCGCCGTACTTCTCGCCGAAGAGCGCCATGGCGTGGTACTCGTTCACGGCCACGTCAATGGGCACGTCTTCCAGCGTCTCGACGCGGGCGTTGGCGAGGACTTCGCGGTTGACGATGTCTTCAATGTCCTGGAGTTCCTCGTCGGCCACCTGCGCAAAGTGAGAGAAATCAAAGCGGAGACGGTCGGGCGCGACGAGCGAGCCGGCCTGCTTGACGTGCGTGCCCAGCACCTGGCGCAGCGCGGCGTGCAGCAGGTGCGTGCCTGTGTGATTGCGCCGGATGGCATCGCGGCGCTGTCCGTCGACGACTGTGTTGACGTGGTCGCCGACCGCCAGGTTCTGCTTCAGCACGGCCTTGTGGGCGCGCACGCCCTGCACGGGCAGCACGCAGCCGGTGATTTCAGCGACGGTCGTATTGCCGTCCGAAGCCAGGAAAGAGCCGGTGTCGCCGATCTGGCCGCCAGAGTCGCCGTAAAAACTGGTGTGGTCGAGGACGACCTCAACGGTGTCGCCTGCCGCTGCGGCGGGCACGCCTGCGCCGTCCTTAACGATGGCGAGGACTTCGCAGTGGGTGGAGTTGAGCTGGCGGTAGCCTTCAAAGACGGTTTTGGGAAGCTCGCGATAGGCGGGGCTGGCGGTCTTCTGGCTGCCGCCCTTCCAACTGGCGCGGGCGCGGGCCTGTTCCTCGGCGCGGGCGGCTTCAAAGCCGGCTTCGTCGAACTTCACTCCCGCGTCGCGCGCGGCATCGACCATGAAGTCGAGGGGCAAGCCGAAGGTTTCGTAGAGGTGGAAGGCGCGCGGCCCCGTCAGTTCCGCAGTTGTGTTCATAGCATTTTGATATTCGTCCTCAAATTGCACCAACGCTTTTGCATCGAGAAACTTGAGGACAACGTGTTTGTAGTATCCGATGTCCTGTTGCTTATCATTGTAAAAATCGCGAGCATTGCAGCATTCCGTATAGGCTTTATGCTCGAGCTCTTGGCCCTTACCTTTTACAGAAACCGAAATCTCTTCCTCATATTTGCGAAGCACGCGCATCTTTTCAGAATCAGCGTCCGCCTTCGCCAAATCCAGCTGGTCATTGAGCTCCTTGAGACCGATCTTCAGCACGCGGTCGAACTGCTTCTCTTCCGCTTCGACGACCTTGGCGACGCGGGCGGCGGAGTCCTTCAGCTCGGGGTATGCGCCCTGCATCTCGTCGCGGACGGCGTAGACCATCTGGCACATGAAGGGCTTCTCCTGCCCGAGCAGGCGGCCGTGGCGGATGCCGCGGCGGAGAATCTTGCGCAGCACGTAGCCGCGACCTTCGTTCGACGGCAGCACACCATCGCTGATGAGGAACGTCGCGGCACGGGCGTGGTCGGCAATGATGCGCAGGCTGGCGGCATCGTCGTCGGCGGTGCGGGTCTCCTGCTCAAGGGCAGACTCGCTCACCCGCTTTCCGGTCAGTTCTTCTGCGCGCTCGATAAGCGGCGTGAACAGGTCCGTCTCAAAGTTGCTGACCTTGCCCTGCAGCACGGCGGCTACGCGCTCCAGGCCCATGCCGGTGTCAATGGAGGGCTTGGGCAGCGGCGTGAGCTTGTAGCTGATGTTGCCGTTGTCGACGACGGCGGAGCGGTCAAACTGCATGAAGACCAGGTTCCAGATTTCGACGTAGCGGGCGTCGTCTTTGCCAAAGGGCAAATCCACGCCGGGGGTCTCGGCGGCTTCGAGGCCCATGTCGTAGAAGATTTCAGAGCACGGGCCGCAGGGGCCGGTTTCGCCCATCTGCCAGAAGTTGTCCTTGAGGCCAAACTCAAAGATGCGCTCTTTGGGCACGCCGGCTTCAATCCAGTAGCCCTCGGCCTCGTCGTCGCGGGGGACGCCGTCGGCGCCTTCGAAAATCGTCACGTAGAGGCGGTCCTTGGGGATGCCGAACCACTCGGGGCTGGTGACCAGCTCCCAGGCGTACTGGATGGCTTCGCGCTTGAAGTAGTCGCCGAAGCTGAAGTTGCCCAGCATCTCAAAGAAGGTGTGGTGGCGGCGGGTAAAGCCCACGTTCTCAAGGTCGTTGTGCTTGCCGCCGGCGCGGACGCACTTCTGCGAGGTTGTAGCGCGGGCATAGTCGCGCTTTTCCGCGCCGAGGAACAGGTCCTTGAACTGGTTCATTCCGGCGTTGGTGAAGAGCAGCGTGGGGTCGTTGGCGGGCACCAGCGAGGAAGAGCTCACGCGGCGGTGGCCCTTCGACTCAAAAAAGCGCAGAAATAGCTCGCGTATTTCGTTTCCAGAGCGATGTTGCATGACACCTATAGTGTAACGGGCTGCGGCGTTTGCGCGCAGTGGTCGGCGAAGGCTTGTGGCTTTCCACCCATGGCGCAAAAACAGGAACGCGCCAAGGATCGGACACCCAGGTCTTACTCCTCGCGGGGCTCGTCGGCGAGGGTATCGAGGGCGGCGAGGGTGTCGTCGGAGACGTCCCACTGGCGGAGGATTTTGTAGATGACGCCGGTAGAGAATCCGGCGGCGATAAGGCGGCGCATGACGCGGGCTGTTTCCTTTTCGTTTTCCGGCTTGCGGATGCGCTTGCGGTCGAGGTGCTGGCGGGCGAGGGCTTCCTCGTCTGTGGCGGCGTAGCGGGACTCGATGGCCTGTTGGGCGATGCTTGCGGGAACGCCCTTCTGCGCGAGCTTCTGGCGGACGCTGCGCTGGCCCAGTTTTTCATTCTCCTGGCGAAGGCGGGTGAATGTTTCAGCGTAGGACTGGTCGTCGAGGTAGCGGCGCTGCTTGAGCTTCGCAATGACAGCGGCGATAACGGCTTCGCCCCGTTCGCCGGGCTCGACGCGGGTTTGCATCAGGCGGCGCAGCTCGGCTTCCGTACGCATACGGCGGGCGAGCGCACGGACAGCGTAGTCGTATAGGCCCGTTTCATTGAGGAAGTCGCGGGGCTTGCCGGGTTTGCGCGCGAAGGGCATGCTGCGTTACCTGCCTTGACTGCCGGATGCGGCGAGGTTGAACCACTCCAAGAAAAAATCTGCAAACAAATGTGGAAAACTGCAAATTTTAAAGGGGGGGTGGGTGTCCCCTACCCTACCCTGCCCAGATGGTTTCCCCGATGCAATTCACCACAATTCAAGTGTGCGACAAATGGGGGAAATAATCTGCAAACCAGGGAGAAGTTTTTTCGGACGGCGCTTCCTCAGGGGCTGAAGCCCCTCGTTCCTGGGGGAGGAGTTGTACGGGCTAAAGCCCGTGCCCTTCGCAAGACCCTTTCCCTTGACTGAAGCATTTGCGATGCCCGCAGGGTGAAAAGCAGATTCTTCGCTCCGCTGACCCCAACGCGCTGCGCGCGCCGGGGCTCCGAGCGTACTTCGCTCAGAATGACAGCTCAGGAGACAACCGCAAGGAAGTGCCCTGTGCGAGGCGCGGGTTCAATTTGTCTTGCCTTGGGCCACGTCCCTGGGTACTGCGGTCCACTGGTCAACCCAGTCGTTGACGGTCTTCCACCAGAGGCGCGAGTTCTGCGGCTTGAGCACCCAGTGGCCTTCGTCGGGAAAGTAGAGCATCTTGCTGGGCACACCGAGCAGTTGCAGCGTGGTGAAGAGCTGGAAGCCCTCGCTGACATCGAGGCGGTAGTCGAGCTGGTTGTGGACGACGAGGGTGGGCGTCTTGAAGTTTTTGGCGGCGAGCGCGGGGGACCACTTGCGGAAGGGATTCTCCTGGTCGGGCTTGCCGTAGTAGTCCCACGGGTGGCCTTTGAACTCCCACTCATTGAACCAGAGTTCCTCCGTGGAGCCGAAGGCGGACTCGGGGTTGTACATGCCGTCGTGGGAGACGATGCACCGGAAGCGGTGGGTGTGGCCGAGGATCCAGTTGGCCATGTAGCCGCCGTAGCTGGCGCCGAGGGCGCACTCGCGGGACTTGTCAATGAACGGGTAGTGCTGCTCGGCGTAGTCGAGGCCGGTCATCAGGTCGGTGAAGGGCTTGCCGCCCCAGTCGCCGTTGACGCCATCGACGATGGCCTGGCCGTAGCCGGTGCTGCCGCGGGGGTTGACCATGACGACGACATAGCCGTTGGCGGCGAAGAGCTCGGCGTTCCATCGATAGGACCAGGACTGGTCCCAGGCACCCTGCGGGCCGCCGTGAATCAAAAACTTGACGGGGTATTTTTTGGCGGGATCGAAGTGGGGCGGGCGCACGATGAAGCCCTCGAGCTTGGTGCCATCCTGAGCGGTGAACCAGTAGGGCTCCATGGGGGCGAGGTCGAGCTGGGCGAGAAGGGCGTCGTTGAGGTGGGTGAGCTGAATCGTTAGCGTGTCTGAGCCACACGCCTCTTTGACAATGGCGGGCTGATCTTTCGGTATGTAGACCACATCGCAATTGGGGATTCGTATGACCTCCCCTGGCAGGCTGACTCGCATCTCCGTAGCGATTAAGCTCTCGTCCCCTGCGACTGCCCGTGGATGGGGAATTAGCTCGAGACCGCTAAATTCTCCATTTCGAGCCAGGAGTTCCACAGTCCCTGGTCGTGCACGGAGATCCGTGTAATAGGCATCTTCCTCGCCGTTATTTCCGCTAACGAAATAGAGGCCTCTCGAACTGAGCGCCCAGGCGAACTCATCCACCCAGCGGTCGAAGTTGGGCAGCAGGTTCTTGATTGTCTTGGTGGCGCGGTCGTAGAGGACGAGGCGGAACTTGTCGCTTTCGTAGCCGGGGCGGAGTTGGCTGCGCCAGGCGAGGTATTTGCCATCGGGCGAGTAGGCGGGCGAGAAGTCGCCGCCGAGGGAGGTGCTGACCTTGACGGGTTTGGCGGCGGGGTTAGTGAGGTCGAGGGTGAAGACGTCGGCGTTGGTGCTGGTGGCCGGGTCCGGCACTTGCTTCTCGGTGTAGGCCAGCTCCTTGGAGTCCGGCGCAAAGGCGCAGCCGCAGCCGCCGCCGTCGAGCGAGAAGGGCGGCACGTCGTGCGGCTCGCTGGGGGTCAGGTCGCGGACCGCGCCGGTGGGCACGGTGACGAGGAAGAGATGGGACCGCTTGGGGCCGGTGTAGCGGTTCCAGTGGCGGTAGAGCAGGTGGGTAAATATCTGCGCCTTGACGGGGTCGGCTGCGGCGGCCTTGTCTCTTTCCGCGTTGCAGGCGTTGCCGGTGCTGAAGTCGGCGTTGGTGATGGCGGGGCAGTCGGGATAGACGAACGAGGTGAAGACGATGGAGTGCCCGTCGGGCGACCAGAGGGCGTTGTCTGCCTCTGTGGTGATGCTGGTGAGCTTGCGGGGATTGCTGGCGGCGCCGGTGGCGGGGTCGAAGTCGGCGAGCCATATCTGTTGCCCGTTCTCTCGGCCAGAAAGGAAGAGCACGGAGTGCCCGTCGGGCGCGAACTGGAGGCCGCTGTCGTTGGGCTGGGCGACGGAGAGCTTTTGCGG
>JAKAFB010000027.1:23118-41037 GCA_021818105.1 Acidobacteriota bacterium
ATGCGGCCGTTGTTTTCGCGGAGGATGGTGGAGCAGAGGCTGAGGCCGAGGCCGGCGGTTTCTCCGGCGGCCTGCGCGGGAACAAAGGGATCGAAGGCGCGGGTGGGATGCAGGAACCCAGGGCCAGTGTGCGCGATGGTGATTTTGACGGCATCACTTTCAGAGACGGCCTCGACGCGCACGGCTTTCTCCGTGGCGGAGTCAAGATTTTCGACAGCCTCTATGGCGAACTGGAGGCAGTAGAGCACGGCCTGGCGCACCTGCTGTGCGTTGCCGAGCGCGCGCGGGAGGCCGGGGGCAATGCGCAGCTTGAAATCAATGGAGCGATGGAGGAACTCGGCACGGTGAAGCTGTTCAATGTCATTGAGCAGCTCGGCAACGGAAAGCGCAGTGAGCTGGTCACTGTCCGACCGCGACATGCGGGAGAGGCTTTCCAGCGTGGAGCGCATGTTGCGCGCTTCGTTGAGGATGGCTTCAGCGGCTTTGCGCTCGGAGGGCTGAATATGCTCGTTGGCTTCGAGCAGCGAGGCATAGCCAAGGATGACGGTGAGGGGGTTGTTGAGCTGGCGGGTGACGTTGCTGGCGAGCTGGCCCAGGCCGACGTATTTTTCGGCTTCGACGAGCTTCTCGAAGGTCATGGTCTGGCTGCGGGAGGCCTGAATGCGGGAGGCGAGCACCTCGACGGAAAGCAGGTCCTCGGCACGGAGCGGCTCATCGGGGGTGCGAAGGCCGGTAAGCAGCAGCGCGCCCTCTGTCCTGGAGCGGCCGTAGAACGGAATGGCCAAAACCTCCGTCAGATGGAGGCGCTCGAGGTCGTCGCCGGGCAGGAGCCAGGGTTGCAGGCTGAGACTTAAGGCTTGCGAGTCCTCTACGGCAGGAGCCGAGGAACCAGGAGCGAGGAAACCGGAGGCGGGCAGACGGACGGAGAGCGCATCGAGCGCCTTCAGGCTGGGGTCGTCAAAACCGGCGGCACCTGCCAGCCGGTACTGGCCGGAGCGGTGCAGGAGGATGAGAGCGGCCTGCGAGAAGCGGCTGTTTTCGATGATGATCTGGCAGATCTGCGTGCCCTGGCGGTCGAAGTCCTCGACACGGCGGCGGGAAAGTGTAAGCCGGGTGTAGGACTCCAGCTCCTTGCGGGCGCGCCGCTCGCTCTGCTGCGCCTCGAAGCGCAAGGCGAGTTGATCCTCCAGCACAAGCAGGAGCATACCCATGGCAGCGGCAACCTGGCTGATGGGAGCAAGGACGAAGAGCCCACGGTGGAGCACCGGTTGTTGCGTGGCCAGGTGGACGATGTGCACCAGCCCGAACGACCAGCCGAAGAAGCCGAGTCCGCTGAGGATGGTTCCAGGCGAAACGCGCTTGAAGGCGTAGAAGATGAGCAGGGCGGTGGTGAGGTGGAGCGAGCCCTCCACAAAAAGGAGCGGCCAGACGCCGCCGATGGTGACGCAGATCCACAAGCCTGAGCCGCCCATGACGATGCAGATGGCCAGGCCGAGCCAGCGGGGCATGCAGCCCTTGGCAAGAGCCCAGAAGCAGCCGGCCAGCAGGGACAGAGAGCCAAGAATGGGAAAGATCAGGAATGTAATCCCCGTGGGCATGACGCCGTGGAAGTGGACGTAATACAGATAGGCGTACGCGACCAGCGGGAGGGTGAAAGGAATGACGTAGAGGACGCGCAACCGGCCCAGGCGCAGGGAGAGAGGCGACAGCGAGGCAAGGAAGAGAGCGGAGCTGACGAGAATGCAGGCAATGCCGCCGGTGGCAAGCCAGGGGTGGGCAATGGCACTGGCGCCATCCAGCAGGCCTATCTTCCAGATTTGCAGCAGGCGCAGAAAGGCGAAGGCAAAGCCCAGCAGCCAGAGCAAGGTACGCGTGTCCCGCGACCGCAGATACAATTGCCCGAACGCGGGCAGCAGAAAGGCGGTAAGCACAATCGCCGGAAGCAGGTAGCTGTCTGCCATCTAAGCCGCAAATCTCCTCAAACCATCGGGAAAACTTACGTGTCTGCGTTCGTTCGCAATCGTGGGGGTACCATGCTTCAGAACTTGAATATAAAGCCATTCACCGCATTTGTTGCGAGGAATGAACCCTTACTTCGGTCACATGCGTCCACGGCGGCTGCCGTAATGTAAGCGGATTGGCTCCCGGATACACTGCGGATGCACGGCGTGTCAACGCCTTATTTTCAAGCCACCCCGGAGCAGTGTATATGCGTCTAACGTTGTAGACGATAGGGCCTGGGTACCCGCAAGAACAATGGGGAAGGGTTTGATTGTCATTTTGGGCATCAGGTTCAGGGAGCGGACAACGTGCGAGGTGGATGGTGGTTGGCTGCGGCTGCGGCGGGGGCACTGGCCCTTTCTGCGGGCGCACAGAGCAAAGACAGCTTTACGCCCATGCCGCTGGACTCCGGCTTCGGGCCGATGAACGTTTCGCAGCCTCCTACGCCTCCGGACACGATTATCCAGAAGTTTGCCGCAAAGGAAACCGAGTTTCGCGACGCGCTGAACCACTACACCTATCGGCGCGAGGCAAGGGTGCAGACGCTGGACGACGACAACAAGGTGGACGGCGAATGGTATGAGGTGGATGATGTCATCTTTGATTCGTCGGGACGGCGCACGGAAAGGGTCGTCTACGCCCCCACAAGCACTTTGCAGCGGGTGATGATGTCGCCCTCGGATCTGCAGGACATTCAGCACGGGTACCCGTTTGTGCTCACCACCGACAAACTGCCCGAGTACAACATCACGTACGTAGGCAAGCAGAAAGTGGACGAGGTGGACTGCTACGTCTTTGACGTGGCGCCCAAGCAGATTGAGAAAGGCAAGCGCTACCTGGACGGGCGCATCTGGGTGGACGAAACGGATCTGCAGATTGTTGTGACGAATGGCCGCATGGTGCCGGATGACACCAAAAAAGGCCAGGAAGACCTGCATCCGCCGTTCATGACCTGGCGGCAGCAGGTGGATGGACACTACTGGTTTCCCGTGTACACGAAGGGAGAGGGCATTCTGCACTTTGCCGGGGGCAACGGCTACATGGCGGATGACGTCCACATCCGTGACATCGTGAAGTACACGGATTACAAGCGATTTGGCTCGACCTCCAAGATCATTTACGAGGGGCAGGACATTACGCCGCAGCAGCCGCAGCCTCCCTCAGGCCAGCAGCCCGCAAAGCCCCAGCAGTAAGGGATTCAATTCCAACACAATCCAAGCAGCATGCGCGGAGTGCAAGCGTAGGTGGTGACTTGGGGCACAGCGTTGCGTCCTTACATAGGCAAAAATTGTTGTCCGGATTTCACTGGCAAACGCAGGTCGTCCTAATGCGTGGGAGGGGCGTATGAAGATTCTGCTTCCCGTGGATGGGTCAGAACAAAGCAACAGCGCAGTGAAGGAGTTGCTGCGCAGGCCATGGCCGGAGGGCTCAGAGGTGGAGGTGCTCTCTGTAGCGCAACCCGTGCCGGAGCTGCTGGATCCCAAATTGATTGCCAGCGCGGTCCATGCGGAGTCGCTTGCCAGGGCCAAAGAGCGTGCTCGCTTCAACGTGGATGATGCGATGGCAACGATTACGCACGGCGCCCCCATGCTGGCAGTGACGAGCAAGGTGATTGAGGGATCTCCGAAGGATGTGATTCTTGCGGAGGCCGCGGACTGGGGCGCTGATCTGATCCTGATGGGCTCGCACGGCTACGGAGCGGCTATGCGCTTCCTGCTGGGGTCGGTGTCGCACGCCGTGGCGCTGCATGCGCCGTGCTCGGTGGAGATTGTGCGTACCCGCAGCGCGAAATCCCCTGCCTAATAGAACAGATACTTGCGCCAGCGGTCGTCTCCGCGGCCCAGCATGCGCATGATCTGGCGACTGGTGTGCAGCGAGAAGGGGCGCGGCTCCCGCAGCAGGGTCATGTCGTCCAACTCGTGGAGCATGCGGTTGCCCTTGCGGCGATTGCAGGCGTGGCAACAGGCGACGAGGTTCTCCCACGTGGAGTTGCCGCCGCGGGAGCGCGGCACGACGTGGTCAAGGGTCAGCTCGCCGGAGGGCAGCACAACGCCGCAGTACTGGCAGGTGTTGCGGTCGCGCAGCAGGATGTTCTTGCGCGAGAGGGCGCGCGTCTGGTGCGGGATGCGGCGGTATTCAAGCAGACGGATGACGGAAGGCATGGCGATGCGGTTGCGCTGAGCGTGGAGAGTGAGACCGTGCTCCTCCTCAGTGCGCGCAATGCCCTTGAGCACGAGCACAAGTGCGCGCCGCGCACCACAGATGTTGATGGGCTCATAGGATGCGTTGAGCACCAGCACAGGCATCTGCAGCATGTGGTTGGATTGCGCGGGAGCGTGCTCGGCGACGTGCGCAGCGGCCCGGGCAATGGCCTTTTGCTTGCGTGCGTGAATCATGGCTTTTCCCAAGGACATCTCTTTTCCCTCGTCAAGAAGATGGTTGGTTGTGTGCGTGCCTGCTTTCGTTCATCGGATTGAAGTTGAGCGGATCGCCTTGCAGGCCGCGGCTCACGGCACGATCTTCGTGAGGCACGGCGTTTCCGGGGCGAGCCGCGGTGGAGCGTTGCGCGCGGGCCAGCGTGGCCACCCAGACGGTGGCGGCGCCCGCGCGGACCAGCGCCTGCGCGGCTGCTCTGGCCGTGGCGCCGGTGGTGAGTATGTCGTCAATGACCAGCACATGCCTGCCCGCGACTGCCTGCGGCTGCGCAACGCGGAACGCGCCGCGCAGGTTGATGCGGCGCTGGCGCGGCGTGAGTCCCGCCTGGCTTTGCGTGGCGCGCTGGCGGACCAGCAGTCCCGGCGCAAGCGTAAGCTGCCACGCAGGATGCGTGCGGCGCAGATGCGCGAGTGCATGCTCTGCCAGCATGCGCGCCTGGTTGAAGCCGCGGCCGCGATGCTTGGAGCGATGCAGCGGCACGGGGACGACGAGCATGTCCGCCGGCGCGTCTGGTGCCAGATGGGCGATGGCCTCGGCCAGCATGCCGCCCAGTCTGCGGGCGGCGGGGCGCAGGCCGTCGTACTTGAGCGCGTGCATGGCCTGGCGCATGCGGCCCCGGTAGGGACCGTAGGCTACGGCGCGCTCAAAGGGCGGAGGAGCCAGCCGGCAGGCGCGGCATAAAGTTGTTGCAGGGTCTGCGGTTGCGAGCGCCGGGGCATCGAGGGTTTCGCCACAGCGAACGCAGGAGAAACCGTTCTGGACAGGAATCTCAGTCCAGCAGGCGTCACAGATTGGCACGAGAGAGAGGCGCGGCAGGAGGGAGCCGCAGAGAGAGCAAGAACCGGGAAGGAGCACGCAACCGATTGCATCCATTGGACTTCGAAGTACACGCGCCACAGCGCGCCAACTGGAAGTCTCCGATGGTGGACCGTCGAACGTCAGTGAACCGTAGTTCCTGCGGAAGACGCACCTCTACTTGAGGCGGGCTCGGTAAGCTGCCTTGTGGAAAAGTATACGCCGTGGCAGGGCAGGGATTCCAACGGTATTGTGCGGAGGCGAACAACGACGGGCACGGAAGGAGGTGTGCAGCGGGCTGCCGCGGCGACTGCGGCAGTGCCGTTACGGTACACTTCCAAGTGAAAAGGAGCCATTTTCATTGCGTATTGGCAGTGTGCTATGCGGTGTCCTTGTGGGCGTGTCTTTCCTTTCCGGCAGGGGCATGGCGCAGCAGGCGCCGGCGCAGCAGGGCATGGGTGGCATTGCCAGTGGCGTGGCGGCAGCGCCAGTGTACGACGCAGAGAAGCGCCCCATCACGGCGGGCGGATTCGTGGACAAAGGCCCGATTGTCTTTGAAGACATCACAAAGCAGGCGGGGCTCTCCGGCTGGGTACATAAGATGGGCACACCGGCCAAGCAGTTCATTGTGGAGACAAACGGCTCGGGCGTTTGCCTGATCGACTACAACAATGACGGCTGGCTGGACATCTACCTCGTAAACGGCTCGACGTTTAACGCGCTGGACGGCAAGGAAGAGCAGCCGCACGCGGCGCTGTTCCGCAACAACCACGACGGAACGTTTACGGATGTCTCGGCGAAGGCCGGTGTACAGAACGACCGCTGGGGTTATGGATGCTCCGTGGCCGACTATGACAACGACGGCTGGCCGGATCTGTATGTGGGCAACTACGGGAAGAACCGGCTCTACCACAACAACGGCGACGGGACATTTACCGACGTGGCGGAGAAGGCCGGCGTGGACACGGACAACTGGACGCCGGGCTCAGCGTGGGGGGACTACGACGGCGACGGTCGGCTGGACCTGTATATCACGGGCTACGTGCACTTTGACCGCAACAACCTGCCCATCGGCGGCACCAAGGCCGTGGGCTATGCATCGTGCCAGTATCGCGGAGCGCCGGTGAATTGCGGTCCGCGCGGCCTGCATGGCGAGCCGGATCATCTCTTCCACAACAACGGCGACGGCACGTTTTCCGATGTAACCGTGAAGGCCGGCGTGGAAGACAAGGACAAGTATTACGGCTTTACGACAATCTTTCTGGACATCAACGGCGACGGGAAGCCGGACCTGGTGGTGGGCAATGACTCGGAGCCAAACTTCCTCTACATCAACAAGGGAGACGGCACGTTTGACGACCAGAGCTACGTCTCAGGCTTTGCGCTGAACAAGGACGGGCGCGAGATTGCGTCGATGGGCATTGCGCCGGGCGACTACGAAAACAACGGGCTCATCGACTTCTACGTAACGGACTTCGGCGACGACTACAAGGTGCTATTCCACAACGACGGCGACACGAGCTTTACCGATGTGAGCTACAAGGCGGGCATCGCGCAGACGACGATTCCGTTTGTGGGCTGGGGCGACGGCTTCATCGATTACGACAATGACGGCTGGCTGGATCTGTTCGAAGTGAACGGGCACGTGTATCCCGAGGTGGACCAGCACGACTGGGGCACCACATGGGCGGAACGGCCGCTGCTCTTCCACAACGTGCCGGACGGGCCGAAGGATAGGCGCTTCGAGTACGTTCCGCCGGTGAAGGGCACGGGACTGGCTGCGGTGATTCCGGCGCGCGGGGCGGCCTTTGGCGACCTGTTCAACGATGGCAAGATGGACGTGATTATCAATCCCGTGGATGGGCCGCCGGTACTGCTGCGGAACGTGAATCCGGACCATCACCACTGGGTAGAGCTGAAGCTGGTGGGAGGGCCCAAAAGCCCGCGCGACGCGACCTGCGCCACGGTG
This sequence comes from Acidobacteriota bacterium, assembly GCA_021818105.1. Taxonomy (GTDB): domain Bacteria; phylum Acidobacteriota; class Terriglobia; order Terriglobales; family Acidobacteriaceae; genus Telmatobacter. The sequence goes on from JAKAFB010000027.1 coordinate 30,320, forward strand.
TACCTGAAGGCCAATGGCATGCGCATGCGGCAGGACGTGCTGGCGAGCAGCAGCTATATCTCCGCCAACGACCGGCGGCTGCACTTTGGGCTGGGCAACGCGACGGACGCAGGCACGGCGGAGATTCACTGGCCCTCCGGCGCGAAGGAAAGCATCAAGCTGCCTGCGGCGGACCGCATTTATACCATCACGGAAGGCAAGGGCATTACCGGCGCGCTGTGCGGCGGCAAGCCCTGCGAGGCAAGCGCCGCTACTGCCACCGCATCAGCGCACTAGGCGTGCATCAGGGGGAATCAATGGGCATTGCGTCGAGAATGCTGGCTGCACTGGTGGCATGCGCGATTGCGGTTCCCTGCTGCGCGAAGGCGCAGGCCCCGGCGCAACAGGGCGCGCAGGGCGGCATGGCGAGTGCCGGTCCGCAGAAGGCGGAGTTTGACGCGGAGCACCGGCCGATTACGGCGGGCGGCTTTGTGAAGAGCGGGCCAATTGTCTTTGAAGACGTGGCGAAAGCCGCAGGTTTGACTGCCTGGCACCACACGGCAGGCACACCGGCGAAGCGGCTGATCCTGGAGGCCAAAGGGCCGGGTGTTTGCCTGATTGACTACGACCACGACGGCTGGCTGGATATTTACTTCGTTAACGGGTCCACGTATGACGCGCTGGACGGCAAGGCTCCGGCGCCACACGCCGCGCTCTTCCACAACAATCACGATGGGACGTTTACGGATGTGACGGAGAAGGCAGGCGTGGCGAACGACCGCTGGGGCTTTGGCTGCGCGGTGGCCGACTATGACAACGACGGCTGGCCAGACCTCTACGTGACGAACTTCAACGGCAATCGCCTGTACCGTAACAACCACGACGGAACATTTGCCGACGTGGCAGAGAAGGCGGGCGTGGCGGTGGGCACGTGGTCCACGGGCGCGACCTTTGGCGACTACGACGGCGACGGGAAGCTGGACCTGTTCGTTGCCGGATATATCAGTCTGGACCTGAAGAATCCGCCGTACTCGGGGTCGAAGACCGTAGGCTATGCCTTTTGCCAGTATCGAGGCGTGCAGGTGATGTGTGGCCCGCGCGGGCTGAAGGGCGAGCAGGACCACCTGTTCCACAACAACGGCGATGGCACCTTTACCGATGTGAGCAAGAAGCTGGGCGTAGATGATGCGAACGGCTACTACGGGCTGGGCGCACTGTTTGCCGATGTGAATAACGATGGCAAGCCGGACCTGCTGGTGGCCAACGACTCAACGCCCAACTATCTCTACATGAACAAGGGCGACGGGACATTTGAGGACGCTAGCTACCCGAGCGGCTATGCGCTGAACGAGAGCGGCCGCATGATTGCCAACATGGGCATTGCGGCGGGCGACTACGAAAACAACGGGCACCTCTCGATTGTGAACACGAGCTTTGCCGACGACTACGACGTGCTGTTCCAGAATGACGGCACGGGCTACTTTACCGACGTGAGCTACCAGGCCGGGCTGATGGTGCCCACCATGCCGTTTGTGGGCTTTGCCGATGGCTGGCTGGACTATGACAACGATGGCTGGCTGGACCTGATGATCGTGAACGGGCACGTGTATCCCGAGGTGGACCAGCACCCGGAGTGGGGTAACAGCTATGCGCAGCGGCACCTGCTGTTCCACAACATGAAGAACGGCAAGCTTGCCCTGGTGCCCGCGGTAGAAGGCACAGGACTCTCTGTGGTGACCGTGGGACGCGGCGCGGCCTTTGGCGACATCTTCAACGACGGCAAGGTCGATGTGGTGATCAACAACATGGATGGCGTGCCGGTGCTGCTGCGCAACGTAAACGCAGACCATCACCACTGGGTGGAGATGCAGCTTGAGGCCGGGCCGAAATGTCCGCGCGACGCCGTGGGCACGACGGTGTATCTGAAGGCCAACGGTATGCGCATGCGGCAGGATGTGCTGAGCGGCGGCAGCTATCTCTCGTCGAATGACATGCGGCCGCACTTTGGGCTGGGCGATGCAACGGACGCAGGCACCGCGGAGATTCACTGGCCCGATGGCACAAAGGAAACGGTGAAGCTGCCCGCTGTGGACCGCATCTACACCATCGCTGAAGGCAAAGGGATTACCAGCGCGCTGTGCGGGGACAAGCCCTGCGCGGATGCACAGGCGCCCGCTTCATCCAAGACGGTTCAGTAGACGCCACACGCTAGGAGTCATGTTGCAGTTTTTCCATACATTGAAGCACCACGGCCGTGCGCGGCGCATGGGAGCAGGGCTGCTTGCGCTGTGCTGCATGGCCAGCGCGCACCTGGGCACGGCGCAGGAGCAGAAGCCGGTGGTGACGCCACAGGGCCCGATGGGCGGCATCTCGTCTGCGGGCACGTTTGCGCCCATCTACGACGCAGAGAAGCGGCCAATAACCGCGGGCGGATTCGTGGACAAGGGCACGGTGGTCTTCGAGGATGCGAGCAAGGCCTCCGGGCTGGCCAAGTGGCAGCATGTGATGGGCACCGCGCAGAAGAAGTACATCCTGGAGACGGACGGCTCAGGCGTGGGACTGATTGACTACGACAATGACGGCTGGCTTGACATCTACCTGGTGAATGGCTCAACCTATGACGCGCTGAGCGGAATAGCCACGCCGCCGCATGCGGCGCTCTTCCACAACAATCACGACGGCACGTTTACCGATGTGACGGCGAAGGCCGGCGTGGCGAATGACCGCTGGGGCTTTGGCGTGGCCATCGGCGACTTTGACAACGATGGCTGGCCGGACATCTTTGTCTGCAACTTCGGCAAGAACCGGCTCTACCGCAACAATCACGACGGCACGTTTACCGATGTGGCAGAGAAGGCGGGCGTGACGCTGGGCAACTGGTCTGACGGCGCCACCTGGGGCGACTACGACGGCGATGGACGGCTGGACCTGTTCGTCTCCGGCTATGTGCACTACGACCTTAATCACCAGCCGGATTCGGACAAGGGCGGAGTGCCGTTTGCGTATTGCCAGTTGCATGGCTTCAAGGTGATGTGCGGGCCGCGCGGCTTGCCGGGCGAAGCGGACCACCTGTTCCACAACAACGGCGACGGCGCGTTTACAGATGTGAGCGTGAAGGCGGGCGTCAGCGACCCGGGCAAGTATTACGGCTTTACGGCGATCTTTGCCGACGTGAACAACGACGGCAGGCCAGACCTGCTGGTGGCCAATGACTCCGAGCCGAACTATCTGTACATCAACAAAGGCGATGGTACGTTTGAGGACCAGAGCTACGTCTCCGGCTTTGCGCTGAACAGCGACGGGCGCGAGATTGCGTCGATGGGTCTGGCCGTAGGCGACTACTTGAACAATGGCCTGCTGGACCTGCTGGTAACGGACTTCTCCGACGACTACAAGGCGCTCTACCACAATGATGGCGAGGCCAGCTTTACCGACGTGGCCAACGAGGCGGGCATCGCGCAGATTCCCGTGCCGTTTGTGGGCTGGGGCGATGGCTTGATTGACTACGACAACGATGGCTGGAAAGACATCATCATGATCAACGGCCACGTGTACCCGCAGGTAGACGAGCACCCCTGGGGCACCAGCTTCGCCGAGCGTCCACTGCTCTTCCGCAACACGCAGGACGGCAGGTTTGCCTATGTGCCTGCGGTGAAGGGATCGGGGCTGGCAACGCTCACGTCAGGGCGCGGCGCTGCCATTGGCGACCTGTTCAACAACGGCAAGATGGACGTGGTGATTAACCCGATTGACGGTCCGCCGGTGCTGCTGAAGAACGTGAATCCCGACCATCATCACTGGGTGGAGCTAAAACTTGTGGGTGGTCCGAAGGGTCCGCGGGACGCGATGGGAGCGACCGTTTACCTGACGGCTAACGGCATACGCCAGCGCGAGGATGTGATCAGTGGGGGCAGCTACATTTCATCGAATGACCAGCGGCCGCACTTTGGGCTGGGCGATGCAACGGACGCAGGCAGTGCGGAGATTCACTGGCCCAATGGCATGAAGGAAACGGTGAAGCTGCCCGCCGTGGATCGCATTTTTACCATCACGGAAGGCCACGGCATCACCGGCGTGCTGTGCGCCAGACAGCCATGCATGGAGAGCGCCGGCGGAACAAAGCGTCAAGGCGCCAGAAGGGTGCGCTGACGGCCCTGTGAAGGGGCCTTCACACAGAAAGAACCAACCAGAAGACGCGACAGAAGAGAGACGACGAGGACAGGACAGACACGCAACTAATACCCTCTCCGGGCGGTTCCCTTTCCCGTCGCGATCGCGTGCGATCGATTGGTCAAGGACACCGCCCGGTTGCGATGCCTGCGGATGGCCGGCTAAAGAACGCCGGCGATAAATACCTCTGCGGGGTGCTCCTTGTCGTAGACCACTCCGCATGCTGCCAGCACGGGCGGTGAAAGCGTCATGACCGGGCAGAGCGAGTGGGCAAGCACCTTGTAGACGACGCCCTGGCGTGCGATGGCGGCAAAGGCTGAAGCGCCTTGTGCGCCCATGACTATCAGGTCAGCCTGCTGAGCCTTGGCCTGATAGAGCAGCTCCTCGGTGGGGTCGCCGGGCACAACGATCGTCTGCACGGTGATCTTTTCTTTCAGATCCACCGGGATGAGCGCGAGCATGTCCGCCTCAATCTGCTCTATACTGCGCCCGGCAAGTACGTCAGAGCGCTCCTGCGGCTGGATGATGTGCTGCAGGATGAGGCGCGCGTTGTGGCGCACGGCCATATCTGCGGCAAAGCGGGCCACCACGGGCGTGGTCTGGTGGAGGCTGGCGGCGCAGAGGATGGTGCGCGTGGCATAGTCACGATACGCGCCGTCGACGGTGGCCGGTCCAATGAGGAAGACCGGGACATTGGCGCTGCGCAGCACCGCCTCTGCCACGGAGCCCACCAGCAGCTTGCCGATGGGGCCGGGTGAGTGGGTGCCCATGACGATGCGGTCCACCTCCCGCTCCCGCAGCAGGCCGAGGATCTGGTCGGCGGCCAGGCCGGGGCGCACCACGGTTTCGCAGCGGACACCGGCCTCACGGACGCGGTTGGCCAGCGGCTCAAGATGGTGAATCTCGGCACGAGCGGCAGCGGCATAGTCGTAGTAGCGGATGCCTGATGTCTCCGACGCTGCTACGACCAGCGTGTCATAGGCATGAAACAGGATCAGATTCGCGCCAAATTCTTTCGCTTGGGCGATGGCATAATTCAGAGCAATCTCATTGGCGGGGATCTCGGAGGCAAACAGAATCGTGGAGGGTTTGCTCCACCCTGGCTTCAATGTGACGGCCATGGAAACCTCCTTGAGTTGCGCCTGTACTTTGGCAGACTCGGCGTGAGTTTTACGGTGTTCGGCGGCACATCGGCATGTGACTCAACTCACACAGTTTGCGTGGTGAGTCGGCATGCTCCTGGCCGTCGCAATCGTCTTGTGCTGCCGGTTGGACGCGGACAAAGTGAATTTGGCTCCTCGGCGAGAAGAATTCTCGCGCCTATTCCAGCCCATGTCCAGAGGCAATCACGGATTTTCATTCTGTGGCCCGCAAGAGTGATCTGAATCACAGATTTTGAACCGCCGGACCTGTTCTCCTGTGGACGCGTCGTGGTGTTCCCCCGCCGCTGGACTGATCTCCCGGCAGGCACGCCGCCACGATGGCACTGGAGGCCCTATGCAGCCGATGCATCAGATTCCCGCCCGTGGCGGACTGAATTACGACGAAACCCCCTTTCTTGCCATCTGGGAAACAACGCAATCCTGCGACCTTGCCTGCAAGCATTGCCGCGCGGCGGCCCAGCCGATTGCGCATCCGGACGAACTGAATAACGCCGAGGCCAAGGCGCTGATTGACCAGATCGCCGAGATGAATGTTCCCATCTTCGTTTTCACGGGCGGCGATCCGCTAAAGCGCAAGGATGTGTTTGAGCTGATTCGCTACGCGTCGGATAAGGGCGTGAAGGTGGCTCTGACGCCGAGCGCCACGCCACTGCTGACGCGCGATGCCATCTTCAAGATGAAAGAGGCCGGACTGGTGCGGCTGGGCATCTCACTGGACGGCTCCACGCCGGAGATTCATGACAACTTCCGCGGGCTGCCGGGCGCATGGGCGCGCACCATCCAGGCCGTGGAGTGGGCCAATGAGGCGGGCATTCCCATCCAGGTGCACACCACCATCAGCCGCCATAACGCGCACGATCTCGACAGCCTGTGCGCGCTGTTTGAGCGGCTGGCCATCGTGATGTGGAACGTATTCTTCCTGGTCCCAGTGGGGCGCGGACAACTGGGCGACCTGCTAAGCGGCGAGGAGTTTGAAAAAGTCTTCGGCAAAATTTACGAACTGTCACAACGGGTGAGCTTCCAAATCAAAACCACCGAGGCGATGCACTATCGCCGCTACCTTCTGCAGCACAACCTGGAGGAGCGGCGCATGGGACACGGACATGGTCATCCGCATGGAGCGCATGAGTACGAGCCGGGAGCGCCGACCGCAGACGCAGAGACGCGGACCATGGGCTGGGCCACGCGGCGCGTGAATGACGGCAAAGGTTTTCTCTTTGTTTCGCATGTGGGCAACGTGTACCCCAGCGGGTTCCTGCCAATTCATGCCGGCAATGTGCGCCAGACGCCGCTGAAGGAGATTTATCGCGAAGCGCCCATCTTCAGGGCACTGCGCGACACGAGCCGACTGGAAGGCAAGTGCGGCGCATGCGAATTCAAGGAAATCTGCGGTGGCTCACGCGCACGAGCCTACGCGCTGACGGGCGATCCGCTGGCGCAGGAGCCGTGCTGCATCTACCAGCCGAAGAACTGGGACCCTGAGCGCGAGAGTCAAGCGGCCTCGTTTGAGGTAACGGTAACGCCGGACACGCTGGTGTCGTTGTAAGGGGGGAGCAAGGGCTGATTCGTGGGGCGAGTCAGCCCGTTCCAAGGCAAGAAAGGGCCGGGACAATTGTCCCGGCCCTCGTTGTTGGGGGGAGTAGGTTACTCGTGGCTCTCGGCATGCGCGTCAGCCTTGCCGCGGAAGCGCGTGTAGACAAAGATGATGTAGGCAAGGGCGAGGGTCATGCCGAAGATCCACCAGGCCAGGCCTACGGCGAGCGTGTGCGGGCCGGAGAGGGCACGGGTGAGCGTGATGTCATTCTGCGTGCCTGTCGTCGCGGGCAGCAGCGTGGGATAGACGCCCCAGCACGCCCCGGCCAGCATGAAGAAGAGATACAGGCATGAGGCGATAAACGCCTTGACCGCCTGCCCCTTGCGATTCAGGAACCAGATGGCCGCGAGCGAGACGATGACGCCCACGGGCACGATGAAGGTGACCGGGTAGCTGAAGTAGTTGTTGAGCGTGGCTGGGCGCACGGCGATGGTGGCAATCAGACTCACGATCGTGAGCACGATGAGCAGCAGCCACAGTGGCGTGACGATTTTGCGCGCGCGCTGCTCCAAGCCACCGGAGACTTTGATGGTGAGCCAAAGCGCGCCGTGCAGGGTGAGCGCCACGAGTGCGACCAGACCACCAATCACCGTGTACCAGTCGAGGATGCCGGGGTTGACGCCGGTGCGCCAGTTGGTCCACAGGGGCAGGAAGAAGTAGCCATCCGGCTGGAGCGGGACACCGCGCAACACGTTGGCCAGAGCCGCTCCAAAGAAAATAGTGAGCAGTGCGCTTGCCAGGCCGAAGACGCCGTCAAGCAGACCGCGCCACACGCCCATGTCGAGATGGTTGCGCAACTCCAATGTAACGCCGCGCAGCACCAGCAGCCAGAGCACGATCATCAGCGGCAGATAGAAACCCGAGAAGGCCGAGGCGTAGAGCAGCGGAAAGGCGAAGTAGAGCGTGCCGCCGCCGGCAAGCAGCCAGACCTCATTGCCATCCCACACGGGGCCGATGGAATGCAGCGTGGCGCGGCGCTCGGCCTCAGTGTGAGCGAGGAAAAGATGCAGCACGCCCACGCCCAGGTCAAAGCCATCCAGCACCACGTAGCCCACGATCATCACGGCCACCAGCCAGAACCAGAGAAAACCCATCATGTTGAATCCCCTTTCCTGTCAGCGTTTGGCGTGCGGTCTCAATCCGCGTGCGCGGTGGCAGGCACAACCCCGCGGGGGTCCGGCCCGTTGCTAATTTCGCGATAGACGAGAACCGTGAAGAGCAGGCCCAGCAGCGCGTAGAGGCCCATGAAGCCCAGCAGCGTGAAGAGTCCGTTGGACGCGGAAACCGTGGCGGAGAAACCTTCATTGGTGCGCATGAGGCCGTAGATAAGCCACGGCTGGCGGCCAATCTCCGCGGTCATCCAGCCGGCGGTGTTGGCAATGTAAGGCAGCGGGAAGCTGATAAGCAGCAGCCACAGCATCCAGCGCGCGCAATAAAGCTGCCCGCGCCAAAGCATGAACGCAGCAACGAGCATGAGCAGCACAAAATACGTTCCCAGGCCAGCCATGATGTGGTAGGCGTAGTAGAGCAGCGGCAGCGTGGTGGGCCACTGGTCGCGCGGAAACTGGTCAAGCCCCTTCACTTCAGCCTTGGTGGTGCCGTAGATGAGAAAGCTGAGCACGTCATTGACGACGATGGGGTTGTCAATCTGGCCAGTTTCCTCATTGGGCTGGCCCACGAGCACAATGCCCGCGCCGGTCTCTGTTTTGAAGAGTCCCTCCATGGCTGCGATGGATGCCGGCTGATGACGCGCCACGTATTTGCCGTGCATATCGCCGGTGGGAAAGATAATGAGCACGGTGGAGATGAGGCCGGCGATGACACCCACCTTCGTGAAGATGTGCCCGTAGTCGCAGCCGCATTCAATGAAGCGTCCCTCCAGCAGGTAGAAGGCGCCGGTTGCCGCCATCACGAAGCTGGCTGTAACGACAGCGCCAGTCATGTTGTGCGCGTATTGCAGAAGTGCCCACGGGTTCAACAGCAATTGCCAGAAGCTGAGCACTTCAAACTTTCCGTTAGCCAAACGCTCAAAGGCCACCGGGTGCTGCATCCACGCGTCCGTGACGATGATGAAAAAGCCGGAGATCCAGGAACCAAGAAAGACCATCACGGCGGAGAACCAATGCATGGCCTTTGAGAGCCGCTTTTCGCCATAGAGGAAGAGGCCGAGGAAGGCCGACTCCAGGAAGAAACTAAAGACGCCTTCCATGGCCAGCGGCTGGCCGATGACGCCGCCGGAGAGCTGCGAGAAGCGCGCCCAGTTGGTGCCGAACTCAAACTCCATGGGGATGCCGGTGACGACGCCGAAGACGAAGTTGATGCCGAAGATGCGGCCCCAGAAGCGCGCCGCGCGATCCCACTCCCCGTCGCCGGTTTTGAGTGCCACGGTCTTAAGCACCACGATCAACAACGCCAAGCCCATGGTGAGTTGTGGAAAGAGATAGTGGAATGTGACAGTGAAGGCAAAGTGCAGGCGGTGAATCAGTTCAGCGGTCATTGGGGATCTCCTGACCCGGATGCAATGATACCGGGTCTCGCCGCGCGGATCTGGATGCAAGGCGCAACCCGAAGCTCACAGTTGAGTGTCTACAGGGCTTTCAGCCATTTTGCACAACGGAGCCGCTAAGATGGAGTGATCCGGATCACGCTAAACCGGTGGACGATGGCTTGATTCTAAACCTGTGGGATAGCAGGGCGGCGCGGCGCAAGAGTCCTCGCAGGCGGAGTCACATCCGCTGGGACGTGTTGTGATAGTAGGAGAGGTCAACGATGCGAACAGCAATCATCGGCGGCGGCATTGCAGGGCTGGCGGCCGCCTATGAGCTCGAAAAGACGCGCGCTGCTGGCGCGGCAGTGGAGTACACACTATTTGAAGCGCGTGAGCGGTTGGGCGGCTCCATTGCCTCAGATGTGGTGAACGGCGCGGTGCTGGAGCTTGGCCCGGACTCCTTTCTGACCGAGAAGCCCGCAGCGGCTGAACTATGCCGTGAACTCGGACTGGCGGAGCAGTTGACACCGTCCAACGACGCACAACGCAAGACCTATATCGTGGTGCGCAACCGGCTGGTTCCTCTGCCGGACGGACTCATGTTTCTGATACCCACCAAGCTGATTCCCACAGCGCTTACGCGGCTGTTCAGCCCGATGACGAAGCTGCGCATGGCGCTTGAACTTCTGCTGCCTCCGCGCCCCAGCGACCAGGATGAATCCGTGGCGGCGCTGGTTAAACGGCACTTTGGGGCGGAGGCGGTGGACCGGCTGGCCGATCCCCTGCTTTCTGGAATCTTCGGCGGTGACGCGTCGCAATTGAGCGCGCGCACCGTACTGCCACGCCTGGTGGATATGGAGGTCGAGTACGGATCCCTGACCCGTGGCATGCTGGCAGCGCACCGCAAGATGCGCGCCAGAGTGGCAGCCCATCGGAAGGCTGGCGGAACAGGCGGCGCAACGGGCATGAAGCATGCCGCGCCGAGGGGTATTTTTACCACCTTGCGCGGAGGCATGCAGCAGCTTGTGGATGCGCTCGAAGCGCGACTGGAGCCCGCTTGGGTGCGACGGTCTACGCCGGTAAGCGCACTGGCAAAGTCCGATGCGGGTTGGAGCGTAACGTCAAACGGCGCGACAAAGATTTACGACGCAGTCATTGTGGCTTCTCCAGCGTGGGCTGCGGGAGCCCTGCTGCGCTCGGTGGATCCGGTGCTGAGCGAGGAACTGGCCGGAATTCCCTACTCGTCTTCCATTACCGTGAACCTGCTGTATGACGAGGCGCAGATGGGCCGGCTTCCTGATGGATTCGGCTTTCTGGTTCCGGC
>JAKAFB010000103.1 GCA_021818105.1 Acidobacteriota bacterium
TCTATGCGGCGAGGTTGAAGCGCTGCTGGAGGACGCACATGCTGACCAACGGCATGAGGATCTGGTCGTAGGCGGTTTTGGCGCCGGTGTCCAAGGTGTGCAGGCGGTCGAGCAGAGCGACGATCTGGCGTTGATCGAAGTATGGAATGGCCGCCATGGCGGGGCCGCGCAGCGTGTCCTGTACGAAAGTGTTGAAGGTGTCGTCGGGGCTGAGGGTGGCGGGCGGGCTGAGGAACGGGTGCTTCTGGCGGCGGTAGACGGTGTCTGTGATGACGTCGCGGACAGCCTCGCGGAGCACGTATTTTTCGGTCATGCCGCGCACCTTCATGCTGACGGGCTGGGAGCAGATGAGCTCGACGAGGCGGTGATCGAGGAAGGGCACGCGGCCCTCGATGGAGTGGGCCATCTCCATGCGGTCGCCGAGCATGGTGAGGATGTAGTTGGCCATGACGGTCTTGGACCAGAGATAGAGGGACTGGTTGAGCGGATCGCGGCCGGCGAGCTGACCGCGCACGTCCATGTCTGCGAGCAGGCCGCCGTAGTTGCCGGTGGGGGCGTATTTGTCGCGGAAGCCGTCGGCGAGCAGGGGCAGGGTTTTGACGGCGCGGGATGAGAAGGTCTCAATCCACGAGGGGACGTAGCCGAGAACGCGGCGCACGTTGTCGAGGTCGCCGATGTCGCCGTCGGGGAGCAGCAGGCCGCGGGAGACGGTGTTGTGCTCATCGAGCCACTTTAGCAGCTCGGCGATCTCATCGGGGTTCTGGCCCTCGCGGTTGTAGAGCAACATGTCACGGCGGAAGTGCGCATAGCCGCCGAGGATTTCATCGGAGCCTTCGCCGGTGATGACGACTTTGTATCCGGCGTCGCGAACGGCCTTGCTGAGGAGGAACTTGGCGACGCCGTGGGCATTTACGCAGAGTGTTTCCGACTGGAGGATGGCATCAGAGAAGCTGTCGGCGAGGTGGCGCTGGCCAATGGGGATGGTGTGGAACTCAGCGCCGGCGAGCGCGGCCATTTCGCGGGCGATGGGGCCTTCGTCGTAATCGACATTCTCAAAGGTGAGGGTGAAGGCCTTGATGGGATCAGGATGGTGGCGGGCGGCTAGGCCGAGGACGGCGCAGGAGTCGAGGCCACCGCTGAGATAGACGCCGACGGGCACATCGGCGCGGAGCCGGATGCGCACGGCCTCCTCAAGCTCGTGGCGGAACTCGGCGGCATAGTCGGCGTCAGAGCGTTTGGGCGCGGTGAGGCTGGCGTGGGGATAATCGAAGTCCCAGTAGCGATTGATCTGGACGTGCTTTTCTGTCGCGATCATGTAATGGCCGGGTGGAATCTGGTGCACGCCGTCGTAGAGTGTGCGCATGACGTGGCCGCCGAACGCGATGGAGTTGTAGACGCTCTCCTCGTCCCAGCGCGCGGGGACGCCGGCGGCGAAGAGGGCTTTGACCTCAGAGGCGATGTAGAGCGTGTCCTGATGCCAGGCGTAGAAGAGCGGCTTGATGCCGAAGCGGTCGCGCGCGGCGAAGAGCCTGCGATTGGTTTCGTCCCAGAGGACGAGTGCGAACTCACCGCGCAACTGCTGCAGGCAATGCGTGCCAAGTTCCTCATACAAGTGCAGGGCGATTTCGCTGTCAGAGCGGGTGCGGAGGCGATGGCCGCGCTGCTCAAGCTCACGCTGGATGGCCTCGTAGCCGTAGAACTCGCCGTTGACGATGATGCGTGTGCGCTCGTCCTCGCTGGCGATGGGCTGGTCTCCTGTGGAGAGGTCGATGATGCTGAGGCGGGCGTGTCCCAGGCCCACCTTGCGGTCGGCGCTTATCCATTGGCGCTGGCCGTCCGGGCCGCGGTGATAGAGGCTGTTGGTGGCGCGTTCAAGTGACGCCGGCGAGACGGGATCGCGGCGGGAGTAGAAGGCTACGATTCCGCACATGGGTCTTTCCTTGTCATTCAGCCCGGATTCAGGTTCTTGGGGAAGAAGGCCGGGCGGCGCGGGGAGTATAGCAGTGCCCGGCGAGAAGTCGCAATGAAATATGCTGCAGCGCCGAGTGCTTGCCGCTTTATTTAGCGTTGCATGGGGAGACGCTGTTTTATTGCTGCGGTAGACTCGCGGGCCGAAACAGATCAGGTGGGCCATCTACCCTATTGATCCGCTGCGAAAACGAAGGTGTTACCCTCGGGGTCTTCGATGGAGGCGAATTTGCCGTGGCGCGTGACTTTCAATCCGTGCTGGCGGAGCTGAGTAGCGGCGCGGGAGGCGGAGGGCACGCGAAAGAAGAATGCGGGACTGGTATCCGCACTGGACTGTTCGAGGGCGATCCACTGTTCGGTAATGCTGGAGAGGCGCAGGCGGTTTTCCGGAGTGCCTGGCGAGGGTTGAAAGCCGAGTGTGGCTGTGTCCAGACGGCGTGTTGCATCGATGTTGTTTGTGGGCATGACGATTCCGACAAGCTCAGTGGAGATGCGCGATGCGCCAAGATGCTGACCGCGATCATTGGAGTGACGCGAGCCGGGCATGTACTGCGTGAACTCAACGACGCGTCCATCGGGGTCATGGAAGACGGTGAGCAGGTTGCCCGCGCCGGCCTGGACCACGGGCGAGAGCTGCAAGCCGCGCGCAGTAAAGAGCGTGTAGAGCGCGTGCAAGTCATCGGACTCATAGCAGACGTGCATCCAGCCGGGTGGGCCGCTGGTGGCGCTGGCGGGATAGAGCTCAATGAACTGGCGGTCGTTGATTTTGACGAAGACCTCGTAGGGTTGCCCGTTGCGGCTGAGGACGAAGGCCTCCTCGAAGCCGAGGGCGCGGAAGAAGTGGCGTTCGCTTTCGAGATTGCGGACGCGGAAGGCGATGTGGGCGATGCCGGTGACGAGCGAAGGCCGTGCGCGAAGATGCGGCGAGCTGCACAGAATGGCCCCGAGAACACAGAGCAACGCAGCGGGGGAAAGCTTCGTCATAGGGGTCATTCTACGCGGGAGGCACGTGCGGGTAAGGGGTGAGCATTGCTGCATGGTTGCAGAAATGCGGGCGCGCATGCGACAGCGCACTATGCGCCGTTGGCAAAAGCCTTGCGGAAAGCGCGGGAGATGGCGCGCAGGAGCCATCGGGCGGCAAGGATGATGCCAGTAAGCAACACCAGGGCGATGACAGCGGCGGCGATGGGATGCTGCGTGGCGAACCATGTGAGGAAGACAGCGAGTGCATCCTCCCCGGTACTGAGCGCGATATTGGAAGCGGGCTCGGGGGACGGCGTGATGGCTGCGCGAGCGGCAATTTTTCCACCATGGACGACGAGGGCGATGGTAGCACCGGCCAGGGTGGCGAGGAGCTGCCTTTCCGGCGAGAGCTGGGTGCTGGCCTGGTAGGCAATGAGCGCGGCGACGGGGACCCGGACAAAGGTGTGCAGCGCGTTCCAGAAGAGATCGAAGGCAGGAATTTTGTCAGCAAAGAACTCGACGACAAACAGCGCAGCAGACGCGGCGATGACCCACCAGGTTGCGAGCAGATGCAGGCTGGACGGAAGGGTGAGCAGGCTGGTATGGGCCAGCAGACCGAGCGTGGCGACCATGGCGTAGACATTGAGTCCGCTAGCAAAGCTGACGGCCACGACCAGGCCGACGAGCTCAGGACCGGTAAAGGCGGGCAGGCTCAGGGTCATGCTGGGAAGCATACACGCAGGCCAAGCCTGTGGCCATGGCTAGCGGGCAAACGCGCGCAGGACAGGCAGACGTTGGAGTAGTCGAAGCGGCTTGGATCAGGCGGGACGGGGCGAGATGGTACGTAGGGTCGGGGCGATGATTGCGGTTGTCCGCAGGTATGCGGTTTCGGACGGCCTGCTAAGAACTTCGATATCGCGAAGGTCGGCCTGGAGCGAGAAGAACTGCTGGGTAGCGCCAAGGGCTATGACAACATCGCAATCGCGGCGGAGCTCTGTGACGACACCCTCGACACCTGCAAAGACACCGTGGCGAACGCGGACGCGTGTACCTACCGTGATACCCCGGTGCGGCCTGAGAATTGAACCATCGGCTAAGGCTCGATGAATGCGGTCGATTTCCTCAGCGTCCACCATGGCGACACTGTCGTCGCCGAGCACCCGGAGCACACCCGGAGTGGAAACGAGGGAGATTCTGGCGGAGGATGCATAGCGAACGAAGACATAGCCGGGAAAGAGCGGGCGTTCCAGCACGACGGTGCGATCGCTCCAGCGGGAGCGCTCTGTATAGAGCGGCAAATAGTGCTCAAGGGAGCGGATAGACAGGTGGCGGGCTACGCGCTTTTCATGGTTCGCTACCACCTGCAAAACGCCCCAGGGCCCTTCGAACATAGCTTCTTCCCATGCTCCTTGGATTCTGCGCGACGTGGTGACCTACTTCACAGATAGAGATTTCTATCCGGTTGCGATGTTGGATGCGCACATTGCCGGAAGGGTTGGACCTGGGAACGAGCCACTGCCGGCTGCTCGAGCCGTTACCTATTCAGTTGTATATGCCGGGGCGCCGGTAGAGAAGAGGAAAAGGCTTAACTATCTGTGGAGATCATGGCAGTGTTGCAGTATGGATCCTGGGTGTGGAAAAGTGGCTGGTTAACCCTTGATAACAATGAGAGGCAGGAGCTGTGCGACCTTCCGCGCCAGCTGGGCCTGCCCGGTGGCCTCGATGACGGCGTCAACATCTTTGTAAGCACCGGGGGCCTCCTCGGCGACGCCGCGAAGCGAGGGACTGCGCACGAGGATGCCGTGCTGGGCCAGGTCGTCCACGAGTTCGCGGCCTCGCCAGCGCCGGGTGGCTGCGTGCCGGCTCATGGCGCGGCCGGCTCCGTGACAGGCGGAGCTGAAGGCCCGTTGCTCGCTCTCGCGGGTTCCGGCGAGAATCCAGGATGAGGTGCCCATGGTGCCGCCAATTAGCACAGGCTGGCCGACGGACTGGTACTCCTCCGGCAGCTCGGGGCTACCGGGGCCCAAGGATCGTGTGGCTCCCTTGCGATGAACGAAAAGTTCGCGCAGGACACCATCAACTACATGCCGCTCCAGCTTGCAGGTGTTGTGCGAGACGTCGTAGAGGATGCGCGGATGGGAACCGGGAAAGATGCGGTCGAATGCCTGACGCGTGAGATGTGTGAGTACTTGCCGGTTGGCGAGTGCGCAGTTGATAGCGGCGCGCATGGAGCCGAGATACCGCTCACCCAGCGGTGAGCGGAGGGGGGCGCATGCCAGTTCGCGGTCCGGCAGGTCGATGTGATATGAGGAAGCGGCTTCGGCCATCTCGCGCAAATACTCCGTGCCAATCTGGTGGCCGAGTCCGCGCGATCCGCAGTGGATGCTGATGACGATTTGTTGGGGGCGAAGGTTGAAGGCTTCGGCGGCCCGCGCATCGAAGACGCGCGCAACGTATTGGACCTCAAGATAGTGATTGCCTGAACCAAGTGTGCCTACCTCATCCTGCATGCGCGCCTTGGCCTGCGCGGAGACCAGTTCGGGTTGAGCGCCCTCCATGCAGCCATGTTCTTCGATGCGGTCGAGGTCGGCTGCATCGCCGTAGCCGCGGCTTACGGCCCACTGTGCGCCCCCTTCCAGCATGGCGCAGAGCTCGTCGCTACTCAAATGAAGATGCCCTCTGCTACCTACACCCGCGGGAATGGAACAGGCGAGAGCGTCAGCCAGCTCTTCCTTGTGCAGGCCGATCTCTTCAAGCTGCAGGCCGGTGAGGAGCGTACGCACTCCGCAGGAGACATCAAAGCCGACGCCGCCGGCGGAGATGATGCCGCCTTCGTTGGGGTCAAATGCTGCGACGCCTCCGATGGGAAAGCCATAGCCCCAGTGCGCATCCGGCATGGCAAAGGATGCCTTGACGATGCCGGGCAGCATGGCAACGTTGGAGGTTTGCTCGATGACCTTCTCGTCCATCTCACGGATGAGTTGCTCGGTTGCGAAGATGATGCCGGGCACGCGCATCTTGCCGGTGGGTGCTATGCGCCACTCTGCGTCAGATGTTCGCGTCAAGTGCTGGATGTTCATGGCGCACCTCACACATCGACTACACACTGCGCAATCCACTGGCCGTGGGCGTCCTGAAAGACGTGGAGCTCGGTGAGCGTTGCACCTTTGATTTCGACGGCTGGCTGATGACGCGCGGGATTGGCGCGCTCACCCCAGGCCGTTGCACGGAGATGCCCGTCGGCAATCTCGACATGAAAGTGGCTGAAGATCATGCGGCGAGCGGACATCTCAGTGGCAAGCGCGTTGAGCCAGTCAACGAGCAGTAAGTCGGCATCTGAGGCATGGCGCTCGATGTCAACTGCGGTCTCCGGGCGGACAAGGGAGGGGTCGGTGACCACGGCGCACATCGCAAGAGCGGCCTGCTCGAAGGCTTCCGCGAGCGTGGGAGCGATGCCGCGCACGCCGATGTCTGCCATGTGCGGAAAGTGTTCCCATCGCTTCTCGCCGGGACTTGCCATGTTGATTCAACCCCAAACGGTATTTTGCAGGATGTGCCTGCAGCGCTCATCACAGCAACTACTGTGAATTTAGCGTTGCGGACTTGTAGCGCTCAAAAAGCGCAGATGGGCGAGCCTTGCGGCCCGCCCCTTTGTGTGTCGCTGTGTCTGCGCTGTCGCTTGTAGCTCCTATGCGGCTGAGGGCTTTGCCTTCCTGGGCGCACGCGGCTTGGCAGCAATCCGTACGGAACTGGCCTGTGGGCCCTTTTCTCCTGCCTCTTCGGCAAAAGTGACGACCGTCCCCGCCGTAATGCGTGGAAAGGCCTCCTTGAGGACGCTGTCCTTGTGGAAGTAGATCTCGCGTCCGTCGGGCGTGGTGAGAAAGCCATAGCCCATCTCAGGAAAGATCTGTGTGACACGCGCGGTTGGGCGTTCCGCCAGTCGCTTGGTGTCACCGCGCTGCAAGCGCGCGTAGTCCTGCAGGCGACGGCGAGCGGACTTGAAAGCATCCTGGATGGCGGTGTGCAGATTCTTCTGCATGCGCACGGATTCGAGACCCTTGCGGATCTCAGCGTGTCCGCTGCGGCGTGCCTTGCCCGCCACCCCAGGTTCATGCCGCACCACCACTTCGCCGCCGGGAACTGTTAGGTCAATGCGCACGTGCCAGGGGTTGCCTTCCCTGCGCCCTGTGATTTCTTCAATGGCGACGCGGCAGCCCATGATACGCGGATAAAAGCGCTGGAGCTTCATCATTTCTTCACGGGTCCATTGCTCAACATCGAGCGATGGTTTTCCATGACGAAATGTCATCTGAATCGGAATGGCCGTCACTGATTCGGCGATGTTCATGCTTGCTTCCCTCCTTCTGTGACGAAATACCACGCACTCCGTGCAAACACATTAGGACTTTGCGTGTGCGGAGGATGTGAGAACCATCACAGGGCGAGGTCGGAGTTGTGGAAGGCGCGTTGCCTGTGACTTCCTGCGGATGCTCGGAAGCGGCGTCTGCACAACGCCCTATGGCAGGCAACACGATGGAGGTGCAGAAGTTGATGGCACGAGAAGGCCACGGGCCGGGTGCAAACACATTGGCTGATAAACTTGACCTATTCGCATGCTGAAGAAAAGATACGCGCGGTGGATGTATGAGTGGGAGACGCGGCTGACGACACGCGACGAGAATCGCGTGGTGCGGCCGTTGGAGTGGGGCTTTGAATGGATAGAGCCCTTTCTCGACGCGCATGGCTTTCGCTCTGCGATTCCCGGCGAGAAGACGACGAGCGATGATGCGGCTGCCGAAATGGCCATGGTGCGCATCAACGAGTTGCTCATTCGCAACAGCGACGTGTTTTTCGGCTATGAGCGGCCGACGGATTTCCGGCTCGAGGAGCGGCATCCGGAGCTGTTCCCGACGAACGTGCGGCCAGAGACGCTGGCTAGGGATGCGGCGATCAAACAGCAAGCGGCAGAGGGCAAGATTCCGCGGGCACAGTTTTTGCGTTTCACGTCGCCGGAGCGGACGCCGTATCCGGAAAACGACCTGGTGAATGCTCGGTGGTATCCGGCGCCTGAGCATAAGGACGCGAAGCGGCCCAAGCAGGCGATTGTCGTGCTGCCGCAATGGAATGCGGATGCCTTCAGCCACAACGCGCTATGCGCGATCTTCAACAGGATGGGGATTTCCGCGCTGCGGCTGTCAAAGCCGTACCACGACATTCGCAGGCCGAGCGAGCTGGAGCGCTCAGACTACGCGGTGAGCGCAAACATTGGACGGACGCTCTCAGCATGCAGACAGGCGGTGGTGGATATTCGATGCTGCGTGGACTGGCTGGAGATGCA
>JAKAFB010000028.1 GCA_021818105.1 Acidobacteriota bacterium
TATCTGAGCAGGTCTTCGAGGGTGGTGCTGAGGTCGGTTTTTTCGTCGCGGTACTTGACGATGACGGGGGCGTAGAGGCTGAGGCCCCAGTCCTGGCTGTGCGGGTGGCCTTTGCCTTTGGAGACAGCGCGGGAGCCGGGGACGACGACGGCGTTGGCGGGGATGATGAGGGGCTGGTCGGCGGTGGCGCGGAGGATTGTGCCGTGGACCAGGTCGTAGACGGGGGTGCCGCGGGTGAGGATGGTTCCGGGGGCGAGGACGGCGCCCTGGCGGACGATGGTTCCCTCGTAGACGCCGGTGTTGCCGCCGACGAGCGCGTCATCCTCAATGATGACGGGGCTGGCGTTGATGGGCTCGAGGACGCCGCCGATCTGGGCCGCGGCGCTGAGGTGGACGCGCTTGCCGATCTGGGCGCAGGAGCCGACGAGGGCGTGGGAGTCGACCATGGTGCCCTCGTCGACCCAGGCTCCGGCGTTGATGTACATGGGCGGCATGCAGACGACGCCGCGGGCGACGTAGGCTCCGGCGCGGACGCTGGAGCCGCCGGGGACGATGCGGATGCCGTCGGCGGGGGTGAAGTGGCGCGCGGGGTAGGTGTGCTTGTCGACGAACGAGAGGCCGGCGGCGGAGGTGTCTGCCAGCGCGCCGAGGCGGAAGCCGAGCAGGATGCCCTGCTTGACCCAGGCGTTGACGCGCCAGCCGGTGGGGCTGGCGGGGTCGGGCGAGGCGGAGCGGACGTCGCCGCGTTCAAGGGCGGAGCGGAGGGCGAGAAAGGCGTCCATGGCGGACTGGTCGCCGATGGCAGCGGGGCCGGCGGCGAAGGCGCTCTCGACGGCCTGTTGCAGCTCAGAGATATTCATGGCTTTTTGAGTTTATCAATATATGTAAGGGGAAGGACTGCGGGGCGTACATTGTGCCGGGGCTGGGATGAGCAGCGCCGCGGGTGTGCCTGTTGCGGGCGCGGAAGCGCTGGGAGGCGGGGGCTTGCTCAGGCTGTGCGCCCTGTGGGCTCCCTGCCGTTGCCGTTTTGACGCACAGGCTGGAGGCGGAAGGAGTTTTCGCCGGCAGGGATCATCGAGAGCGGAACGGGAGTGCGACCGCAGGGGCTCTGGATGTGCTTCGCCTCAAGCCAGGCGCAGAGGCGGGGGTCGAAGATCTCCGGCTCTCCCTGCCAGAAGTTTGGCGACAGTGTGCAACTAATCTGGAGATGGTCCAGTTGCAGCTCGATGGAATCGACGGGCGTTGGAAAGTAGCGCTTAACATTATTTACGCCCACATGCAGTCCGGTTATGCCGCGACCCTTGCATTGTGTTGTGACCACCATAGCGTACCTGTCTTCTCGACCTCGGAGAAAGTCAGTCTCGAAAGCCCGGTTGTGGGAAGCCGCCGCCGGTAGTCTGAAAGCCAAAGTCCAGCTTTCACGTGCGGGAAATGACCAGCGGGAACGCCGATTGTGGGTTGATGGTGCGCTGTTCACAGTCCGCTGTCAAGAGCTATCGGGCAGAGTCAACATGGCACCGCGGGTGCTTTCAGCTATTCGTGCCGGGACTGCGCTCGGACGGCAGTCCTATAGCTCACACACTCATAGATGCTAACTGGGTAGTTTTGGTGAGCAGGATTTTCTTGCGCTTTGCAGGAAATGCGGGGCGCGGTGAGTTAGACGAAGCCCTTTGTCGAGTTAGAAGGAAGGTGGGGTAAGAGCCTGGCGGAGCGCCGCAGCGATACGGGCTTGCTGCTGGGACGTGATGCGATTAAAGAAAGGCAGGGCCAGGGTGCGGCGGGCGATGGACTCGGTGAGGGGCAGTGCGCCGAGGGTGGTGCTGGGGTGGTTACGCCAGGCCGGCTGCTGGTGGATGGGGGCAAAGTAGCGGCCAGTGGCGATACCCTGGGCCGCGAGTGCGGCCTGGACGCGGTCGCGGTCTACGTTTTCGGGCAGGCGGACGACGTAGACGAACCAGCTTATGGTGCGGCGGGGCAAGGCCAGCGGGGGAAGTTCAAGGCCGGGGATGGAGCTGAGCAGATGGTGGTAGCGCTCGGCGGCGGCGCGGCGCAGGGCGAGGATTTCGCTGATACGGCTGAGCTGGACGCGACCGAGGGCGCAGGCGAGGTCGGATAGACGGTAGTTGTAGCCGATTTCGGCGTGGTCGAGCCAGCCGGAGTTAGGCTGACGGCCTTGATTGCGCAGGCTGCGCAGGCGGGTAGCGTGGGCGGCGTCGTGGGCGAGGATGGCTCCACCCTCGCCTGTGGTGAGCTGCTTGTTGGGATAGAAGCCGAAGACCGCGAGGTGACCGAAGCTCCCGGCGCGGTGGCCATCGAACTCCGCGCCTATGGCCTCGCAGGCGTCCTCGATGAGCGCGAGGTTGTGGTGGTGGGCGATGGATCGGAGGGCATCCATTTCGGCGGGGACACCGAAGGTGTGAACGGCGAAGATGGCGCGGGTGCGGGGGGAGATGGCCTGCTCGACGGCTGCGGGCGAGAGATTAAGGATGACGGGATCAATCTCGACAAAGACGGGCGTAGCACCCACCTGAAGGACGGCGTTGGCGACGGCGATGAAGGTGAAGGAAGGAAGGATTACTTCGTCGCCCACTCCGATGCCGAGGGTGAGGAGCGCAAGATGCAGACCGGCGGTGCCGGAACTGACGGCAACGGCGTGGGGCACGTCGTGATAGGCAGCGAGGGCCTGTTCGAAGGCGGCAAGCTCGGGGCCGAGGCTCAGGTGCGGCGTGCGCAGGACGGCGGTGACGGCGTTGATTTCAGCTTCGGTGATGTCGGGCGCGGAGAGCGGGATGTGCTCGACGGCTGGATCGGTCATGGGCGGGGGACCTCGCCCGGTTCGGTTTCTGGCAAGGGGACGGGCTTCTTGATGAGCAGGTTGTCGAGGGGGACAGTGGTGAGCACGCGAGTGATGGTTTGGGCCGCGGTGCCGTCGCCGTAGGGATTGGTCATGCCGGCGAGGCTGTGGCGGAACTCCGGCGAGAGTGCGTGGCGGATGGCGGTGCGGATGGCCTTGGCTTCAGCGGGCACGTCGATGACGTTTGGCGCCCGCTCGCGGCCCTGCTGGCGCATGCCAACGTTGACGACGGGCAGTGCGAAGGAGGCGGCCTCCATGATGCCGCTGGAAGAGTTGCCGATGAGCAGGTCGGCATGGCGGAGGAGGCTCCAATAGGTGATGGCGTCGAGGTTGACGAAGATGTGCGTATGGGGGCGCGACTCGGCGAGGGCGCGGGTGCGCTCGATGAGCGCGTAGCTGCCTGCGTCGGCATTGGGATAGACGAAGATGAGCTGGCCGCGCGTCCTGGCGAGCGCGGCGAAGAAGGCGTCGGCCTCGGCGTTGGTGTCGCGCAGGATGGTGACGGGATGCCAGGCGGCGACGATGGTGGGCGGCGTGAGCGCAAGGCCGAGGTGGGCAACCAGCGCGGCGTGATCGAGCAGCGCGGAACGTTGCATGTGGTCAAGCGACGGCGCGCCGGCGTGGTGGACGCGCCAAGGCTCCTCGCCCATGGCGATGACGCGGCGGCGGGCGGTTGGAGTGGAAGTGAAGTGAATGTGCGCGAGCTTGGTGAGGGCGTTGCGCACCTGGTCGTCGATGGCTCCCTGGCTGACTTCGCCGCCTTCGATGTGCGCAATGGGAATGCGCAGGGCGAGCGCGACGGATGCGGGCGCAAGCATTTCGTAGCGGTCCGCGATGAGCAGGAGCAGATCGGGGCGCCAGGCGGAGAGCGCGTCGGCCAGGCCGAGGATGGCGATGCCGATGGTCTTGGCCATGCCGGTGTCGGTATCCGAGCTGAGCAGGCACTCGATACGAGCCCTGATGGGGAAACCGTCGCGCTCGATTTCCGCGATGGTATTGCCGAACCCGGGCGAGAGATGCGGCCCGAGGACGATCACTCCGAGCTCGACGCCGGGATGCGCGGATAACTCGCGCAGGGGCCAGTAGAGATGGCTGTAGTCAGCGCGCGAGGTGGTGACGACGGCAATGCGGCGTTTGCTGGGTTGGCTCATGGGGCGACTCGCGGGCGGCTTTGTGTGGCAAGGGCAAGCAGGGCCGGGCTGGGTGTGTAGTCGGGCACGAGTGCGCGCATGGAGTCGAGCGCTGTGGCGAGATCACGAGCGTCAAGCGCGGCACGGAGAGCGGTGAGTTTGCTATGCAACTCCGCATGCTGGAGCGCAGGGGATTCGACGCGAAGCAGCCCGGCGGCTTGCGCGGGTTGTGCGCGTTCACTGGATGCAACGAGATGCTCGACTTCCTTGTCGCCGGGGCGCGGGTGGGTGAACTCGATGGGAATGTCACGGCCGGGGGCAAGGGTTGTGGCCATGAAGCGCGCGAGGTCGGCGATGAAGTGTGGCGCGGGCAGGGCGGGCGTGAGTAGCGCTGGCTCGCAGGCGGCGGTGAGAAGCAGGCTGGCGGCCTCGTCAAGCGTGAGGAAGTAGCGGCGTGCGGCGGGATCGGTGACGGTGATGGGACCGCCGCGGGCGATTTGGTGCGCGAAGACTTCGGCGACACTGTCGCGCGAGGCGAGCACGTTGCCAAGGCGCAGGACCGTGCCGTGCGCGGCGAGAACGATCTGCTCGGCCACGCGCTTTGTGGCACCCATGATGGAAGAGGGTTCGACGGCTTTGTCAGTGGAGAGAAGGATTACGCGAGCTGTGTGCGCAGCCGACGCCGAGACGAGTGCTTGTGTGCCGAAGACGTTGTTGGCGATGGCCGCCAGGGGCTGCTCCTCCATCAGCGGAACGTGCTTGAAGGCGGCGGCGTGGAAAACGATGCGCGGTGCGTGGAGCGAGAAGATTTCGTCGAGGAGGGTGTGGTCACTTGCGCTGCCGAGGAGAAAGGTCGTGGGCACATCGAGAGCGGCTTCATGCCACATGCGCTGCAAGGCATAGAGATGACTTTCTGAGGCCTCCAGAAGAACGAGGCGCGCTGGCTGGAGCGCGGCGAGGCGCAGAGCGAGCGCGGAGCCGATGGAGCCGCCGGCGCCGGTGACTAGGATGGGCTGGTGGCGCAGGCGGGACAGGGCCTCGGGCGAAGGTGCGGGCAGCGCCGGGCGAGCCAGAAAGGCGCGCCAGTCGATGCGTTCAAGAGAATCCGTCACGCAGCCAAGTATAAATTGGGGCTCGTGCGCCGTGTTGTGTGCACGGTGGCGATGAGCTCAAGAGAGCGGTTATGGCGTGGCATCGGTACCGGGCGGGTAGGAGCAGTTCGCGACGTGATACCAGGGCACATGGAGCGTGCCGGGATGGAGGTCCAGGCAGACCGGATCGCCAAGGCCGGTTTGGCTGTAAGTGGAGCGGGAGACGCTGATTTGGTTGCCGGACTGGACTGGGCCCCAGGGGGCAAGCACAAGAATGTAGGACGTGGAGCGGCCACTGGAGATGTGTTTGCCAGTGACCGTGGTGGTGTAGCGGGTGACCTGGGCTGCGTCCTCCAGGGTATCGGCTGCCACGCTGATGCAGTAACTGTAACCGCAGGCTAGCATGAGCACGACGAGCAATCTTCCTGTGTTGCCGGGATTTTGCTGTACGGCGTTGAAGAGTCCCGCGCAGTAGGCGAGGCCAATGGGCACCATGAGGAGAAGCAGCGGCTGCAAAGAAACGATGTGGCGGCCGACCACTGGAACAAGAAGACCGAGTGTGCAGGCGATGAGCGTGTAGCTCAACTCGGCGCGGGGATCCTTGCTGGGCTTGAACACGGTGTAGAGCAGCGGCGAACGGAGCACAAGCAGGATAGAGATGACGGGGATGACGGTGAGGACAAGGACAAGGGGCAGGCGGGGCAAAAGGTCGGGGACAAAGAGGCCAATGGCAGCTGCGATGGCGACAATGAGGAGGAACAGGCCCCAAGTCTTGGCGGTGGCGAGGGCTTGCATGCGCTCCTCGGGTGTCGCTCCGAGGCTTTCTTCGCGGGAGATTTGATCAAGGATTGCGTGACGGCCGGTCTGATCGAGGTCGGTGACCTGCTCGGTCCACCGGTTGAAGGTATCGTCCGTGTCGAAGTAGCTGGGGACGTTGATGGTGCCGAGACCGCCCTTGAGGCGGAACTGGAGGACGCGGCCGTAGCGCGTGCTGAAAGTGCGGAAGCCTTCTATGCCGCCAAGCTCGGCGGACTGCTCGCGAAAGGCGCCCTGCACTTGAATGCGCGAGCCCTCGATGATGACCCGCGAACGGGCAGCAAGCGCGATGGTGTATATGCCCATGGCGAGAAATATCAGCGGGACGAGGAGCACGGGAAGATGCGTTTGCTGCGCATACGCATAGGTAACGCAGCCAATGGCGGAAAAGCCGATGAGCAACATGCCGAGGATGACGTAGAACATCTTGCGCCAGGCTTTCATGCCGTACTCATGACGGTCGAAGCTGCCGCGCAGAAAGGCGTCCATAAGAAGGGCTCCCTCGATGCTGCTTTGTATCACAACGCCGTAAAAATGCAATTGGCGAATGATGAACTTGGTGCTGGCAGGGGTGTGCTTTGATGGCAGCAAAGCGAGGGGTGGGAGGCGGTGCAAGCGGCGCGGCCTGTCGCATACACTGGATGGTTCCCCGATTTTCTGCGGGCCGACGAGGCCCGAATGGCTTGGAGAAGACGTTGCGAAAGAACTGGATGCGGATAAGCGGGCCTGTGGCCTTGTTGTTGCTTGCGGCGGCTGCGATGGCGTCGGCAGAGACGCGGTATGACACGGAAGCGATTCTGCTGAACAATCGCGGCGTGGCGCAGATGGGCCAGCAGTTCACGCAGCGCGCGGAGGAGAGCTTTGCCGCGGCCTTCAAGAAGGACCCCAAACTGGCGCAGGCGGCCATCAATGACGGCATTGCGCTGATGACGCTGCAGAAGCTGACGGAGGCGAAGGAGGCCTTTAAGAAGGCATTAGCGCTGGAGCCGAACAATCCGCAGGCGTGGTACAACCTGGGCCTTGCGCAGCATGCGAATAACGAACTGGACGATGCGCTGGCGAGCTTCAAGCAAGCGGTGAAGTACGACCCGCGCGACGTGGACTCGTATTACTTCGAGGGCGTGTGCTACCAGGAGATGAAGGAGTTTGACAAGGCGATTGCTGTGCTGAAGCAGGCGCTGGCGATCAATCCGCTGCATGCGTCGTCGGAGTTTGCGATGGCGCGGGCGCTGCAACGCTCCGGGCACACGCAGGAGGCGCGGGAACACTTCAAGCTCTTCCAGCACATGACGAGCACGAAGATCTCGGCGGCCATCGGGCTGGCGTATGGCGAGCAGGGCCACTACTCCACAGTGACGCCGGTGGAGGAGCCGCAGGAGATCCAGAAGCAGATGATTCCGGTGAAGCTAGAGCCGGAGACGCTGATTGCTGCGGAGAAGCATGGAGACGAGACGGGCGGCGCATGCATGCTGGACACGTCCGGCGCTGGGCAGATGGACCTGGTGCTGATGGAGACTGGCGCTCAGGCGATTCGCGTGCTGCATCGTGGGGCGGATGGGAAGTATGCAGCTCTGGATGCCGCGGGCATGGGGTTGAAGGCAGCGGGCCACGCTGTGGCGTGCACGGTGGGCGACTTTGATGCGGATGGCTTGAATGACCTGGCGGTGGCGCTGGAGGACAAGGTGCTGCTGTTCCGCAACCTTGGGCATGGCAAGTTTGAGGACGTAACGGAGGCAGCGGGCATCACGCCGCGCAACCGGCCCACGGGCATTACGTTTGTAGACTTCGATCACGACGGCGATCTGGATTTATTGCTTTCAGGTGCAGAGCAAAAGCCGGGCGATGAAGCAAATGTGCTGTGGCGCAACAACGGCAACAAGACGTTCACGGAGTGGACTGCGCCGACGGGACTGGAAGGCAGCGGCAGGACGGCTTCGGTGATCCTGACGGACTTTAATAATGACCGCGCGGTGGACCTGGCGATGACGGGCGACGGCGCTGCTCCGCTGCTGTATGTGAATCCGCGCGAGGGCAAATATCCCACGCAGGCGCTTTATGACGCGAAGTTGCCTGCGACGGAAGGCATTGCGGTGCTGGATTTCAATAAAGACGGCTGGATGGATATTGCCGTGACGCATGCGGGCGAGCCAGGGCTGACGCTTTGGCGCAACGTGGCAGGTCCGCAGAACGTGGGGCGACGCTTTGAGCGCATGAGCTTGCCGCTGCAGGGCGCGCAGCGTGGATGGGGCGTGACGGCTGTGGACATCGACAACGACGGATGGATTGACCTTGCGGCGATTGTGCAGACGAGTACAGGGCCGCACGTAAAGGTCTTCCGCAACCGCGGAGACGGAACGTTTGAGGACGTGAGCGGCGCACTGGGGCTGGACCGCGTGAAGCTGAGCGCGCCGCGGGGGCTGATTGCCGTGGACGTAGACGGCGACGGCGCGGCAGACCTGATTGTGACGCAAGAGAATGCGCCGCCGGTGTTGCTGCACAACATCGGCGCGAACAAAAACAACTTTGTGCGGCTGGATTTGACCGGCTACGCCGACAACAAGACGGCAATCGGCGTGAAGGTGGAGATCTTTGCCAGCGGGCAGTGGCAGAAGTGGGAGCTGGCGGGTGCGTCAGGCTACCAGACGCAGGCACCGCCGCAACTGCTGATTGGGCTGGGCAAGGCGAAGGGCATCGATCTGCTGCGCATTTTGTGGCCCACGGGCGTGTTGCAGGATGAGATTGATTTGCCGCAGAAGCCCGTGATTGCGATGAAGGAAGCGGACCGTCGCGGCAGCTCGTGCCCGGTGCTGTTTGTGTGGAACGGGCATGAGTACAAGCTGGTGACGGATGTGATTGGCGCAGGCGTGGTGGGGCACTGGTTCACGCCAACGAAGCGCAATACGCCGAATCCGAGCGAATGGATCAAGGTGGATGGCACGCAGGTGAAGACGGTGAACGGGAAGGTGAGCCTGCGCTTCATCGAGCCGATGGAGGAAGTGAACTACATTGACCAACTGCGGCTGGTCGCGGTGGACCATCCGGAGAATGTGGAAGTGAATCCGGATGAGAAGTTTCTGGACGATCCGCCGTTTGCCTCGGGGCGCGTGGTGGCCTCAGAGGGCGTTCGACTGCCGCTGGGCGCATGGGATGGCGAAGGGCATGACGTGCTGACGCAACTGAGCAAGAGCGATCACGTTTTTGCCAGCGGGTTCAAGCCGCTGCCGTATGACGGCTTTGCCAACGAGCACACGCTGACACTGGACCTGGGCGATGTGAACGTGCATGCACCGCTGCGTCTGCTGATGACGGGATACGTGAACTACTTCAGCGCAACGTCACTGTATGCCGCGTGGCAGGCGGGCGTGAAGCCGATTTCGCCGTACGTGGAGGCGCAACTGCCGTATGGAACGTGGCAACGCATACCGGGCGAAGTGGGTTTCCCGGCAGGACTGGAGCGGACGATCGTGGTGGACCTGACGGGCAAGCTGCCTGCGGGCACACGGCAGATTCGCCTCGTGAGCAACCTGGAGATTTACTGGGACCAGGTGCTGGTGGACAACCACGCGGAAGGCACCGTGCGCACGGAAGAACTGCCGATGACGCTGGCCACGGAGCAGTTCCGCGGCTATCCGAAGCAGATGGAGGGAGCGAGCCCGGGCGATCTGAACTATGACTACAATCAGGTGAGTTTGACGGGACCGTTCCAGCATCAGCGCGGCAGCTATACGCGCTACGGCGATGTGACGGAGCTGGTGAAGGGCATTGACGATCGCTACGCGATCTTTGGCAGCGGCGAGGAGATTGCAGCGGAGTTTGACGTGAGCAGGTTGCCCGCGTTGCCCACGCACTGGAAGCGCGACTACTTCTTCTATGCCAACGGATATGTGAAGGACATGGACTGGTGGGATGCGTCGCCCTATACGGTGACGCAACTACCGTTCCACAAGATGTCGCAGTATCCGTATCCGGCAAGCGAGAAGTTTCCGGACGATGCGGACTCGCTGGCGTATCAGCTGAACTGGAACGATCGCTTTGATACGGGCGAGCCGGTGCGGTCATATCGCTTTGACTACCAGGTGCTGCCCTCCACGCCGCAAGACGACACGAAGCCTGCGGCCACGACAGCGAACCGGCCATGAGGAACGGTGATAACGCAGATGTCGCATGCGCGGCAAGGGAGATAGAGCGGCGGTGGAGCATCTGACGCTGATGCCGGCGGTGCGGCAGCTGGAGATGCTGCGTGCGGGCGAGCTGTCTGTTGAGGAACTGGCCGAGGCGCACATCCGGCAGATTGAGCGGCTGGAGCCGCGACTGAATGTCTTTGCAGACTTCGACGCGGAACGCGTGCGGGTCCAGGCGCGGCGGCTGGATGCGGTGAAGGAGAAGCGTGGACCACTGCACGGTCTGCCGGTGACGGTAAAGTCGTCGATTGCGACGGCGGGCCTGAAGTGTGAGATTGGCAGCCTGCTGTGCGAGGGCGACGTGCCGAGCGAGGATGCCGTGGTGGTGGCGCGGTTGCGCGCGGCGGGCGCGCTGATTCTGGGCACAACCAACTGCCCGGAGTTTTTGATGGCCTATGAGACGGCGAACCTGCTGCATGGGCGCACGTGCAATCCGTGGGATGTGGATCGAACGCCGGGCGGGTCGAGCGGCGGAGAGTCGGCGGCGATTGCGGCGGGCATGTCCGCGGGTGGGTTGGGCAGCGATAGCGGCGGATCGGTGCGCGTACCGGCGCACTTTACGGGTATCTGCTCACTGAAGCCGACGCCGGGGCGTGTTCCGGGCGATGGGCATCTGCCGCCATGCGTGGGGCCGTTCTCTACGCTGGGCGCGATTGGGCCGATGGCGCGCACAATGCAGGATGTTGCGCAGCTGTTTCGCGTGCTGAGCGGGCAGGACAGGCATGACCCTGCGAGTGCGCCGGTGGCGCTGCGCGAGCCGGGTCTTGAGGAGCTTCGGACGCAGACGATTGGCGTGTTTGAGGACGATGGGCTTGTGCCGGTGACGGCGGAGACGCGCGCCGCGGTGCAGGCGGCAGTGCTGGTTTTGCGAGACGCAGGCTTTCGCGTGGAGCTGTTTCGGCCGAGCACATTGGAGCCGTTGCGGCGATTGTGGCGGAAGTTTTTTGTGCAGTGCGGCGCCATGTTTTACGCGCCGATGATTCGTGGGCGGGAGGATCGGCTGAGCCCCGTGTTCTGCGAGTTCCTGCGGATTGCAGAAGCGCAGCCGCCGCTGACGGCGACGACTTTGCTGGAGGCGTGGGCGGAACTGGATGTGTTGCGCTCGAAGACTCTCGCAGAGATGGATGAGCATCCGTTGCTGTTGTGCCCTGTGGCCAGTGTGCCGGCGTTTCGCCATGGCGAACGTAGTTGGGTGATTGATGGCCGCAGTGTTGACTATCTGGATGCGGTGCGGCACACGCAGTGGTTCAACGTGCTGGCTGCACCGGGGGCTGTAGTGCCCGTCGGAAGCTCACCTGAAGGATTGCCGATTGGCGTACAGGTTGTGGCGCGGCCCTTTGAGGATGAGATAACTCTGGGCGTTGCGTCCATTATTGACGCGGCATTTGGCTATCGCGCGCCGACGATGGCAACTTAGTAAGTTTCGCTTAAGCATATCCCAGTACATATGTATGTGACGCACGTCACAATATATGCCCTGAAAGAATATCTTATGGGGACTTATTAACTTCTGTTCATCTCTCCATCTTTGGATGGAGGCGCGGTTATGTTACACGCATTTAGTCTGGCGCTTCCCCAGATTGGAGCGCAGAGGTGCGCGGCAGTTGGCAGGAGCGGTTTGCTGAAAGTCCCGATGTCTTGAAGAGTCCCGAGCGCCAGCGGACGATTGTCCAGGTACTGGGTCTTGCGATAGGCGGAGGAGATTTCATTACCATGGCTGGGCCGTGCTCAGTAGAGACGGAGTTCCAGCTGATGGCGACGGCGCACCATATCCGCCGCGGAGGCGCGCGTATTCTGCGCGGAGGCGCATTCAAGCCGCGTAGTTCACCTTACGCATTTCAAGGACATGGTTTAGACGGACTTAGGATGCTGGCCCGTGCTCGCGAAGAGAGCGGGTTAGCCATTGTGACGGAAGTCATGTCGGAGTGCGATGTGCCGATGGTGGCGGAGTACGCAGACATTTTGCAGATTGGCACGCGCAACATGGAGAACTATTCGCTGCTGGAGGCGGCGGCGCGCTCGGGAAGGCCCGTGCTGCTGAAGCGCGGGATGATGGCGACTGTGGCGGATCTGCTGCGCTCGGCGCAATTGATTCTGGACAACGGCAATCCCAACGTCATTCTCTGCGAGCGGGGCATTCGCACGTTTGAGACGGCGACGCGCAACACTTTTGATGTGGCGGCAATTGCGTTGCTCAAGCATGTTTCACACCTGCCGGTGATAGCCGACCCGAGTCATGCGGCCGGATGCCGCGACCTGGTGCCAGCGCTGGCGCGAATTGCCGTGGCGGCTGGCGCGGATGGACTGCTCGTGGAAGTGCATCCCAATCCGGACAAGGCGTGGAGCGACGGTGAGCAGTCGCTGAACTTTGATGAATTCGATGACATGATGGCTTCGCTCGATCCCTATTTTGCGCTGCGCGGGCTTGCGCTCAGCGAACCCGAGGGCGCGCGGCCCATGGAGGCTGTTGGATGAAGTTAGGGGTCAGGGCTCTGTTGTTTGCATTGTGCGGATTGGTGATGGCGTCGATGTGCGGCTTTTCGCCGGATCCGGCACAGAAGGTAGGCGCGGACATCATTGTTACGGCTGCGCCGGTGTATGTGCCTCGTGCGGAATTGCGCGGTGCGGAACGCTTTCCCAAAGGCGCGCAACTGCTGCTGGTGCACGATGGCAAGGCTGAATCGTTAGTACCGGATTTTGCAGCCAGCGCGGATGCGAATGTTTCCTTTGACGGCGAGATGGTGCTGTTTGCCGGTAAGCAGAAGGCGGAAGATCCCTGGCAGATTTGGGAAGTGAATCTGACGGATCGCAAGGTGCGACGGGTGCTGACAACCGCGACCGACGCAGAGAGGCCGTTCTATCTGCCGGTGGGGCGCATGGTGTATGCGCTGCGCACGCCGCAGGGATTCCGGGTGCAATCGGACGATGATGGGCATCCGCCGCGCTACCAGCCGATGGACCCGGTGGCAGGTCCGGGTCCGGTGCAGATTTCATTTACGAGATCCAGTGCGTTCCCTGCCGATGTGATGAGAGATGGACGCATCCTGTTCGAGACCGGGTATCCGATGGGCACGGGCTCGATCCCGGAAATGTATCTGGTGTATCCGGATGGCTCTGGCATCGAGTCCTACCGGTGCGACCACGGGCTGCCGCGCTGGGGTGGTGAGCAGTTGACCTCAGGCGATGTGGTGTTCACGCAGGGACAGGCGCTGGCGCGGTTTACTTCTCCGCTGGCGCATGAAGAACGCGTGACAGCGCCGCAGGCAGAATATGCAGGTGCAATTGCGGAGACGTCTTCCGGTGCGTGGCTGGTAAGCGCACGCGCGGCTGCGGGCGAGCGCTACTCAATCCGGCTGTGGAAGCCTGGCGCAGTAGCGATGGAGACGGTGATTGCAGAGAAGGGTGAGGACCTGGTGGAGCCGGTTCTGGTGGTGCCGCGCACCACGCCTAAACGCTTTCCAACAGCATTGCACCCGTGGAGCTATGCAAATCTGCTGGCGCTGGATGCGCGGCTGACACGCGAAGGCGAGTTGCAGGGCACACCGGCAACAGTGCGGCTTGAGGCACAGGATGCCAACGGCCGCACGGTGGTGATGGGCACGGCTCCGGTGGAGAAGGACGGTTCCTTCTTTGTACAGGTGCCGGGTGACACGCCGATTCGCTTTGCGCTGCTGGACGCGCATGGAACAGTGTTGCGGCAGCAGCACGGATGGTTCTGGGCGCGCGCCGGAGAGCAGCGCATCTGCGTGGGCTGCCACACGGGACCGGAGCGCTCATCAGACAACCGCCTGCCGGAAGTACTGGAACACACGACCACGCCTGTAGACCTGACACACGCACGAGCAACCGATAATGCGCATGCTGGGAGCCGCTGAGATGATGTATCGCCTTCTTTTCCTGATTTGTATTCTTTCCTGGATGTGCGGAGGCTCTGCCGCGGCTGCGCAAAATGGGCCTGCGGCGTCGGGTGGGCCTGCGGCGCAGGCGGCTTCTCCGGCTATTGGGGAGGCCTCGCCCATTCATTTTGAGGACGCCAGCGACAAGGCGCATATCGATTTTGTGCACAGCTTTGGCTCGGCGCAACTGGGTTCACTGCTGGAGGGGACTGGCGCGGGATGCGTGTGGTTTGACTACAACAACGACGGGCTGCCGGATTTGTACGTAGTGAATGGCAGGCCGCTGGAGGACTGGATGCATCCGCATCCGCTGGCCGTGAAGCCGGACCCACCGCCGCACAATCATCTGTATCGCAACAATGGCGACGGCACGTTTACAGATGTGACCGACAAGGCAGGGCTGGCGCCGGATTTGTACTCGGTTGCGGTGACGGCAGCGGATTATGACAACGACGGATACGAAGACCTGCTGGTAACCGGCTACGGGCGTGCGATTCTCTACCACAACGACGGCAACGGACACTTCACCGATGTGACGGAGAAGGCGGGCATTAAGGTGGACGGATGGTCCATCAGTTCGACCTGGCTGGACTATGACCGCGATGGATGCGTGGATCTCTTCGTGGGGCGCTACGTGAAGTTTGACCCGAAGTATCGCGCATTTTACGGTGCGGACAATTATCCGGGGCCGCTGGACTATGAAGGCGAAACCAATCGCCTGTATCACAACAACTGCAACGGCACGTTTACGGATGTCACTGACAAGTCCGGCATCGGCGCATTTGTAGGACGCACGATGGGCGTGACAGCGGCGGACTTTGACGGCGACGGCTGGGACGATATTTACGTAGCGAACGACCGCACGGAAAACTTTCTCTTCCGCAACAAGCACGATGGGACGTTTGAAGAGGTTGGCAACGATACGGGCACGGCCTTTGGGCAGAACGGCGAATCAACCTCAGCGATGGGGCCAGTGTTTGCGGACCTTGAGGGCAAGGGCAAGCTGGATCTTTGGGTCACTGACGGGCGCTACAACCGCATGCTGAGCAACACGGGCAAGATGGGCTTTGACGACATCGGCGCGACGAACGGCGTATCGCAGGCCAATGCGCAATATGTGAGTTGGGGATCGGGCGTTTACGACTTTGACAATGACGGTAATCTCGACATCCTGATCTTCCACGGCGGACTGATTTTCCTGATTCCGCAGGAGCACACATTGTTCCGCGGAATGGGCAATGGGCGATTTGATGATGTATCGCGTGAGGCGGGGGCCGTTATCAACAAGCGCAGCGTGGCGCGAGGCGCGTGTTTTGCCGATTACGACAATGACGGCAAGATGGACGCATTTCTTGTGAACCTTGGTGCGAGGGGAGCGCTGGTGCACAACATATCCACGGACACTGGGCACTGGGTCGCCATCAAACTGAAGGGAACGAAGAGCAATCGGGATGGAATTGGCGCGCGTGTGGATGTGTACGCGGGTGGCAAGCACTACATGGCAGAGCGCGTGGCGGAGTCAGGCTATCTTTCGCAGAACGACAACCGCCTGCACTTTGGACTGGGTGCGGCCAGCGAGGTGGAAAAGATTGTGGTGCATTGGCCAAGCGGCCAGGAGCAGACGGTGGAGAAGCAGGGCGTGGATCGCGTCCTGACGGTGGAGGAACCGCGATGAGCCGCGCGACACAAGGCAGAATGCGCTTCTGGCTCGTCACGGGTCTGGCGATGTTGGCCGCTGCAGCTTGCGTGGCCGCGTTCTGGAGTGGCAGCACAGCGAATGCAGTGGTGACGGGAAGAACCGGTGAACACCTCATCTACCCGGCTCCGCTGGAGATGGTGTTCGCGCCGGGCGGCAACCGGCTCTTTGTGTTGTGCAACGAGAGCGACGAGGTGCGCGTGCTGGATGCGCAGTCCTGGGCGGAAGTGAAAAGGATTGCGGTGGGTCATGAGCCGCGCGGCCTTTCGCTTTCGCCGGATGGGAAGCAACTGTTCGTAACCAACTCGTGGGACGATACGCTGACGGTGATTGACGCCGGAACTTTGGATGTGACGGCCACGTGGCATGTGGGCGCAGAGCCCTCCAGCGTGCTGGAGGACCGCGCGGGCAAGCACTTGTTTGTGGCGAACCGCATCTCCAACGATGTGGCGGTTCTGAATGCGCAGACGGGCGAGGAGGAGAAACGGCTGAGTGCGGGACGTGGCGCCAGTTATATGACCGAGTCGCCGGATGGAAGCCGGATTTATGTGACGCATGTGTATCCGAATGCGTCGCCGCATCGGACTGCGCCGGAATCCGAAATCACGGTGATTGATGCGGAGCGCGCGACGGTGGTGGATCGCATTCCGCTGCACAGCATTGCCGGAGTGTTTCACGCGGCCCTCTCGGCCGACGGGCGGCTGGGCGCGGTGGCCGAACTGCATCCCAAGAATCTTGTCCCGCTGGCGCATTTGGAGCACGGTGGCGCGTTCGAGGACACGCTGACGCTGTTCGGCGCAGATGTAGGCAACAGGACGGTGGAGGTGCCGCTGGATGAGCTGGAACGCTATGCGGCACGGCCCTTTGGCGTTGCTATCTCGCCGGACAAGTCGCGAATGTATGTGACCAGCGGCGGATCGGAATTGCTGACGGTGATTGATGTGCCGCGCCTGCTTCGCTATGTGCGTCTGCATCGCGCGCCGTTCGTGCAGGATCTCGCAGCAAGTGCCAATTATGTGGTGGCGCGAATTGCCGTGGGACGCGATCCGCGCGGCATGGTGTTTACGCCGGATGGCAGCAGGCTGCTGGTGGCCAACCGTCTGTCGGACTCGATCAGCGTGGTTGACACGCGCACGAATCAAGTAGTGTCAACGGTCGCGATTGCCGGGCCCAGGAAGGTGTCGGTTCTGCACTACGGAGAGCAGGCGTTCTATACGGCGCGGTATTCGTTCCAGGGGCAAATCGGGTGCGCCAACTGCCACATTGACTCGACGTTTGACGGGTTGGAGTGGGACCTGGAACCAGACGGATTTGGCCGCGATATCGTGGACAACCGGCTCATTGAAGACCTGAAGGGTACGAACCCATTCAAGTGGAATGGCGGCAATCCTGACCTGCCAACGGAGTGCGGTCCGCGCACGGAAAAGTACTTTTGGCGCTCGGAGAATTACGACGACCTGACGCTCACGGATTTGATTACCTACATGCGCAGCCTGCCATCCCGGCCTAATCGCTGGAAGCTGCCGGGTTACGAATTGACGGCGGCGCAGGCACGCGGTAAGGCGATCTTTGAGCGGAGTGTGGACAAATTTCACCAGCCCATTCCTCTCCAGAACCGCTGCAGCTATTGCCACAGCGGGCCGAAGGGGACAGACCAGAAGTCGTTTGACGTGGGCACGAAGAAGCCCACAGATGACATGAGTAAGTTTGATACGCCGCAACTGCGCAATGTTGCACTGACGGCGCCGTACCTGCATGACGGATCGGCGGCGACGTTGGAAGAGATTTGGACGATCTACAACCCTGAGGACAAGCATGGCCGGACGAACGATCTGACCAAGGATGAACTGAACGATCTGATTGAGTATCTGAGGACGCGATGATGAAGTACGGATGGAGCAAGCTCGCAATCCTTGTGGCCGCGGCGCTGGCAGCGCTGAGCGGGGCGGCGCTGGCAGCCGTGCCGGCCATGCCGCACTATCGCTTTGAGAACTTCACGACGGCAAATGGACTGCCGGACAACCATGTGTATGCGGTGCTGGTGGATGGTGATCGCATCTGGGCGGGAACGAACAACGGCCTGGGGCTTTACGAGAATCACCACTGGAAGACCTTCACCACGAAGGATGGCTTGGCGCATCGCGCGGTGCTTTCGCTCGCGGTGGATAAACGCACGGGCGATGTGTGGGCTGGGACGATGGGCGGGTTGAGCCGCATCTCCGGCGGTCGCATTGATACATTCACGCAACTCAACTCCGGCCTGAGTAATGACGTGGTGTATGGGGTGTCCATTGAGGGCGAGAACGTGTGGGTGGCGACGGCGGCGGGTGGAAGCAGGCTGAATCTGCGCACGGGCCAGTGGGACCTCTACAACGAGCGCGACACGCCGATGGTGGAGATCTGGGTGTATGGTGTCTCGGCCACGCCGACGAAGGTGTATTACGCCGTGTGGGGAAGCGGCGTGCTGGAGTATGACCAGAAGACAAAGCTGTGGGACCGCTATGAGGATCCTGACGGCGAGACCGAGTTGGTTCTGTTCAAGGACCAGGGACTGATTCATGAGATTACGTCGTCCGTGAGCTATGTGGACAACGTGCTGTGGGTCTCCACTTACTTTGGCGACAGCCGTTATGACGGTCGCTACTGGCATAATTTCCTGACCAAGGACAGCGGGCTGCCGTCGAACTTTACCAACGTGGTGAAGGGCGTGGATGCCAATCATGCCTGGTTCTGCACGGACAAGGGGTTGGCCTATTACGACGGGAAAAACTGGGCTGTCTATCGCCCATCGCTAACCACGGGCAAGCCGGAGATGATGGTGCGCGATGCACAGGGGCACGTCACGGAGGTTCCGGTAACGACCGCGCCGGCACACAACTACATCAACAACATTGATTTTCAGGGCGGCGACATCTGGGTTGCCACTTCCAAGGGTTTAAGTCACGGAATTCTTCAACACTAGGGGAACAAGGAGCCATCATCATGACTGCACTTACCGAGATTCTGGAGTCCATTGCGCACGCACCGGTGAAGAAGCGCGCGATTACCAATCACAAGGTTCTCAACGAGGCCTACTGCTACGGCAAGCCGAGTTCCTTTTCGCGCGGCATGCGCATTGACCTGAACGGCCTGACTATTTTGCTGATTTCCGGTACGGCCTCCATCGACGAGAACGGCGTGAGCGTGCACATTGGGGACTTCCGGGCCCAGATGCGGCGGACGCTGACCAATATCACCGCGCTGCTGGAGAGCGAAGGCTGCACGTGGCACGACATTGTGCGCACGACGTGTTACCTGCGTGATATCGATCGCGATTACGACGCCTTCAACGAAGAGCGCACTGCCTTCTTCAAGGAGCAGGGGCTTGATCCACTGCCGGCATCGACAGGCATCCAGGCCAAGCTGTGCCGCCCTGAGCTGCTGGTGGAAATTGAAGCCATTGCGATGTTCCGCACAGACAAGGAAGCCAGCAACAAGGAGTAGCCGGTATGCGCAGGAAAGTGTTGTGGGCAGCAGCGTGTGTATGTGCTGCGGGACTTGCAGTAGGCACGGCGGGACAGAGTGCGAGCAAGGGCGCGGCGACATGCTCCTGCGGAGCGCATCCGCCGGGGCCGCCGAAGGACCGCGTGGTTGAACCGTATGCAGGCGAACCGGCTGACATGAGCCCGTTTGTAAACTATTCGAAGCCGTACTATCTCAACTACACGACTCCGAATATATTTCCAGGGCCAGGACGGGACGAAACGGATCCAAAGAATCTGAAGGAGGTGCGCATCGGATTTTACGCGCCGATTGAGCACAGTCCCGAAGAAGTCTACGGACAGCGGATGCTGCACGGCGCGCAACTGGCCGTGGAAGAGGCCAACGCGCGGGGTGGCTACGGTGGCAAGCCCTTCAAACTGATGCTGCACAACGACTACGACAACTGGCAGGCACAAGCT
Organism: Acidobacteriota bacterium; assembly: GCA_021818105.1. Classification (GTDB taxonomy): domain Bacteria; phylum Acidobacteriota; class Terriglobia; order Terriglobales; family Acidobacteriaceae; genus Telmatobacter. Next base: position 19,606 of record JAKAFB010000028.1, read on the forward strand.
GCCTATGGCCCTGACCGCGCTACAGATCCAGACATCTGGGGATCGCCCTCAGACGTCATTGTGAAGATGATCTACGACGACGAGGACTGGGCGGTTTTCGGATCGATCAGTTCTGAGTCAACGCACATCATTCTGCGCGTGGCGCTGAAGGCCGAGATTCCAATTGTGAATTCAGCGTCCACGGACCCGACGATTCCTGAAACCTATATCCCGTGGTACTTCACGGATCTGCAGGATGATCGCGTGCAGTGCTACACGCTGGCGCGTCGCATCTTTACGGATCTTGGCCTGAAGCGCATTGCCATTCTGAGGGTGAACAACCGTTACGGACGCATGGGCGTAGGCAAGCTGCGCGATGCGGCGCGGCGGCTGGGGCATCCCGTGGTCATCGAGCAGAAGTTCATGGCCGGAGACACGGACTACACAAAGCAGTTAAAGAATATTCAGGCGTCTCGCGTGGATGCGATTGTGCTGTGGACGGATGAGATTCCCGCAGCAAACATCCTGAAGCAGATGAAGGCCCTGGGCATGAAGCAGCGTGTGTTCGGCTCCTATCGCACGCTGGGCCCGGACTTTCTGGCTGCTGCGGGTCCTGTGGCGGAAGGCTTTGAAGCGGTGTTTCCCTACGACCCTACACGCAAGGATCCGCTCTGGGTCGAGTTCAACCAGCGGTTCGAGGCTCGCTACCATGAACCGCCGGAGCAGTTTGCATCGCTGGCCTATGACGCAATGAACATGCTGCTGGATTCCATTTGCAAGGCAGGGTTGAGCCGGGTGCGCATTCACGACGCGCTGGCAGACATCCAGGAATACGACGGCGTGACGGGACACATGGTATTTGACCCGAACCAGAAGAACGTTGCGCCCATGTACATTGGCACAGTGCATAACGGCACAGTGACGTACCGGCTGCAGACGATGGAGAAGACGCAGCCAACGGCGCAGAAAGCAGCGGCACCACCGGCTGGGGCTGAGCCCTATGCACGCGTGGGCGAGGACGGTGTGGAATACCTGGGACCGAAATTGCCGAACGAGCCGGCAGGGCCGGTGCGCGTGGTGCTGTTCGGCCCCAAGGCTGCTGCGGTGGCGACGTCTGCGGAGATGAAGAAGACGCTGGCGGAGGCGGCGCAGAGTGGCAAGCGCGTGGAACTCGTGCCTGTTGCCAGCGATCAGAACTGGGGCGCTGCCTCAACGCAACTGGTACATGCGTTGTGGGATGAGCATGCGCTGGCAATTGTGGCACTGGATCGCAGCGCCGCGCACTTGTCAGAGCAACTTGCACTCAAGGCATTTGTGCCCGTGGTGGCGCTCAGCGACGACAGAACACTAACGGAGGTGAACGTGCCCTGGATCTTCCGCCTGCCGGAGTCCACTGCCCCGGCTGCTGCGCTGCATCTCGTGGAGACTGCTGTTGCCCGCAGCGGCGCGAATGCTGAGAAGCTGCGCGATGTGTTGGCTTCCGGATCTGAGGTGGCGGGGATGGCGTTCACACCCACAGGCGAGCCGCGCGGGCATTAGGTCCAGCGGCAGTACAGAAAACGACAAAGGACAGCCCGAAAGGCTGTCCTTTGTCGTTGCAGCGGCTTTGTGTGCGCCGCGTGTGGTTACGGCAGGTAATAGCGGAACGAGGTCCAGAACATGTTATCAACGCCTTTGGCGCCGCCGCCGGGGTTGGTGGTGCCACCATTGCCGGACCAGAGGTCGCGCTGGAATCGGCTGTACTGCAGGCCCATGCGCAGGCCGCCCTTGGGACCCTTGTAGAAGTAGTACCAGTCGCCGACGGTGAATTCCTGCACATCCTTGTTGTTGGCAGTGCAGTGTGCTGGGGCTGATGGGTTGAACGAGCCGCCGGTTGTGGGCTCGACGTTACAGCCGGTCATATCGGCGTCATAGGTGCCGTAGCCGACCTGCTTTCCGCCCGAGACGGTGTAGTCACGGCCGATGTAGTCGCCGCCATAGTTGAAGTAGAGATTCAGGCGCGCGGTGGGGTTCATCTCTAGCGTGCTGAGCGTCGAGAAGCCGTGCAGCGGAGAGATGCTTCCGTCGGGGCGAAGCGTGATATCGGCGATGGTGGAGGATCCGTAACGACCCACGCCAGTGCCGTAAAGGCCCTTCATGCCGACTGTGACCTTGTTGTTGAAGAGCGGTCCGCGGAAGCCGCCGCCGATGCCGCCGCCGACTTTGGTGTCGTTGTAAGGCGTGCCGCCGGTGGGATAGATGCGGTCACGGAAGAAGCGGCCGATGCCGAACAGTTCCCAGTGGCCCCAGCCGGGCTCGACGGCCACCTTGGCAACCATGTCAGGAGCCGCGTTGAAGGAGTAGTTGGCGGTGGGATTGTAGAGGCCGCCACCGGCGCCGGCTGAGCCAATGAGGAGATTGGTGGGCAGTCCAGAACCGGCAGGATTGAGGGTTTGGGCATTCTCAGCCGAAGCACCCACGAAGAACTTGTTGCTGATGTCCTTCGTCACGCGGAAGCTGTATTGCCGCGTCCAGACGAAGCCAGCTTCGTACTGGGGATCGATGGTTGCCGGCAGAATCTCGGATCCGCGCTGGAGTCCCTTGGTGGTTTCAGCGACAAGCGACCAACCTTGACCGCCGGAGAAGTCCCATCCGTTGTTCATCCGCACATCGGCCCACAGCTGACGCTGGCGTAGCACGTAGCTGTTGGACTGGTTGTTGTTGGAGGTGATGCCGGTACCGAGCCAGTCCATCTCGTAGTAGGCGCTGAGGGTCATGCTATTGAGCTTTCCGATCGCCTTGAGGGCCAGGCGCGACTGGCGGCCGGATCCCTGGAACTCGCTCATCTGTGCCGCATCGGAATTCTGGAGCGGAACGCCGGTGAACGGGGTGTTCAGGCCGCCGCCCGTGGCGCCCTGGCGCCACACGGTTTCAGCCGCGATGAAGGAGCCGGTGGGCGAGAGCGTGATGCCCTTGAAGTGAATCTCGTCAGGGCTCGCGATGGCCTTCTTGATCTGAGTGGTTTCTTCCGTGAAACTGGAGACGACGGAAGCGTTCGCATCCTTCATCTCATTCACCGTGCTCTTCAGCGTATTCACCGCGCCGGCGTTCTCAGTGACAGCCTGCTGCTGTGCGTCTGCAGCGGCCTGAGCCTTGGCGGCAGCGGCTTCAGCGTCGGTTGCCTTCTGCTGTGCCTGCTTCAGCTCGGCATCCTTTTCTGCAAGGCTGGACTTGAGGCTGTTGATCTGGTTTTGCAGCTCGTCGCGCAGTTGCTGAATCTGGTCTTCAACCGACGGCTTTGCGGGCTTCTTTGCCTCATGCTTGCTGGCAGGCGCCGGGGCAGCGCCTGCAAAGGCATACGAGCCAACAAGTGTGGCCGCCAGTGTTGCGATGGCAGCGGATTTCAGACTGAAGTTCATTGGGCCTCTCATTTCCCTTTCGCAAGTACTTGAATCGCGACTGCGTCTGATTGCCTGCAGGCGGCAGTCTTGTCTGGGCATTCCTTTTGGAGATGCGGGTGCACAGATGAATCCGAACAGTCCCGAAAGACAGCTATGCTGAACTTGTTGTGACCGTTGCTAAGGGAAGACTCGCAAAGTTGTATGAATATATGACTAATTCACAGAGTTTTAATACTTATAGGTGGGTAAATTGGCGGGAAGATATTGTGAAAGGAATGTGAATTCACATTCCTTTCACAATGCACCAGTATGGTCGGATGCTCGATGCGAGGCTGTTCGGAAAAGACTTAAGGATGAATTACTCTTTGCCTGCGCTTAGTAAGTTGGCAAGCAAGCGGTAAGATCCTGGGACTAACTCAGGAAGCTGCCGATAGAGGGCATAGGCAACGTAGATATAGGTTCCCTTGCCGGGGTGTGTGACGAGCAGGCCGCCGCGTTGCGGGTCCTGGCCCGCATCGGCGGTCTCAGTGAGCGCGGTGTAGCCGGAGTCCCACGAATCGAGGAAGGAGTGGCCACGCTCTTCCACCCATCCGTTGAAGTCGGCGGTGGTGATGGCATTGGGCCAGGTGAGCAGGGGGTTCGATGGAGCCAGCAGCTTGACGGGGGTTTGCTCATCCACAACGCGCTCGGGCATGCGGTTGCCCATGGAGAGCGGCAAGGGAGCGGGGAAGTTCGCGCTTTGATACTGGACGATGACGGTGCCACCGTTGCGCACAAATTCGCCCAGGCGGGGCTGGATGGCCGCGAGTTCGGGACGCACGGAGTAGGCGCGGATGCCGATGACAATGACGTTCCATGCGGAGAGATTGGCTGAGCGCAGCTCGGTGGGTGTGAGCAGGTGTGGTGTGACGCCCATGCCCTCGATGGCCTCCGGTACGAGGTCTCCGGTGCCCATCACGTAGCCGATGCGCAGGCCAGGGGCAAGCTTTACGTCCACTTTGCGGGTGAGCAGCGTGGCAGGTTTGTACTGGTTGTAAGGACGAAGGCCAGGGTAGCCAACGCTCTGCCAGCCGGTCTGATAGGTGTGGCCAGCGGAATGAGCGACGGCCTGAATGGTGTACTCGCCGGGGGAGGTAGAGGCAGGCGTGACGGAGAAGACGATTGGATCCGTATCGCCCGCTGCGGAGCGCTTGAATTCAGCCTCGGCCGGGATGGACGTCCAGCCTGCGGGCAGCTTAAGCTCCACTGTGCCGGAGGCCGCGCCTTCGGTGTGGACGGTGACCCGGATGGGCAATGCGCTGCCATCGAGGGGCAGGATGCGGGCCGAGGGATCGATGCGCACGCCGATGGCGGGCGTGACGACGAGTGGTTCATAAATGCCGCCGGGCCCGGTGACGCGGTCGAGCGTCTGCACAACCTTGCCGATGCGGATGGGCAGGCCGTTGAAGGTGAATTCAGCCCAGGCGGCGAGCGGATAGGGCGCGAAGGAGCGACCGCGCCAGACGGGGTTGGAGATGTCGTAGTAAGGTTGCTCGATGGAAGGCCGCGTGAAGTAGGGCGCAGTGGGCTCGGCATTCTCTGGCACGTGCACGGTGAAGATGGTATCCGCGGTGGCAGCGGTTGCGGTGGGAGCGCCGCTGAGGATGTCGCTCTTCCAAGGGCTGCCGGTGAAGCTCTCAAGCCAGATGCTTTCGATACGTGTTGCTATGGTGGCCTGTGCGGCATGCACGCGGACACGGAACAGCTCACCGGGCGAGATGATGCGCGGGGTCGTATCTGCGGAATTGCCGCGGAAGCCGCCTTCCGACGCTTGAGACTCGTTGGTGCGGAAGGCAATCATGTCGAGGCCGAGAAGATCGGCGAGGGCGGACTGAAACTGGCTGATCTTTGCGTCGAGTTCCAGCAGCAAGCCTGCCTTTGCCTGGGTATCGAGAGCGCTGCCGGCGACTTGGGCACGCAGGTCGAGGGTTTGCCGATACATGGGCGTGAGATTGCCTGCGGCTTCCACGCCAACTTGGCCCTTGCGCTTCGCTGCAAACTGCTGGATGCCGGTGCTGATCTGGCGCAGGCCGGTGGTGAGCCACTCGGGCGGATTGCTGGTGACAAGGTAGGCGAGGCCGGCGAGGCTGGTGTCAATGTTGACCTGTGTGTTCTGGAAGAGACTGTGCGCGGGCTCCTGTGCTCCGGCAGCGCCGCTTTTGGCGATGGGCGCTACGGCCCATAGGTGATAGCGCGATGTGGCTGGGCCGCTGAGCGAAGGATTGGCGCCGCCATTCTGCGACTTTTGCTCTCCCCAGCCCTCACGAGCAATTTGCGTGTAGCTACGGCCGAGCGTGGAATCCCATGTGCCGACGGGAATGGTGACATCTGTGGAAGGAGCCCCCTCGATCCATTGGCCGGTGACGTAGTTATGAAAGCGCGCGGGCGCCCATTTGCCGGTGGCGTAGTCAAACATGCCCTTCTGCGTGATGGGCGCGAAGGGAACCATGGAGTAAACGGCGAGCGGCTGCCAGGGCTGCAGGCCCTGCTTGAGCTGATCGGGGAAGACGGTGGGATCAGCGGCGGCCTTGAAGACCTCCTGCGCAATTTCGCCGGAGACCTGGTGCTGGCCGTGGCCGTCAGAGACGGCGCCGGAGAAAGTGGCCACGATGACCTGCGGGCGGACGCGCCGCACGGCGAGCACTGCGTCATAAAGGACACGGTCGTGTCCCCAGCGGGCGAAGGATTCCTCCTGCGTTTTCGAGAAGCCGAAGTCAGCTTCAGTGCCCCAGAGCTGATGGACGCCGTAGTATTCGCCGGCCTTGAGCAGTTCATTGGTGCGGATGAGGCCCAGTGCGTCGTACGTGTCCGCGGACATCGCATTCTGGCCGCCTTCGCCGCGGGTGAGCGTGAAGAGCGTGACGCGCGCGCCGAGTCCGCGTGAGAGCCAGGTGAGCAGCGCGCCATCTTCGTCGTCTGGGTGTGCGACGATCATGAGAACACTGGCTGTGGTGCCGAGGTGCTTGAGGTCCTGTTCCAGCGCGGCTTGGCCGCGGTCTTCGGGCAAAGGCAACGCAATGGACGTGGGCTCGGCGGAAGGGATCGGTGCAGGGCGCGCGTCCTGCTGTGCTGCGAAGAGTGGGTTTGCGACTGCGGCGATGAGGCTCGCGAGGGCCGCCGACACTACTGTACGTTGAACTCTCTCGGCAAGAAACATGGTCTTGCCAGTGTACAATCCGGGGAGCACTCCGTCCCCATGCACACTCCTTCTTCTACCCCCGAAACAACTGACCATCTGCAGCGGCGCATTGGATTGCGCTCTGCGGTGGCGCTGAACATGCTGGAGATGATCGGCGTGGGTCCGTTCATCACGCTGCCGCTGGTGATTACGGCGGCCGGCTATCGAATGTCTGTGTGGGCGTGGGTGCTGGGCGCTGTGATTGCGATGGCCGACGGACTGGTGTGGGCGGAACTGGGCGCGGCATTTCCGCGGGCGGGCGGATCGTATGCGTTTCTGCAGGAGATCTACGGCCCGAAGAAAGCGGGGAACTGGCTGAGCTTTCTGTTTGTGTGGCAACTGAGTTTTTCCGCGCCGCTGTCGATTGCATCAGGGTGCATCGGGTTGTCGAGCTTTCTGGCGTGGTTCTGGCCAGGGCTGACAGGTTCACCATTTGCTTCGCTGCCTGCTCTGCACTTTTCGAATTTTGCGGCAGCGGGCACCTGCCTGTTGGTGACGGGACTGCTGTATCGGAATTTGAGCGCGGTGACGCGGCTGGCCTGGGTGCTGTTTTCGGGCGTGCTGGTTGCGCTGGCGGGAGTGATTACATCAGGTTTTGCGGGCGCTGCGGTACATGGCGGATGGCAAATGCCGGTGGCTCCGGCACTGTCACTGGCTGTGGCGCTGGGAGGGCTGGCGCAGGCCACACTGATTACGACGTATGACTACTGGGGCTACTACAACATCTGCTTCCTGGGCGGCGAGGTGCGACGGCCAGAGCGGACAATTCCGCGGGCGATTCTGCTGTCAGTGCTGTTTGTGTCGCTGTTCTACGTGACGATGAACCTGGCGGCGCTGCCGGCCATGCGCGACATTGCGATCCATGTGGGCAACGGCGTGGCGCACCTGCAACTGGTGGCGGAGATTGCGCGGTCAGCCTTTGGCGCGTGGGCTGGACGGTTGATGGCGGCGCTGATTGTGTGGACTGCGTTTGCCTCAGTGTTCTCGCTGCTGCTAGGGTACAGCCGCGTGCCGTATGCCGCGGCTTGCGATGGGAACTACTTTCGCGTGCTGGCGGCGGTGCATCCAAAGCATGGGATTCCGCACCGATCACTGGTGGCGCTGGGGCTGGTGGCGACGGGCTTCTGCTTTTTTACGCTGACGCAGGTAATCACGATGCTGGTGATTACGCGGATCCTGTTGCAGTTTTTGCTGCAACATGTGGGCGTGATGTGGCTGCGCGTGAAGCGGCCCGAGCTGGAACGGCCGTTTCGGATTCCGCTGTATCCCCTGCCGCCGCTGGTGGCGATGGCAGGGTTCCTCTTTATCCTCGCGAACCGCAGCCACGCGGTGGGCGGGCTGACGGTGGCGCTGGGCATTGGCGTGAGCGGTACTGTGATTTACGCGGTGCGGGCGTGGCGGCTGCGGCACTGGCCGTTTGCGTAGGGCAACTTCTTTCCGCGCTACTTGCAGGCTGCATCGAAGCACAGATTCTTGCTGAAGAACGGCATCACATGATTCTGAAAGCGGTCAGCGACAGCACTGGTGTGCGTGCCGTGATAGATCTCAAAGCTGTTCGCGATGCCGTACTTGTCGAGCACTTCATGCAGCTTGATGGTGTCAAAGCGCAGCCCGTCCTCGTCGCCCACGTCAATGCCGATGGCGCGGTACCGGCGCAGGTTGTCGATGTGCTGGTCGATAAAGTCCAGCGGCGCATTCGCCGCCCACTTGGCAAGAACTTCCTGCTGTGCCACACCGTCCTTAAACGGCAGGTCGAGATACAGCGGCGGATTCTTCGGGTCAGGCGACCAGGCTGCGGCGGTGGCAAGCTGCGCGCGTGCAAAGAACGGTAGACTTGCCGAGTCTTCCGGCGTCTTGACCGCCTCGAGTTGCTTTTCAAGATCAGCATTGACCGGCCCGGCAGGCCGCGCAGACATGCAGCAGGGGCTCATGATGTACAGGCTGCCGAAGACATCCGCATGCTTCATGCCGATGCGCGATGCGCCGTAGCCACCCATGGAGTGCCCCACAAGGCCTCGGCTCAGGCGGCTGGGAAGGGTGCGATAGTGCGCGTCGATGTAGGCAACAACATCATGCGCGATGAAATTCTCAAAGTCGCCCGTCGTCACGGAACTCGAATACATCGAGCCGTTGTGCACCGTTTTCGAATCGGGTAGGACGACAATCATCTCCCGGGCGCCCTGCGCAAAGGCCCCCTCAATCGTCTGCGGAACGTGAATCTCGTGTGTCCACTGCTCAGCGCCAATGGAATAGCCATGCAGGGCGTAGACGACCGGGTAGCGGCGATGCTTGTCCTTGTTGTAGCTGGGTGGAAGAAAGACAATCACATCGCGGTCGACGGCATCGCCTTCTAGATTGCCTTCCAGCGACTTGCCGTGAATCTTGATGTGCTCCACGGTTACCGGCTTGGCGCCGGGGATGACCGGCGGCACTTCGGTCTGTACCTGGGCAGTTAGCGGGGCTGCAACTGAAATCGCAAGTGCGAAGGCCATCAGGCTGCGCAACAGAATTCGCATCTTCTCCATCTCCTGGAACCCACCAAATATACCGGCGCAGCTTACCCGCAGACAAGCGAATTAAATCGCTTTATTCATGCAAGCTGGGTTGATAGGGTTTGGACCCTCAAGAAGAGCCACGGCAGCTGACCGACCGCCCTGCGCCCAGTTGTTCGCGCCGCTCACGCGGGCGCTGCGCCTTGGTGACCAACTGGGGGCGGTCGGAATTTCACCGGGTTGAGCACGGAACCAAGTAGACTGGTGCAAGTACAACCATGAAAGACATCATCCACGTATCCAAGGAGAACTACCTCAAGGCCATTCTTGAGGTGGAAGCGGAAGGGCGCCAGGTCTATCCCGCCACCCTCGCTCACTGGCTTGAGGTGTCCGCTCCCGCAGTCACCATGGCGCTCAAGCGCCTCAAGCGCGACGGCTACGTGGAAGTTGGTGCTGACGGAGTTGTTTGCCTCACCAGCGCGGGCCGTGAGATGGCCTACCGCACCGCCCTGCGTCACCACCTTATTGAGCGCATGCTCAGCGAAATCTTCGGCATGGAGTGGTACGAGATTCACGAGGAGGCCGAGCGGCTGGAGCACGTTGTCTCCCCTGCTTTCGAGGAGCGCCTCAAACAGAAACTCGGCGAGGGCGGGTCATGCCCCCACGGCAACTCCGTCCTGCCTGAAGCGCCCAGCGAGCGCAAAAAACGAGGAGAGTTGCCCCTTTCCGAGGCTCAAGACGGGCATCGCTACATCGTGGTCAGTATGCAGGAGCGGGATTCCCGGCTCCTCCATTTTTTACACGGCTTGGGCATCGGCCCCGAATGCAGCCTGCGCGTGATGAGCCATAACTACGACCAAACCGTTTCGATTGAATTATCTGCGGGAGTTTCGATCCTTGGACGCCCTGCCGCAGAAGCGATTTGGGTACGGGAGGAAGTTTAAAGATAATTTAAAATAATGAATTTTATTAATCACATTTAACATTTTGCGATATACTGTTGTCGAATAACTGTGGATTTATCCCTTCAGACATGGCCACAGAGATTACGACATTTCTTTCCGCTGCAGAGCCTTCGCTACCGGAGGTCAACTCCACAGTGCGGCTTCCGCAGACGCGGAATTACTGGCGGCGGCTGCTGGGCTTTATCGGTCCGGGATTCCTGATTGCCGTGGGGTACATGGACCCCGGCAACTGGGCTACGGATATCGCCGGTGGTTCCCGCTTCGGTTACACGCTGCTGTTCGTCATCATGGCGTCGAATCTGATGGCGATTCTGCTGCAGAATCTCTCGCTCAAGCTGGGAGTCGCCACAGAGCGTGATCTGGCGCAGCTTTGCCATGAGCACTACGGACCGAGGACAAGCTTCTGGTTGTGGATCATGGCGGAGGTGGCCATTGCCGCCTGTGACCTGGCAGAGGTCATCGGATCGGCCATCGCGTTGCAACTGCTCTTTCACATTCCTCTCTTTTACGGCGTACTCATTACCGGCCTCGATGTGCTGTTGATTCTGCTGCTGCAGTCGCGCGGATTCCGCTATATTGAGGCGCTGGTTATTGTGCTGATCGGCACCATCATTGTGCTCTTTGGGGTGCAGATTGTGCTGTCACGCCCGGAGTATGCGCTTGCGATGAGAGACCTGGTGGTGCCGTCTTCGTCCATCATTGGCAATCACGCAATGCTCTACATCGCCATTGGAATTCTGGGCGCCACGGTGATGCCGCACAACCTGTACCTGCACTCCTCCATCGTGCAGACCCGCCAGTACAAGCGCACGCCCGAAGGCAAGCGTGAGGCCATCCACATGGCAGGTATTGACTCCGCGCTCGCGCTCACGCTGGCCCTGTTTGTGAATGGGGCCATTCTTGTGGTGGCGGCCGCGGTCTTTCACCGAAGCGGACACTTGAACGTGGAGGCTATTCAGGATGCCTACCAGTTGCTCAGTCCGCTGGTTGGTGCGACCATCGCCAGCACGCTGTTTGCCGTGGCCCTGCTGGCCTCCGGGCAGAACTCATCGATTACAGGCACGCTCGCCGGGCAGATTGTCATGGAAGGCCTGGTGCGCATCCGGGTCCAGCCCTGGCTTCGCCGCCTCATCACGCGCAGTCTCGCCATAGTACCCACCATCGCTGTGGTTGCCATTACGGGTGAGCAGGGAACCGAGAAACTGCTGATTCTGAGCCAGGTGGTTCTCTCCCTGCAGCTGAGCTTTGCCGTGGTGCCGCTGGTGCACTTCACTGGAAAGCGCAAATACATGGGCGAGTTCGCGAACGGCCGCGGGATGCAGGTGCTGGCCTGGTGTGTCGCTATCCTCATTGCCGGGCTCAATGGCTGGCTGCTGATTCAGACGGCGCTGGGCATCTAAGTCCGGCATCGGACCTGCATCGAAAAAGAGCCACACTCATTCGCAGCGCGCGATCAGTAGGGGATGGTCCGGATGAAAGTCGCCGCGGTTCCATCGCGCGGGTCCACAAAGGTCACGTCTGCCGGGTCGCGTCGCGGAGTATCCACTGAGAAAACCACCAGCGGGGCTTCCACAATCTCCGGGATGCTGTGAATTGTGTTGCGCTGGAAGAAGAGCAACTGTCCGGGGCCAAGCTCAACCGGGTCGCCTCCATCCACTACAAACTTGCCGCGGCCTGCGATGACCAGCAGATACTCGTCGCAGGTCTTGTGATAGTGCGCCGGGGCGGGCTTGTAGATGCGAAACAGGCGAGCGCTGGCGGCTGCCTCGTCCGTCAGGCGCATATCCAGCAGCATGGTCTCCGCCTCGGTGGGAAACCGCGCGGCAAGATTCGCAAGGTGAAAGATGGATGTGGTCTTTGTGTTCTGCCTTTCGGGGGTGCTGGTCATGGCTATGTCCTTGCTCGGTACTTCTGGTTCCATTGTCGCGCAGGCGGTGCGGAGCAGTGGGAAATATCCACGCCTGATGCATTTCAGCAAAACCCGCTACCATAGGTGCCATGCAGATTCTTTCCGCGGCGGAGATGCAGTCTTGCGATCGCGCCACAGCCGAGCGCTTCGGCGTGCCCACGCTCAGGCTGATGCGCGCGGCATCTGCGGCCGTGGCTGACTTTGCCCGCACGCAGTTTCCGCAGGCGCGGCGCGTCACCGTGCTGTGCGGGCGCGGCAACAACGGCGGCGACGGCCTGATGGCTGCGCGTATGCTCGCCACCGCCGGGCTGGAGGTGACGACAATCCTGCTGGGTTCTCCGGAGGATCTGAAGGGTGATGCCGCCGAGGCATGGCGCGAACTATCCAGCCCCGCACATGGGCAGATCCACATTGTGCTCGAAGCCGCAGAACTGCAGCGATACAGCGATGCGCTCACTGCCGATCTGATTGTGGATGCCGTGGTGGGCACGGGCTTCAATCCGCCATTGAAGGGGCTTGCACTGGAGGCGCTCGAATGGATGAGGGCGAGCAAGGCTCCTGTACTGGCAGTTGATCTGCCCTCCGGCTGGCCTGCGGATGAGACCGCGGCAACTGTGAATGCTCCGGTGTATCCCGCCGATGCGGTCATCACCTTTACCGCGCCCAAACCGGCGCATGTCTTCGGCCATCTCACGCGCCGCTGGCACCAGCCCATTGTGGTGGCGCCGATTGGCTCGCCGGAAGAGGCCATCGTTTCTGAGCAGGGACTGCATTGGGCCGGGGATGCAATGACCCTTGTGCGTGCCCCACGCGCGGCTGAGGCGAACAAGGGCAGGTTCGGTCACGTACTGGTGGTGGGCGGCACTCTGGGCGCGGCGGGCGGCAAAGCGGGAGCGCCCGCCATGGCGGCATTGGCAGCGCTGCGCGCAGGCGCGGGGCTCGTGACCGCGGCGTTGCCCGCGGCCGCGTTGCCCATCTTGTCCTCCATTGCGCCGGAGCTGATGACCTGGCCACTGGCCGCAAACGCGGTCGGAGAGATTGCCGCAAAGGGGCTCACATCGAAGCTCATAACAAACCTGCTGGCGGGCAAGACGGTGCTTGCTCTTGGGCCGGGCCTGGGTCACAGTGCAGAGACGAGCCGCGTGGCTCAGCGCCTGCTAGGGGCCACAAAGATGCCTGCGGTCCTGGACGCGGACGCAATCAATATTCTGGCGGCAAAGCCGGTGCTGCTTGCCAGGTTCGCAAAGGAACGCACACTGGTGCTCACGCCGCATCCGGGCGAGATGGCGCGGCTTGCGGGAATGACTGTGGCTGAAGTGCAAGCCGCGAGGCTTGCCGTGGCGCGGGAGTTTGCGCAGCGTCATCAGGTGACACTCGTGCTCAAAGGCGCGCGCACGCTCGTAGCGCATCCTGACGGGCGTGTAGCTGTGAACACTACCGGAAATCCCGGCATGGCCAAGGGCGGCAGTGGCGATGTGCTCACGGGCCTCATAGCGGGCCTGCTTGCGCAGTATCCTGCGGAGCCGGAGCGCGCGGTGGAGGCGGCGGTATATCTCCACGGGCTGGCTGCAGACTTGGCCGTACGCGAGGCGGATGAGCACACTGTGCTGGCAACCGACAGCCTGCAATTTCTTGCGCAGGCTTTTCGCTTTGAATCGCGCGGGCGAAGCGCGTATGTTTGGTTGCAGGGGATCCCGGCAATGTCCACATCGGCTAAGGTCTTACCTGAGGCATCAAAATGAGCAACGTCGCACCCCCTACCGAGGGCAGAATTCACGAGTATGTGACCCACAGCGGCGCAGACACGATTGCAGTGGGTCGCAAGCTCGCTCGACTGCTGCGTCCGCCGCAACTCCTGCTGCTGCGTGGCGACCTGGGCGCCGGCAAAACGACGCTGGTGAAGGGAATAGCTCTGGAACTGGGCGCTGCCGAAGCCGATGAGGTGACAAGCCCAACCTTTACACTGCTGCATGAGTACGATGGCGCGCTCGATGGCCAGCCCCTCAAGCTGCTGCACCTGGATGTCTACCGCCTTGAGAGTGAGCGGCAGCTGGAAACGCTGGGTCTGGAAGAACTCTTTACGCCCGACGCGCTGGTGCTGGTGGAGTGGGGCGAAAAGTTCAAGAGCATTCGCAAGAAGGCGACCGGCGACATTCACATCACATCCAAGGGTGGCGACGAGCGTCGCATCAGGGTGACGCTGAAGGAGTAGCGGAGACGCCTCCTCCCTCGCACGCTCTTCTTGAGGACATTGGACAGGTGTATTCTGCGCATTCCATTTGATGTATTGCAGACAAGGCTTGCGGAGGCGCTGATGCGCTTCGGCTTCACCGCAGAGCGCGCGCAGACGTGTGCCCGGCTGTTTGCGGAAGCGACCTGCGACGGCGTCTATACGCACGGCGTAGCGCGCTTTCCGCGTTTCGTCGCAATGATTCGCAACGGTTGCGTAGATGTTGCCGCCACGCCGGAGACCGTGTCGCGCTTTGGCGCTGTGGAGCGATGGGATGGCCGCCGTGGGCCCGGCAACCTGAATGCCCTGGCCGCGATGGAGCGCGCCATGCAGCTGAGCCTTAGCCACGGCATCGGATGCGTGAGCCTGGCCAATACCAATCACTGGATGCGCGGAGGTACCTACGGCTGGCAGGCCGCCGAAGCGGGCCACATCGGCATTTGCTGGACAAACACGATGCCCAACCTGCCGCCATGGGGCGGCGTTGACCCGTGCATCGGCAACAACCCGCTGGTCATCGCCGTGCCGCGCGCGCAGGGGCCCGTGGTGCTGGATATGGCGATGTCCCAGTTCTCCTATGGCGCGCTGGAGCGCCACCGCCAGCGTGGAGAGATGCTGCCTGTGAATGGCGGCTTTGATGCGGCCGGCAATCTTACCCGCGATCCCGCGGCGATTGAACAGTCGCAGCGCCCTCTGCCGACGGGCTATTGGAAGGGGTCCGGTCTCGCGATTCTGCTGGACATGATGGCCGCGATACTGTCGCAGGGCAATGCCACACATCAGATCACGGCAGACCCTCTGCGCGAGACGGGCATCTCGCAGGTGTTCATTGCCTTGGATCCTGAGGCGTTTGGGCCTGCGGCGGAGGCTGAACGAATCGCGGACGACATTGTCGCCTCTGTGCACGGCTGCAGATCTTCGAAGGAAGGCGCCAGGGTTCGCTATCCCGGTGAAAACACTCTCAAAGTGCGCGCGGAGAATCGCAGGCTGGGCCTGCCGGTTGACCCGGAAGTGTGGGAACAGATTCTTGCCATGTAGCCGGGTTTTGCTTGCAGTGGCAGAATGGAAACACGCATGAGCGTTTCCCCACAAGCCGGCCCGGTGCCCTGCTGCAACAGTTGCCCCGCCCCCGCCGCACTGCCGCGGCAGGTGGCATGGCTCCAGTGGATTACGCTTGCGTGGATGGCGCTTGAATGTGGTGTCTCGCTTTTGGCCGCGGCGCGTGCGCGCAGTGTGGCGTTGGCAGCCTTTGGAGCAGACAGCCTCATTGAATTCCTCTCTGCCGGCGTTGTTCTGCTTCAGTTTCTTCCGCGCTTTCCTTTGCAGAAGGCACACGCCGAACGCGCAGCCGCAGCGCTGCTGTATGCGTTGGCCGCGGCAGTTGTGGTGATTGCCTCGCTCTCGTTTGGCGCGCCCGTTGAGACAAGCCCGTTGGGCATCGTCATCACTGTCTTGGCGTTGGTGGCCATGCCCGTGCTGGCTGCGCTCAAGCGCAGGCAGGCGCGCGCCATGGACAACCGCGCATTGGCCGCCGATGCCACGCAGTCAGCAACCTGCGCGTATCTGGCCGCCGTTACGCTGGCCGGGCTTGTGGCTTTTGCCCTGTGGCGCGTCGCGTGGGTTGACAGCGTCGCCGCGTTGGCGGCTGTTCCCATTCTGCTTGTGGAGGGCCGGCGCACCTGGCGCGGCGAAGGTTGCGGCTGCTGCGGATGAGGGAAGCTGGAGCTGCCTCCCGCATCGCCCAGAGTCTTAGAAGCCCATGATGTTATAGCCGCAATCGACGTAGATGACTTCACCGGTAATTGCGCTGGAGAGGTCGCTGGCGAGGAACAGAGCAGTACCACCCACCTCCAGTTGATCCACATTACGGTGCAGCGGAGCGCGATCGGCATGGGATTTCATCATCTCGGTCAGGTCGCCTACGCCGCGCGCGGCCAGCGTCTTGATGGGACCGGCCGAGATGGCATTCACGCGGATGTTTTTCGGGCCCAGGTTCCAGGCCAGATAGCGCACGGTGGACTCGAGGCCAGCCTTGGCCACGGCCATCACGTTGTAATTCGGCACTACTTTTTCTGCCGCAAAGTAGCTCAGCGTCATCACGCTGCCACCCTCGGGCATCAGCGGTGCGGCGGCGCGCGTGACGGCAATCAGCGTGTAGACGCTCACGTCCATCGCGGTGCGAAAGCCCTCGCGGCTGGTGTTGATGAACTCCCCGCGCAGGTCGGCTGCAGGTGCAAAGGCCACGGCGTGCACGAGAGTGTCAATCTTGCCGTACTTCTCCTTGAGCGCGGCAAAAAGCGCATCAATTTCGCTTTCCACAGACAGGTCGCACTGGAAGCCGCTGGCGCCGGGCAGCTCTGCGATCAGGCCCTCAGCCTCTAGCTTCATGCGCTCATTCTGGTAACAGATGGCGAGGGTGGCGCCGGCCGCGTGCAGCTTTTGGGCAATGCCCCAGGCGATGGAACGCTTGTTGGCCAGCCCGAAAATGACGGCCGTTTTACCTGCCAGATTGATCATGCCGGATCTCATCCTCCGCTACGTGTGCTCAGTGTTGGAAAGCTTGTGAATTGCCGTTCTTCAGGATACCAGACGGTTCATGTGGAGACTGTGAGGCGCCGCGCAGCTTAGCGACGCCAGCGTGTCTGCTCCAATGGAGCGGCTCCCTGTGGAAAACCAGCGCTGAAACAGGGAATCCACCCAACAAAACGCCCAAAAACGCGAACCCATTAACTAAATAGTGGCATTCCATGCAGCCTGTCCCATCTGGGATTATTCAAGTGAGGGTGCCTTAGTTATAGTGCAATCAAGCCGGCGGCCCGTTGGGTGTCTCAAGTCGGCAAGTTGCGCCTGCAATCTCTTCCAGGATGGCTGGCATGGATGGTCCGAAGTTTCGTGTGATGAACCCTGTGCGGGAAGGCATTCTTCCCATCGAGGTTGCTGTCCTTGACTCGGTCTCCGTGCCCCTGAAGAAGCTGCTTGAATCTATCGTGCATCAGGAAAATCTGGGACTCTGGCTCAATCCATACCGGGGGATTCCCTGGTCGCCCGGACTCCCAAAGCGTGACCTGGTATTTCTGGATGAAAACTACTGTGTGCTGCGTGAGCCGGAGAGCTTTCCCTGTCTGGAGATCGAGCCTTTCCGAAAGACGGAGCCGTTCAGCGCACTGGTGCTGCCCACGCATACGATCTTTGCCGCTCATATTCGATCCGGCGATCAGCTAACGTTTCATCCTGCCGAGGAATCTGAAGGCGAAACGGAGCGCGTGGGTGAGTCACGTGAAGCGCCTACGTATGTACCAACCATGCTCGCTTCTGCTGGTACGGCACCCCAAGTCAGCCTGGCCATTCCGTTGCAAGCGGATGCGCCAACGCAGTTCAGCCGGCACGAATATGCCGATGAGGACAACGAAACTGCGATGAGCGACAAAGAGATCCGCAGAGATCTCTTCAAGGATCGACTTCTACGTCTGTTTTCTCATCAGGCCCATGATCGTCGCCGCTCCAAGCGCTATCATCTGCCCGGTCTTGTGGCCGTGCAACAGAACAGCGACGAGCCGAAGTCATATCTGATTGGAAACGTCAGTGACACAGGGATCTTTCTTCTCACCGATGAGCGCATTGCCCTTGGAACGAGGATCTTTTTTAAGCTCGAGCGCAAGAGCGGTTCCTTTGGCGATTCCGCGGCCACCATCGACTCGGAGACGCGCGTGGTGCGCTGGGGGCCCGACGGTGTAGGCGTGGAGTTTCTGCCCTATAGCTCCAAGCCAGCCAAAATCCTGAAGACGCTCACTGCCGCAGGCTGATCCAACCCCACGCTGCCGTCCCCAGAGTTATCATCGACACGTCTAAGAATGGACGACGATGATACGAACGGTTCTGCTCTGTTTGTTCCTCGCTACGGCTGTTGGGGCGCAAACCCATAAAGTCGACGTGCAGCCATCCAGTGGATGGATAGACACCGGTGTGCAGCTTGCCGCTGGAGATACCGTGCGCATCACCGCAAGCGGCGAACTCCAGTACAACAACTCTCCGCAGTCGAACGGCCCGGAAGGCCTGGCGCGCACATTCACTGACCTCCTGCGCATGATGCCCTACAGCGAAGCGGGCCGCGGCGCACTCATCGGGCGCATCGGCGATAGTGCGGCTGCCAGGCCTTTCCTTGTTGGCACGGGAACCACAGTTCAGGCTCGTGTCGCCGGCAATCTGTTTCTCGCCGTCAACCAGTCCACGGTGGACGAGGCTACGGGCAGCTATCACGTCACCATTGCGACCGAGCATTCCGCGACACCGCATGCAACCGCACAAAAGCAGAACGTGGCGGTTCCCGCATTTCCGCAGAGCATCATTGATGCCATTCCAACGCGTGTATCTGACCCGGACGGCAGGCCCGGCGACCGCGTCAACTTCATCCTCATCGGCTCGCAGGAGCAGGTGCAGGCGGCGCTCAAAGCTGCGGGCTGGGTGACGGTCGACCGAACGCCAACAGACGCCATTCTGCGCGGCTTGCTGGCTTCATTCTCGAAGGAAGCCTACGTGACCCTGCCCATGAGCGAGCTGCGCCTCTTTGATCGTCCGCAGGACTTTGGCTACGCACAGGCTGATCCGCTCAGGGTGGTTGCCTCACGGCATCACTTCCGGTTGTGGAAGACGCCCTACACGCTCGACGGGCAGACGGTGTGGGCCGGCGCCGGCACACACGATATCGGCTTTGAGCGCGACCAGCGCAACAACGGCATCACACACAAAATTGACCCCAACACCGACGCCGAACGCGACTACATCCGCGACAGCCTGCTGCAATCCGGCATGGTGGTCAAAACCGACTACATCACGCCTACGAATCCCGTGCTCACAGCGCGCACCGCCACCGGAGGCGAGTTCAAGTCCGATGGCCGCACGCTGCTTGTCTACTTCGCGGCGGCCACCGGCGACGTCTCCGCCAGCTTCGGCGACACGTTCTGCTCCGTGCTCAAGCAGAACAACCCCGACGGCGGCACGTGGGGACCGTGCAGCCAATACATTGCCACGCCAGGGCGCGACGATCTGGCGCTCGGCGCATTTTCGACGAAGTACGCGGTGCTGATCGTGCCCGGCATTCTCAGCTCCTGCGTGCCTGACTCTCCGGCATTCGAGGAAGGCCAGAAGGCCCTCAAGCAGAAGTATGGTCTCGACGTCAGTCTCCTGCCCGTGCCCAATGACAGCAGCGAGTCAAACGCCAGGCTCATTGTGCAGTACCTGCAAGCGCACAAACCGGCAAACGGCAAGAAATACATCCTGATTGGCTACAGCAAGGGCACGCCCGATATCCAGGTTGCCCTCGCGCAGGACCCCGGCCTCGCCAGCGAGGTCGCGGCCTTCATCACCGTTGCTGGCGCTTCAGGCGGGTCCCAGGTGGCCAATCTGATGCCCCAGATTGCCGAAAAGTACATGACCACGGTGCCGCTCAAAAGCTGCCAGGGCAACATGGCAGACGGGCTCAAGAGCCTGCAGAGCGCCGCGCGCCATGCGTTCCTTGCCGAGCATCCCAACCCCGTCGTACCCACTTATTCATTGATTGCACAGTCAGATCAGGCCACCACGTCCAAGTCGTTGCTCGCCACCTGGCGCATCCTCGCCTCGTACGGCAGCGCGGAAGACGGCCAGCTCTTGCGCGACGATGCCATCGCACCCGGCGCAAAGTTTCTGGG
>JAKAFB010000104.1:0-4098 GCA_021818105.1 Acidobacteriota bacterium
GGATCTTGCGCCGCATCCTGGCCTGCCGGAGGATACGCGGTTGTGGGCGGCGCTGGTGCAGGCCAGCGGCGGCGTGTGGGGCGGCTGCGTTTACGACGTGGACAAAATCATTGCGCAACTGACGAAGAAGGCATAGAGCATCAGGCTTTGCATTGCGGGAAGGCCGTGATGCGCAGCTTGGCCGCGGCATAGGGGATGAGCGTAATGGTCTCCTCCGGCTGCGTGCTGGTGATCGGGCTTTGCGGTACGGGATCGGCGACGCCGTCCACGGCGCGCCAAGTGTCGAGCTTGCGCGCTGAGACGCTGAGGCGGACGGACGTGTGGCTTGCGCTGAAGACGCTGACGCCGGTTTCGGATTCGCTGACAGCGATGTCCTTTGCGGCGGTGGCTTCATCCACGCGGAGCGCGTAGTTCCATTGCGACGAGGGGAAGACCTGCCAGTCGGCGGTCATGCCGCGGTCGCGCAGCTTGACCCAGCTTTCGCTGATGCCGTAGCTGAAGACGAGCGGGCCGCGCTCGACTGCGATGGAGTCGTGGAACCAGCGCGAGATGCGCGGCGTCATGGGGAAGGCGATTTCGACGCGGTCGCCCGCGTGCCAGGTTCGCTCGATGCGAGCGAAGGCGCTGGGATTGGACGTGGGCTGGGCTTCGCCATTCACGCGGATCGTGGTGCCTGCGGCCCATGCGGGGATGCGGAGCGAGAGGGGAAAGCGCAGCGGCGAGGCGGGGTTGATGGTAAGGCGTACTAAGCCACGGAAGGGGTAATCCGTTTCTTCAATAACGTGGACGGCGGTGCCGCGGAGCAGGGTGCGGACTTCGCACGGCGCGTAGGTGGCGGCGACGAGGCCGTTGTGCGCGTCAGTGGACTCGTCGCCCGAGAGCATGAAGAGGCTGTTGGCGAACTTGGGCCAGCCCTGGTGGTAGTTGGCGGTGCAGCAGCCGAAGTTGGGCTCAAGGCCGTAGAGGTTGGACTCGGGGCCGTCGCTGACCCAGGGCTTGTGGTGCAGGCTGCACTCGACCTGGTTGGGTTGCTGGTTGTACTGGTGGGCCCACATATCGTCAGTAAATGTGCCGGGCAGGGCGTTGAAGGCGAGCTTCTCCAGCCGGTCGCCAAGGGAGGCGTCGCCGGTGATGGCGAGGGACTGCTCGAGCGAGAACATGGACTCGACAACGGAGCAGAGCTCGGAGCCCTGCGAGGGATTTCGGCCGCTGAGGTGCTCGTCGCAGGAGAACATGCCGTTGGGCAGACCGTGGTACTTGTCGAGCTCGTTGAGCATCTGGAGGACGGCGGCGCGGTCTTTCTGCGCGCCGGAGACGACCGACCAGACGGGGCCGGTCTTGATGGCCTGCGCGTTGTTGACGCCGTGGGTGGAGAGCGCGAGGTCCTTGAGGCCGCCGCCCTCGTTGAGCTTGATGAAGTCGGCGGTGATTTGCTGGGTGAACTTGAAGTCGGCGTACTGCGCCATCCAGTCGTAGCCCTGCTGGTGGAGCAGGCGGACAAGGTCGAGCAGGTAGGGCGAGCCGGTTCGGTTGTAGAGCCAGAGCACGCTGAGGGCTTCGTCCTGCCAGCGGAATTTGCCCCAGTCGCGCAAGGGGCGCGTGGGGAGCTGGCTGAGCTGGAAGCGGAAGTAGCGGTCCATGAGGGGGATGACGCGCGAGTCGACGGTGAGCTCCTGATATTGCGTGAGGGCTTTGAGCATGACGATGCGGGGCCACCAGTCGTCGTTGGATGCGGGGCCGATCATGCCGCTGGCGGCCTGGTGGGTGAGGGTCCAGTCGATGAAGCGCTGGGCAGTGGCCTTGAGGCGGTCGTCGTCGAGGAGCCAGGCGAGGGGGATGAGGCCGTCGAGGTAGTAGGGACCGCGCTCCCAGGATTCGCCGGTGCCGCCGAGCCAACCGCTGTTGGGGCCCACGTCGGCCCAGGTCTCGCCGAGGTGGCCGCTAAGTCCGTCGGCCTGGATGCGGAGCTGGTTGCGGAGCCAGCCGGTGGGGCGGATGGAGCCGAGGGGCAACAAATAGAAGGCGCTGGGGGCGAGCGGCGCGCGGTTCTTCACGGCGGGCGCTGGTGCATGCGTGGATGCGGCGGAGGGTCCGGCCTCTGCGAGGAGCCTGTGCCCGGAAGGGAGAGATGCGGCGAGCGTCACGAGGCCTGTGCGTTGGAGGAACTGGCGGCGGGTGGAGGCGAGGCGCGGGCGGATCGGCATGGGAAGCTCCTGGGAATCGTTGGCCACCATGGTAACGAACGGCGCGTGTGCCGGAACAGTCGGCAGGAGGTCGCGGGTTGCTGGTGGGGCCGCAAGCAGGCAGGAGGCGGATGCGGTTAGAGTACTTGGCATGAAAACAGCGCGTGCTTTTCTCATGGTTTGTTGGCTGCTGATGGTGACTGTGACTGCGGTGCGGACGGCGAGTGGCCAGCAGGCGGCTGCGCCGAAGACGGCCGCAGTTCCGCAACTGGTCATCATTGATACCGATATTGGCGATGACATTGACGACGCCTTTGCGCTGGGGCTGGCGTTGCGCAGCCCGGAGCTGAAGATTCTTGGAGTGACGACGGCGTTCGGCGATACAGAGTTGCGCGCGCGGTTGGCAAGCCGCTATTTGGAGGCGGTGGGCAGAAGGGACATTCCTGTGGTCGCGGGCGTGGAGACGAAGACCGACAACGTGATGACACAGGCGGTGTATGCGCGGCGATCACCGGAGCTGGTGCATGGGGATGGCGTGCAGTTTCTGCTAAGCCAGATCCGGAAGTATCCGGGGCAGATCACGCTGATTGCGATTGGGCCGCTGTTCAACGTGCAGGCAGCGATTGAGCGGGATCCAGAGACTTTTAAGAAGCTCAAGCGTGTGGTGATGATGGGTGGGAGTATCGAGCGCGGCTATGACGGGAAGAACGGCGAGCATCGGCCGGCGGACGCGGAGTGGAACATCAAACAGGATCCTGCTGGAGCGAAGGCGCTGTTTGCGGCGGGCGTGCCGATCTTCATGATGCCGCTGGATTCGACGCAGATCCATCTGGAGACGGCGGAGCGGGAGAAGATTTTCGCGCATGGCTCGCCGCTGACGGACCAGCTGACGCTGTTGTATCACCAGTGGAGGGCGCTGAACCCGATGCATGCGACAGTGCCGACACTGTTTGACCCGGTGGCGGTGACGTATACCTTCCGGCCGGAACTATGCCCGGCGAGTCCGATGCGGATTGAGGTGGACGACAAAGGATTTACACGGCCAGTATCAGGCACGGCCAATGTCCAGGTCTGCATGGATTCGGACGAACAGGGATTTCTGCGACTTCTGATGGGAAGGCTGACGGGCCAGTGAGAGTGAGGATGTGGCTGGAAGGCCCAATTTAAGCGGCGTCCGAAAACCGGGAGATTAAAGTTTTAAGTGTGAGCGCGGTCACATGCAAGCGCATTGACATGCGTGGAAAGTAGGAGAAGAATGACGGGTCGAAAGCATACGGGCCGTTTTTTGCGGTGTAGGGGAGGGAATGTGAAGGACGCATTGCATTTGAAGGTATTGGGAGCGGTGGCTTTGTTGGGCGCGGGCCTGCTGGTGGCGGGCTGTAAGTCAACGCCGGACTTGACGGAAACGCAGGCGCAGGCACTGATTCAAGCGAAGTACGATCAGGATCCGCCGGCGGGCATTGTGATTACGGTGGATAAGCTGGGCATGAGGATGGGGATCACGGACGGCTATTGGAAGCTGACGAAGGTATATCCCAACAAGTTCTGGGCGGACTACACGCTGACAGACGACGGCAAGAAGGCTCTGACGCCGCAGGGCGGCGGCGACACGATCCAGTGGCGTCCGTTGACGGCGGATGATGAGAACTACACGGTGCTGATTACGACAGTGGTGCAGAACCACTTGAAGGCGCGTGACTTGCGGAATCTGCACGACGAGACGCTGCCGGGTGTGGACACGGCCAAAGGGGCGACCTATAACGAGTCAGTTGACCTGACCGGCGTGCCGGGTCCGCTGCAGGACATTGCGCACAATCCAGGCAACAAGCTGAGCACCAAGCGGACAGCCGACTTTGAACTCGCAAACGGCGTGTGGAAACTGCACGGGATTAATTAGAACGAGTCCGGACTGGCG